>JBOGWA010000052.1:0-4169 GCA_050693155.1 Actinomycetota bacterium | reverse complement strand
GCTCAAGGCCGGCAATGATCTCGGCTCCGGTAATTCCGGGATCGGGAGCCTTCTTCAGGTCGTAGTACTTGGTCTTCGCGGGCTTGGCGGCCGTCGCACCGGGGGCAAGAGTTGAAATGGCGAGCATCACGATGAGGCCGAGCGCGGGCAGCGATCGAGATCGAGCCATTCGCCCGGACTCTACAGCCGGAGCGGACGGACCGGCGAGAGGATCGCTTGCGGGTTCTCGCGCCAGGTCTCCGGTTGGACGTCGATGTACAGCTCGATCTCGTTCCCGTCGGGGTCGGCGATGTAGAGGCTGTGGGTCACTCCGTGATCCGCGGAGCCCATCACGGTTGCGCCGGCATCAACCAGCTTCGTCATGGCCTCGCGAAGCTCGTCATCGGTCGTTCCGATCTTCAGCCCGAAGTGATACATGCCCACGCGGCGACCCTCGGGGATTGGAGCGGCTTCCTCCCCCACCTCAAGCAACAGCAACTCGTGATGGGTGCGTCCGGACGAGAACATGGCCATCTGATGCTCGTCCGATGCAATCTCCGTCCATCCGAGCGCATCGCGGTAGAAGCGACGGGATCGATCCAGATCTCGCACGTACAGGACGATGTGGCCGAGCTCTTTGACCTCCATTCGTTGATGTATATACCAGCCCACCCGACAAGAGAGGAGTCCAACCGTGCCCAACCAGCCCACGGAGGGGCTCGAGTCCTTCCTCGATCGCCGGGAGGCGGTGTTCCAGGCCGGTAGCCAGGTTGACCGGATCCGTCCGCTCTGCCCATGATGCTTGGCATGGGCAAGCCAAAGATTGAGAAGCTCATCAAGAAGGGCGACGTGAACGGTCTGCTTGCGGCCCTTGCCTACGAAGGGGAAGGAGTCAGCCCCGCGTTCGAGCGGTTCGAGACGCGGACGAAGGCCGCCGAAGCGCTCGGGAACCTGGGCAGCCCGGATGCCATCGAACCCTTGCGCCGGGCGCTCGGTGACGTGAGCGAACAGATCTCGAAATACACGGCCATGGCGCCGGACATGATCAAGGCAGCCGACGAGGTGATGGAACGCGCCACAAGGTTCCGCCCTTCTCCCTCCACCGAGGCACAGAGCCCGGAATACCTCCAGGAAAACCTCCAGATGATGGAGGTCATGATGGCCGCCGTCGAGATGAACCGGCAGTCGGGCGTGGTGTACGGGCGGGCGCTTCGGAAACTGGGCGACCAGGACGCGTCGCTGACCGAGCAATTCCTTGCAACCGTCAAGGCCTTCGATGAGAAGAAGGCGGAACAGTCCTCGAGAGAGATCCAGCAGCAGTAACGGGCTCGGCTAGTCTGCGCGCGTGCCCGACGCCTTCTACGTCCCCGACGGCGACCGCTTCATCCCCACGGAATTCACGAGAGGTCCCTGGAGTCCGGACGCCCAACACGGAGGGCCGCCGGCTGCCCTCCTCGGGCGTGCGATCGAAGCCCTTCCGCACGAATCCGAGCTCCGCGTCGCGAGGTTCACGATCGAGATCTTCCGTCCGGTCCCGCTGACGCCACTACGCCTCGAAGCCCATGTGACGCACTCGACCAGACGATCGCAATACGTCGAGGCCAGGATGTCCAACGACGAGGGGCCGATCGCCCAGGCCAGCGCCTGGCGGATTCGCGCGGGGGAAAGCGACGAAGTTGCCGCAGAGCGGACGCAAGCGACCCTCTTTGAAGCCACTACCGACCTGCCTCCGTTCGCACCCCCCTGGCAACCGAGTTACTTCAACGCGGTGGAGTGGCGCCCTACGGACGCCAGACTTCTGGAGCCGGGCCCTGCGGCGGTCTGGATGCGCATGCGAGTACCGCTTCTGCCAGGTGAGGAGCCCTCCCCGCTCACGCGCGTGCTCGTTGTTGCCGATTCCGGCAACGGCATCAGTTGGACACTGCCGTTCACCGAGTACCTGTTCATCAACACCGAACTCACAGTGCACCTCGCTCGGATGCCCGAAGGGAAATGGGTCTTGCTCGACGCCGAGACGCGCATCGGCCCCGAGGGAATCGGACTCGCCAACAGCATCCTGTGGGACGAGCGGGGTCGCCTCGGGTCGGGCGCCCAAAGCCTCCTCGTCGATCGCCGCTAGCGAGTGAATAAGGAGGCCTTCGGTCATTTCGTCTTCTTGTTCGCCGGTTCGCCGCGACCTAGCGCCGGCTACTCGTACGAAAGCGAAATCGCGCGCACGCCCATCTGTGAGACCCAATGCGAAAAGCAGAGGTAGTCGGGGTTCCCCAAATACATCTCCCCGGTGTAGAGCTCCGGGCGACCGACGTGGTAGCGGATGAGCTCAACGTAGTTGTCTCGGTACCGCGTGTCTCCTGTCGCCAGGTAGATCTGGTAGAGGGCGAACGCGCGGGTGAAGTTGAGACCACCCGCGTGGCAATCCCTGGGCTCCGCGATCGGGGGGATGTACGTGCGCTTCGGGAGCCGGTCCTTCACCCACCTCTCGACCCGCTCACCACGAATGTGCGCCACTGCGGCGAGGCGCATGAGGCACGCCGGTTGAAACCCCGTCGCGGTTGGCGCGAGATCCGTCTTCACGGGGCACAGATCGTCGAGGGCCGGGTCGAGTAATGGCTTGCTCGCATCGCGAACGGCGGCGAGCAGCACGCGGTCCTTGGTGTACCGCGCCCACACGTCGAGGTTGATCAGCGACCAGCTGTAGTTCGGATGTCTCCGGTCCAGGATGAAGGTCTGGGCATCGCCTTCCGACGCGCGGGTATCGAACCACGAGACGAGCTGGCTTGCGGCAAAGGCGGCCATCTCCCGGAAGTCTCTCTCTCCCGTCGCGAGCTCCCGTTCCCGCGCCAGGATGAGGAACCAGCCGAAGCCGTACGGGTTCTCGGTCAGCGGGTAGTCGGGGGCCTTCACCTGCTCGTAGACCTGCTCGGCCGGAATGAGCGAGATGCCCTGGGGGGCAATCTGTTCTTCGACGAGGTTCAGGAACTCCTCGTCGCCGGTCCGGTGATAGAGCATGTGATGCGAATACGCCGCGTGAACGGCCGAGTGCCAGTCGATGCAGCCGTGGAAGATCGGACTGAGTGGGTCGATCAGAGAGTCGCGCCGCTGGAAGCAGGAGACAAAGGCCGGGGCCAAGCTCTCGAGCAACTCCGTCCTGTCGGCTAGGAACTGTTTCCAGACGTCCCCGGTCGTCGACCGTTCTCCGCCCGACGCCGAACCGGGAGCGATCGAGCCAACGGCCGCGACGAGAAGCGCCAGGACTATGGCGCCGCGGCGGAATGTGCGAATGCGATTGCGGCTGGTTACGCCCACCTCGGCTGGAAGGTTCATCGAACGGACGGGAGTCTCCTCCTCGCCGACCCCTCGTTCAACGGGCTGGGGAGACGAGCTTATCCAGCAGCTGCTTGACGCGCCCCTCGATCTCATCGCGGATCGGCCTCACTTCCTCCACCGGTTTCCCCGCCGGGTCCGGGAGATCCCAGTCGATATATCGCTTGCCCGGGTAAACGGGGCAGGCGTCCCCGCAGCCCATCGTGATGACGATATCGGCCTCTCGGACGGCGTCGTCGGTGAGTCCCTTGGGGGTCTCCCGGGAGATGTCGATACCGGCTTCCTGCATTGCCTGGACGACGGCCGGGTTCAGCGCGTCTGCCGGTTCGCTACCGGCCGACCGCACGCGGACGCGCCCGCCCGCATGCTTCTCGAGCAGCGCCGCCGCCATCTGGCTTCGCCCCGCGTTGTGGACGCAGACGAAGAGGACCTCGGGGATCTCAGCGCTCATCTGCGCTTCGAATGGTGGCGGGAATCATCGATCGCTGTCAATATTATGCCCGTGAAGGAGATTCGCCTCATCGAAGACTGCTGTCCCCCACTGCTCGGCGCGCCGCTCGATGACGAGGAGGCCGACCGCCTGTCCCGTGCGCTCAGAGTGCTGGCCGACCCGGCTCGTCTGCGGCTCGTCAGTCTCATCGCCTCCCAACCGAACGGTGAGTGCTGCGTCTGCGATCTCACCGAACCCATCGGCCTCTCGCAGCCCACCGTGAGTCATCACCTCAAAGTGCTTCACGAGGCCGGAGTGCTCGACCGAGAGCGGCGCGGACGGTGGGTGTACTACCGGGCGAACATCGATCCGCTCCGATTGCTTGCCGATGCGCTCGTCCCCAAGTACGAAGGTACGACGGTACGCTAGCCGTACA
>JBOGWA010000051.1:0-13433 GCA_050693155.1 Actinomycetota bacterium | reverse complement strand
TCGTGACGAAGGCGGCCAAGCTCACCGCGCACGACGAGGCGAACCAAGCGAAAGTCGGGGACCGCGTGCGGGTCGTCGAGACGCGCCCGCTCTCGAAGACGAAGCGCTGGCGCGTCGTGGAGATCATGGAAGGGCCGAATAGGTGATCCAAGCCGAATCGAGGGTCAAGGTGGCCGATAACACGGGGGCCAAGGAGGTCCTGTGCATTCGCGTGTTGGGTGGGTCCTCCCGCCGCTATGCGCGCATCGGCGACGTGATCGTCGGCACGGTGAAGGACGCCCTCCCGGGCGCACCGGTGAAGAAGGGCGACGTCGTCCAGGCGGTGGTCGTTCGCACCGCGAAGGAGAAGCGCCGCACCGATGGGTCCTACATCAAGTTCGACGAGAACGCCGTCGTGTTGATCAACGAGCAGCGCCAGCCGCGCGGCACCCGCATCTTCGGCCCCGTCGCCCGGGAGCTTCGAGAGCGCCGGTTCATGCGCATCATCTCGCTCGCGCCGGAGGTGCTCTAAGACGGTGGCGGGACTCGGGATTCGCAAGGACGACGAGGTGGAGGTCATCTCCGGGAAGGACCGCGGCCGTCGCGGGCGCGTCGTGCAGGTCCTCCCGAAGGAGGGTCGCCTCATGGTCGAGGGGGTCGCGCGACACAAGAAGGGGGCTCGGCCGTCTAGGAAGCGCCAGCAGGGGGGCATCATCGACGTCGACCTGTTCGTCGACGCGTCCAACGTCCTGCTCGTCTGCAAGACCTGCGGGCAGCGGACGCGGGTCGGTCACCGCAACGAGGGCGACACGAAGGTTCGCGTGTGCAGGAAGTGCGAGTCGATCCTATGAGCGAGAACGGCGTCCCCAGGCTGAAGCAGCGGTTCCGTGAGGAGCTCGTCCCCCGGCTCCAAGAAGAGCTGGGCCGGTCGAACCCGATGCAGGCGCCGCGCCTCGAGAAGATCGTGCTGAACATGGGCATCGGCGATGCGCTCACCGACCAGAAGTTCCTGGACGCGGCTCTCGTGGACCTGGCCACGATCACCGGCCAGAAAGCCGTCGTGACGAAGGCGAAGCGCTCCGTCGCCGGGTTCAAGCTGAGGGCGGGATCGCCTATCGGAGCCAAGGTCACGCTCCGAGGAGACCGGATGTGGGAGTTTCTCGACCGGCTTCTCTCGACCGCGCTGCCGAGGATCCGCGACTTCCGTGGTCTAGATCCCGAGGCGTTCGACGGCAAGGGCAACTACACGGTTGGGGTAACGGAGCAACTCATCTTCCCCGAGATCGACTACGACCAGATCGAGAAGGTGCGAGGGATGGACATAACGATCGTCACGACGGCGGCGACCGACGACGAAGGGCAGGCGCTGCTCCGGGCGCTCGGCTTCCCGCTGCGCGAGCAAGCGCCGGAAGCGGCGGAGGCGGTGTAGCGGATGGCGAAGAAAGCGCTGGTCGAAAAGCAGAGACGCCGGGCGAAGTTCCGTGCTCGCGCATACACGAGGTGTCAGCGCTGTGGCCGCCCGCGTGCGGTCTTCCGCCGCTTCATGCTCTGCCGTATCTGCTTCCGCGAGCTCGCCCATGCGGGCGAGATCCCCGGCGTCACGAAGGCCTCGTGGTGATGCCCAAATGACGATGACGGACCCCATCGCCGACATGCTGGCCCGAATCCGCAACGCGGGGCTCGCGTTGAAGGAGCGAGTCGAGATGCCGCACTCGGGCGCGAAGGAAGAGGTCGCCCGGGTACTCGACCGCGAGGGCTTCATCCGGAGCTTCCGGGTCGAGGGCGAGTCCCCGAAGCGGAGCCTCGTGCTGGACCTGAAGTACGGGCCCGAGCAGGAGCGCGCGATCTCCGGCCTGCGGAGGGTTTCCACGCCGGGACGCCGGGTGTTCGTCGACCGTCGGAACCTGCCGCGGGTCCTCGGGGGTCTCGGAGTGGCGATCATCTCGACCTCGAAAGGTCTCATGACCGACCGTCAGGCGGCCCGCGAGGGTGTCGGCGGCGAGGTCGTGTGCTACGTGTGGTGAGGATGAGGAGATCGTGACGTTGCTGCGAGAAATGCGATGAGCCGGATCGGACGCCAACCCATTGCGATCCCCGACGGGGTGACCGTCGAGGTCGCCGGCATGCGTGTCGGCGTCACCGGGCCGAAGGGAAGCCTCGAGCGCGACGTGCATCCCGACATGCGCGTGGCGGTAGACGACGGCGCCGTTCGCGTGGACCGGCCCTCCGACGAGGGCAGCCACAAGTCGCTCCACGGTCTCACCCGCACGCTCATCGCGAACATGGTCGAGGGTGTGACGAACGGATTCGAGAAGGCGCTCGAGATCCACGGGGTCGGCTACCGTGCCCAACTGAAGGGCAGCGACATCGAGCTCCAGGTGGGGTTCTCCCATCCGGTGACGGTCGTGCCCCCGGAAGGGATCGAGTTCGAGGTCCCGGCCCAGAACCGGATCGTGGTGCGCGGGATCGACAAACAGCTGGTTGGTCAGGTTGCCGCCAACATCCGAAAGATCAGGAAGCCCGAGCCCTACAAGGGCAAGGGCATCCGGTACGAAGGCGAGTACGTGAGGAAGAAGGCCGGGAAGGCCGCCATCGGGGCGATGGGAGCGGGGTAGAGACCACGGATGATTCACGCGAAGCGAAAGCGAGCAGCAAGAGTCCGGCGACACCGTCGCGTCCGAAACGACATCGCCGGGACCAGCGAGCGGCCGCGCCTCGCCGTCTACCGGTCGAACCGGCACATCTACGCTCAGCTCGTGGACGATCAGATCGGCCGGACGTTGCTCCAGGCGTCGTCGCGAGAGGGCGGGATCGCCCCGGTCCCCGGCGACAAGAAGGCCGTCGCCAGGCAGGTCGGCGAGCTGATCGGACGCCGGGCCAAGGAGTCCGGAATCGAGCGGGCCGTGTTCGACCGCGGCGGTCGTCTCTACCACGGCAGGGTGCAGGCGCTCGCTGAGGGCGCCCGAGAGGGAGGTCTTCGGATTTGAGAAGGTACGACGCCGAGAAGAGCCCGTTCGAGGAGCGCGTCGTCGCGATCAACCGGGTCGCGAAGGTCGTGAAGGGAGGCCGGCGCTTCTCCTTCACCGCGCTCGTCGTCGTGGGTGATCAGAACGGACGGGTGGGGTTCGGCTACGGGAAGGCCAAAGAGGTTCCCGCGGCGATCCAGAAGGGGGTCGAGCTCGCGAAACGGTCGATGTTCGAGGTGCCGCTCATGGGAACGACGATCCCGCACGAGACCATCGGCCGGGACGGCGCCGGACGCGTCCTGCTGAAACCGGCCGCCCCCGGCACCGGCGTGATCGCAGGCGGACCGGTCCGCGCCGTCGTGGAATGCGCGGGGATCCGGGACATCCTCTCCAAGTCTCTCGGCTCGCAGAACCCGATCAACATCGTGCACGCGACGGTTCAGGGTCTGCGCGGTCTCAAGCGTCCCGAGGAGGTCGCGCGGCTCCGCGAACGGGACGTGAAGGAGATCGCCCCGAGACCGATGATCGAGGCGATGGACCAAGCGACGGCGAGGATCGAGAAGCAGCGGGCGGAATCCGGGTTGGAGGGAACAGATGGCGACGCTTCGAGTGACGCTTCGTAGGAGTCGCTTCGGCCCGACGCCGAGGCAGCGTGCCACGCTTCGCGCGCTCGGTCTTCGCCGCATCCGCCAGCAGGTCGACAAAGAGGACCGCCCCGAGATCCGCGGGATGTTGCAGCAGGTGCGTCACCTCATCGACATCGAGGAGGTGAAGGGGTGAAGCGCCTCCACCATTTGAAGCCAGCATCCGGAGCCCGCACGCGGAAGATCCGCGTGGGTCGCGGCCGCCCCGGCCGTCGAGGCAAGACCGCCGGCCGAGGGACGAAGGGCTACCTCGCGCGGAACCCGAAGCGGACCGGCTACGAAGGGGGCCAGATGACCCTCATCCGCCGGGTCCCGAAGAAACGCGGATTCGCGCGCCGGAACACAGAGGAGTGGGCGTCGGTGAACGTCGACCGTCTCGCGGCCCGCTTCGAATCGGGCGCGACCGTCACCCCGGAAGCGATGGCCGAGGCCGGGCTCGTGAGGAAGCGCGTGCCGGTGAAGGTGCTCGGGCGAGGGGAGATCGACCGGGCCCTGACGGTTCAGGCGAACGGCTTCTCCCGAACCGCGCGGGAGAAGATCGAGCAGGCCGGGGGAACAGCCGAAGTCCTGTAAACTAGGAAGCCGCCTTGTTCAGAGCCTTTCTCAACGCGTTACGGATTCCGGACCTCCGGTCGAAGATCCTCTTCACGATCCTCGTGATCGCGGTGTACCGGATCGGATCCTACGTTCCCATCCCGAACATCAACGTCGCGAACCTGAACGAGATCCAGCAGTCGGGCCAGACCGCCGGATTCGGGCTCCTCAACTTCATCAACCTCTTCGCCGGCGGGGCGCTCACCCGTTTCGCGGTGTTCGCGCTCGGGATTCTTCCCTACATCACGTCCTCGATCATCATGCAGCTGCTCACGGTCGTCATCCCGCGCCTCGAGCAGTGGCAGAAGCAGGGTGAAGCGGGCGTGAAGAAGATCACCCAGTGGACCCGCTACATGACGGTGACGCTCGCGCTCATCCAATCGACCGGCCTCGTGTTCCTGTTCAACAACCAGTTCCAGGGCTCGGTGCGCATCTTCACGCCGCCGCGCGTGGCGCTCATGGTGCTCACCCTCACGGCGGGGACCGCGTTCATCATGTGGCTTGGCGAGCTGATCACCCAGCGGGGGATCGGGAACGGGATGTCGATCCTCATCTTCACGAGCATCATCTCCGAGCTGCCGTCGCAAGGAACGATCATCTTCCGCCAGGGCGGGCCCGTGCAGTTCGGCATCATCTTCGCGATCGGGATCCTGGTGATCATCGCCGTCGTCTTCATCGAGCAGGGTCAACGGCGCATCCCGGTCCAGTACGCGAAGCGAGTCGTGGGACGGCGGATGACATCGGGAGGGAGCACCTACATCCCGATGAAGGTGAACCAGTCGGGCGTGATCCCGATCATCTTTGCCTCGTCGGTGCTCTACGTGCCGACGCTGCTCGGCTCGACGATCCAGGCGGAGTGGTTCCAGAACTTCATCAACAACGTCCTGCTCAACTCATCGAGCGTTCCCTACTTCTTCATCTACGGGTCGCTCGTCGTGTTCTTCGCCTACTTCTACACCGCGATCACCTTCAACCCCGTCGACACCGCCGACAACATCCGCAAGTACGGAGGGTTCATTCCCGGGATCCGCCCGGGGAAACCGACGGCCGAGTACCTGAATCACATCCTCGTGCGGCTCACGCTCCCCGGGTCGTTGTTCCTGGCGATGATCGCGTTGATCCCGTCCATCGCGTTCGCGATCCTGCTCATCGGCAATCAGGTCTTCCCGTTCGGAGGCACCGGCATCCTCATCGTGGTCGGCGTCGCGCTCGAGACGAACAAGCAGCTCGAGTCGCAACTCACGATGCGCCACTACGAGGGCTTCCTGAGGTAGGCGTGCGGATCGTTCTTCTCGGTCCCCCTGGGGCGGGGAAGGGGACCCAGGCGCACCGGCTGGCGGACCACTACGACGCCGAGTTGATCGCAACCGGAGACATGTTTCGCGCCCACGTTCGTGGCGAGACCCCGCTCGGGCGGAAGGCGAAGACCTACATGGACGCGGGTGAGCTGGTCCCCGACGACGTCGTCGTAGGGATGCTCGTGGAGGCGCTCCGGTCGCCCCAGTCGCTCCGGTCGCCCCAGGCGTCCGAGGACGGCTTCGTCCTCGACGGATTCCCTCGCACGATCGGGCAGGCTGAGTCGCTCGAGACGACGCTCATCGAGATGGACCGGTCGCTGCATGCGGCGCTCCGCCTCACGATCCCGGACGAAATCGCGATCGCGAGGCTTGCCGGGCGCCGAACCTGTTCGGTGTGTGAACGGACCTACAACGTCGAGCTGAAACCCCCAGCGAAGGAGGGGATATGCGATGTCTGCGGCGGAACCCTCGTCCAGCGCGAGGACGATCGGGAGGAGACCGTCCGCCACCGACTCGAGGTGTACCACCGGGACACCGAGCCGCTCGTTCGTTTCTACCAGGAGCGATCGATTCTCCAAGAGGCCGATGCGCTTGGAGAGGTGGATGAAGTGACCGAGCGGACCGTGGCCGTCCTCGACGCGGAGGTTCCGAAGTGATCATTCGCAAGTCCGACGACGAGATCGAGCGCATGCGCCGGGCCGGGCGCATCGTGGCCGACACGATCGAGCGCCTCCGAGAGGAGGTCCGGCCGGGCCTGTCGACCGGCGAACTCGACCGCATCGGAGAGCGGACGATCCGGGACGCCGGAGCGATCCCGTCCTTCAAGGGCTACCGAGGGTTCCCGGCGTCCATCTGCACTTCGGTCAACGAGGAGCTCGTCCACGGGATCCCGGGCAGCCGCGTGCTCGGGGAAGGAGACCTGCTCTCGATGGACGTCGGCGCCATCTGGGAGGGGTTCCACGGGGACGCCGCGGTCACGGTGTTCGTGGACGGTCCGCCCTCGGGGGACGCCGAGAAGCTCGTTCGCGTGACGAGCGAATCCCTCGAGGCGGGGATCGCCCAGGTGCGTCCAGGTGGACGTCTCTCCGACATCTCCCACGCCGTGCAGCAGGTGGCGGAAGGGGCCGGATTCAGCGTCGTTCGCGAGTATGTGGGCCACGGGATCGGACGCAACCTTCATGAGGAGCCGCCGGTGCCGAACTACGGGCCCCGCGGTCACGGCCCCGAGCTCAGACCCGGGCTCGTGATAGCGATCGAGCCGATGGTGAACCTGGGCTCGTGGGAGACGCGGCTGCTCGACGACAACTGGACGGTCGCGACCGCGGACGGCAGCCTGAGCGCGCATTTCGAGCACACCGTGGCCGTGACCGAGAACGGCCCCGAGGTCCTCACCCGAAGGGGCTGACGTCGTCTAGCCAGAGGTTCCGTTCCCGAGCCCGAACGCCTCGCCCGTCCATGTGAGACGCTCTGACAGAGCAGAAACGATGCGGTCGCGAGCCACCTCCGGCGGCCCGGACACGTCGATGGAGAGTGCGGCGCCGACCCATTCATGGAGCCGATCACCGGCAAGATAGCGGCGCCCCCGACGGCGACCCTCGGCCCGGAGGAGCCCGGCTGACACCGCGCGACCCAGATCATTTGTGGCGGTTGCCGGGCTGATGTCGGCGAGACTTCGGTAGTAGCCCGCGGTCACGTCGCGGACGAAGAAGGCGTCCCAGAGCGCGTTCGCGATCCGCGGATCGAGGTTGGTTTCGAGCGCAGCCTCCTCGAGGACCGTCCACACTTGCCGCTCGACTTGCTCGCGGTTGTCCAAGGCGCGAATCTGATGGAGCTGCGCCTCCATGTGAGCCTCGAGAAAGAGAGTGACCTCGCCTTCCGGATCGAACGCCTTTCCGAGGCAGTCGAAGGCCGCATAGTAGTCCGCGAGATGGTTTCCCCACCACTCCTCGAGCGACGTGAACTCGGGCCGAATGAAGCCTCCTCGGTACATGGCCAGAGACGCCAGCACTCGCGCCACTCTGCCGTTGCCGTCGCGAAAGGGATGGATGGCAGCGATAGTCGCGTGAATCCAGGCCGCCCGAACAGCGGGATGCTCGTCGTCCTTCTCCATCTCCGCACAGGCCTGATCGACCAGGGCGGTGACCTCCTCTCCGGGAGGTGGCAGAAAGACCTGTTTGCCGGTAAGGCGGTTCACGACGAAGGCGGGGCGGTCGGATCGGAGGCGGCCAGCTCCTTCGCCGTGCCGCCCTGCTAGCACGCGATCGTGAAGGCCGACGATGAGCTCCCGATTCCACGCGAACGTAGGGTCGTCGGCCCGGCGAAGAACGAAGCTCATGGCTTCTCGATATCCCTCGACGAGTTCTCGGTTTTCCTCCCGTACCTCAGGTGGCGCCTGTCCGGCCAGGATGCGTCTGACCTCATCGACAGTCACCGGGACGCCCTCCATCGAGGTAGACGCGGCTACCGCTTCGGCCTCGAGGTCCCGACGAAGCCTTCCAGCCCAGCTCCGCGGAAGGCGCCCCCGATAATCGAGGCGAACTCTCCATCGATCGAGCTCGTCGCGGAGCGGGGCCAGGGGAGCCAATGTATATCGGAACATGAGCGAATGGTATCACTCAAACGATAGCGATTGAAGCAAGGAATTCGCTTGAGACGGAACGCCAAATGTTGGCGGGTGGACGGAAGGTGACCTTCTCCCGTATACTCTGCGTTTGGCTCCCGGCCCGTTTGGGGGTCAACCACGCTCGAATTCCAGGAATGGGGCAGGTATGAAGGTGCGCGCGTCCGTGAAGACGATGTGTGAGAAGTGCAAGGTCGTCCGTCGCCGCGGGCGAGTCGTCGTCATCTGCCCGAATCCCCGGCACAAGCAGCGGCAGGGCTAGCGGATGGCTCGAATCGCCGGCATCGACCTCCCTCGCGACAAGCGGGTGGACGTCGCACTCACCTACATCTACGGGATCGGCCGCAATCGGGCGCGAGACATCGTCTCCGGGGCAAGGATCGAGGACGGGACCAAGGTCCGCGACCTGGCGGAGGACGAAGTCGTACGCATCCGTGAGTGGATCGACGGCCACTACAAGATCGAAGGCGACCTGCGCCGGGACACGGCGCAGGACATCAAGCGGAAGATCGAGATCGGCTCCTATCAGGGACTCCGGCACCGCCGGAGTCTTCCGGTTCGGGGCCAGCGCACCCACACGAACGCCCGGACGAGGAAGGGGCCCCGGAAGACCGTCGGAGTGAAGAGAGCGGCAAAGTAAATGGCAGAGCCGAAAAAGAAACCGAAGAAGAAGAAAGAGAAGAAGAACATCGCCCACGGGGCGGCCCACATCAAGTCGACCTTCAACAACACGATCGTCACGATCACCGATCTCGAGGGAAACACGATCTCCTGGGCAAGCGCCGGAAACGTTGGGTTCAAGGGATCGAGGAAGTCCACGCCCTTCGCGGCCCAGCTCACCGCCGAGGCCGCCGCGCGGAAGGCGCAGGAGCACGGCGTCCAGCGGGTCGAGGTGTTCGTCAAGGGGCCGGGCTCGGGGCGTGAGACCGCGATCCGGAGCTTGGCCGCGGCCGGCCTCGAGATCCTCGGGATCCAGGACGTCACGCCCGTTCCCCACAACGGATGCCGACCGCGGAAGCGGAGGCGCGTGTAGATGGCGCGGAACACGGGTCCCGACTGCAAGCTCTGCCGCCGCGAGCGGATGAAGCTCTACCTCAAGGGCAAGCGCTGTGAGGGGCCGAAGTGCGCGATCGAACGCCGCCCGTACCCCCCGGGTCAGCACGGCCGTGCGCGGGTCCGCGAGAGCGAGTACCTGTTCCAGCTCCGCGAGAAGCAGAAGGCCAGGCGGATCTACGGCATCATGGAGCGGCAGTTCCGCGGTTACTACCAGCGGGCCACTCGCCAGCGGGGCATGACCGGGGAGAACCTGCTCCGCCTCCTCGAGCAGCGCCTCGACAACGCGATCTACCGAGGCGGCTTCGCCGCGTCCCGGGACCAGGCGCGCCAGCTCGTCCGGCACCGTCATTTCGAAGTAAACGGCCGCGTCGTTTCGATCCCCTCGCACAAGGTGCGGCCGGGCGACGTCATCTCGGTCCGGCAGAAGAGTCGGAACCTGATTCCGGTTCGCGAGGCCATCGAGGTCTCGCAGAGTCAGGTCATCCCGGCATGGCTCGACCCCGATCCGAACGAATTCGCGATCCGAGTCACCGAGCTGCCGTCACGGCAGATGATCGATACGCCCGTCAAGGAGCAGCTGATCGTCGAGCTGTACTCGAGGTAGCCCGCCGCGGGCCCACCACGGGCGTCGGAGCCTCGCCGAAGGAGGAATGAGAAGTGCTGATCGTTACCAGACCCCAGATCACCGAGGAGACCGTCAACGACACGCGATCGCGGTTCGCGATCGAGCCCCTCGAGCCGGGATTCGGCTTCACGCTCGGGAACTCGCTCCGGCGCACGCTCCTCTCTTCGATTCCCGGAGCGGCGATCTCTTCGGTAAAGATCGACGGGGTGCTTCACGAGTTCGCGAGCATCCCGAAGGTCACCGAGGACGTTACCGACGTGATCCTGAACCTGAAGGGAGTCGTGCTTCGCTCCGAGCTGGAGGAGCCGGCGACCCTGTACCTCAAGGCGAAGGGACCGGGTGAAGTGAAGGCCGGAGACATCACACCGCCGGCCGGCGTCGAGATCCTGAATCCCGATCATCACATCGCCACACTCGGGAAGGGCTCGAGCCTCGAGATGGAGCTCGCCGTCGAGCGGGGCGTCGGGTATCGCGCAGCGGAGAAGAACAAGAAGCCGCACGAACCGATCGGGGTCATCCCCATCGATTCGCTCTTCTCCCCGGTCCGGCGAGTCTCGATCCGAGTCGAGAACACCCGAGTCGAGCAGATGACGGACCGTGACCGGCTCGTCCTCGACGTCCAGACGAACGGCGCCGCGAGCCCTCGAGAGGCGCTCGCCTCCGCCGGCACGACGCTCGTTGAGCTCTCCCACCTCTTCGCGGAGCTCCAGGCGGAGACGCCGGGGCTCCAGGTCGGCCCGGCGGAAGGGGAGGAGCCCCTCGCCGGCGAGCTCGCGATGCCGGTCGAAGAGCTGAGTCTTTCCGTCCGCGCCTACAACTGCCTGAAGCGCGAAGGCATCGATACGGTCGCCGACCTCGTGGATCGCTCCGAGAGAGAGCTCATGGACATCCGGAACTTCGGGGCGAAGTCCATCGACGAGGTGAAGGACAAGCTCGCGGAGCTCGGCCTCTCGCTCAGGGAGGAGTAGTGCCGAGGCCCAGAAGGGGACCGCGGCTCGGTTCCGGGCCGTCGCACGAGCGGCTGATGCTCGGCGGTCTTGCTGCGGACCTCTTCACCCACGACCGGATCCGGACCACCGAGACGAAGGCGAAGGCCCTTCGCCCGCTGGCGGAACGGCTCATCACGTACGCCAAGAAGGGCGGCGTCCACGCGCGCCGGCAGGTGCTGAGGCTCGTGCCGGACCGCGACGTCGCCCACCGCCTCTTCTCGGAGATCGGCCCGCGCTTCGCGGAGCGGAACGGCGGCTACACGCGGATCCTCAAGCTCGGCCCTCGGAAAGGGGACGGAGCTCCGATGGCGCAGATCGAGCTCGTCGACTCTGAATTCGCCAAACGGCGGGAGACCGAGGAGCAGACTGAGGAAGCCGAGAAGCCCGGCAAGAGGCGACGGCGACGGAAGCAAGAGCCCTCGGAACAGGCCCAAGAGCAAGAACAAGAACAAGAACAAGATCAGGAACCGGAACAGCCGGCAGACGCCTAAGGAGTAGCACCGCACGTCGTGCCAGTTCTTCGCCTCACGCTCGCCTACGACGGCACGGACTTCCACGGTTTCGCGAGGCAGCCGCGCGTGCGCACGGTTGAAGGTGTGCTCACCGAAGCGCTGAGTCGCGTCCTCACGACTCCTCCAAAGCTCTCCGTCGCGGGCCGGACGGACGCGGGCGTGCACGCCGAGGGCCAGGTGGTTTCCTTCGAGGCCGATGCCGAGCCGGAGCGCCTTCAGAGGGCACTGAACGGCAGGCTCGCGCCGGAGGTCGTCGTGAGCGAATCGCGATTGGCGCCCGAAGGCTTTGACGCCCGCCACAGCGCAACCGGCCGGGAGTATCGCTACCGGATCCGTTCCGGTCTGCTTCCCGACCCCTTCTCAGCCCGATACGAGTGGCATCGGCCGGGAACCCACGCGCTCGGCGCCATGCGTCAGGCGGCGAGGGATCTGGTCGGGGAGCACGACTTCCGGTCTTTCTGCCGAGCCGACGGGCGGTCAACGGTCCGGAAGCTCACACGGCTTTCCGTTCGAAGGCAGGGCGACCTGCTCGAGATCGGCGCCGGCGCGGATGGTTTCCTCCACCAGATGGTCCGGAGCCTCGTGGGAACGCTCGTCGAGGTGGGGGAGGGAAACCGGGATCCGGCCTCGATGCCGGTGGTTCTTGCTTCCCGCTCGCGCCAAGCAGCCGGCCGGGTGGCCCCCTCCCGCGGCCTCACGCTCGTTCGGGTACACTACGGCGCCCACCCTCGAAGAGCGGGTTCGCCGTGACCAACAAGACGTACCAACCGAAGCCGAAGGACGTCCAGAGGACCTGGTATCTCGTCGACGCCGACGGGGCGATCCTCGGGCGCCTTGCCTCCGAAGTGGCCACGGTGCTTCGAGGCAAGCACAAGCCGATTTTCGCCCCGCACATCGACGTTGGCGATCACGTGATCGTCGTGAACGCGTCGAAGGTGCGGCTCTCCGGCGAGAAGGCGCAGAAGAAGGTCTATCAGCGGCACACCCAGTACCCGGGTGGACTCCGCGAAGTCCCGTTCGAGCGGATGATCGCCGAACGCCCGGAGCGGGTCGTCGAGAAGGCCATCCAGGGGATGCTCCCCAAGACTCGGCTGGGCCGCCAGATGGCGGGCAAGCTGAAGGTCTACGCGGGGCCTGAGCACCCCCACGACTCGCAAAAGCCAACGCCGCTTCGGCTCGGCGGTCGAACCGAGGCGCCCGAGAGCGCAGAGACCGCTAAGGGGAACGAGGAGTAGATGACGGAGACAGCGCCGGACACCATGCCAGCCCAAGAAAGCGTCGCGACCGAGGATCGACCTGCGTCGGTCGCGCCCGCCAACGCCACCGGGCGCCGGAAAGAGGCGGTCGCTCGCGTGCGGCTCTCACCCGGTTCCGGCGAGATCCAGGTGAACGGCCGCCCGCTCGAGCAGTACTTTCCCTCCCGGGCGCAACGAGCGGTCGCAATCGCTCCCCTTTCGGTTGCCGGGCTCGACAAACAGCTCGACGTATTCGTCCGGCTCCACGGCGGAGGCGCTTCCGGGCAGGCCGGAGCCCTCCGTCATGCCCTTGCCCGCGCGCTCGTCGAGATGGACGCCTCGCTGCGCGGCGTTCTCAAGAAAGAAGGCTTCCTCGCTCGCGACGCGCGCGAGAAGGAACGCCGGAAGTACGGCCTGAAGAAAGCGCGCAAGGCCCCGCAGTACAGCAAGCGCTAGCCGCCTCACCCGCCCGCACTTGTCAGCAGGGGTTGTTAGGCTTGCTCCAACTCCCCCTCTCGGGACGGGAGGAGGAAGGAATTGGAGCTCGGAACAATCCTCATCGGCACCTTTGTAGTGAGCGGAGTCGGCCTCGTTCTCGGCTGGATGGGAAACGGTCGGTTCAACAAGGTCGAGCGCGCCCTCGAAACACTGGATCGGAAGATCGGTCCGGGATATGCGGAGGTTGCCAACAGAATTGGGCATCTCGAGTCTGAGGTAACGGCGCTGGATCGGAAGATCGGTCCGGGATATGTAGAAGTAGCCAGCAGGATGGGGCGGCTCGAGACGGAGGTGACCGCTCTGCGTTCTGACGTAACCCAGATCGCTCTAGCCGTTGGAGCCAGGCGGCCTCAAGCGAGCAGCGAGTAGACGAGAAGCCGGTCAAAAAGGAACCGGCCCCCGAGGGGGCCGGTTCCT
>JBOGWA010000050.1:0-10044 GCA_050693155.1 Actinomycetota bacterium | reverse complement strand
GTCCGGCCCCGCCGGGCAAGTCCCGGCAGAACAACCAGGAGTCCCCCACTCGCGCCAGAGCCCTGGCCGTTTCCGTTCCCGGGGTTTTCCCCGCCCTGACCAGGTGGGGTACCGCCGTTGCGGTTGCCGTGATCCTCGCAGCTGGGATTGTGCACGGAGTTGCAGTCGGGGGAGTTCCCCTGAGGAGGTGGTGGCTCCTGCGGGGGGGGTGGCTCCGTGGGAGGCGGCTCCTGGGGAGGCGGCTCCTGGGGAGGCTGGTTTTGCGGAGGGGGCTCGTTCGACGGTGTCTGTTGCGGTGGTTGGTTGTCAGGAGGCGGGTTCTCGGGCGGCAGGTCTTGCGGAGGCGGTTGCTGGTTCGGGTTTCCCTGGCCGTCGCCACCCCCGCCGCCGTTGGTGACGACGCCCGGTGCGGTCTCGAGTCCGAGGCCCAAGCCGCTTGACCCCCCCGTGTCCGCCTTGGGCTTCGGTGTCCGGCCCGGCTTCCCCGAGTCCCCCTCCTCGCACGTGCCGACGGCGTTGAAGCACGACCAGGGGTCCTGGAGCTGCCATGAGAGGGGGAACAGGATCGTGTTTCCGTTGGGAAGTCCGAGCGCCCCGTTTCCCTCAGTGCACAACTCTTCCCCAACTTGGACAGTCCCCTCGAAGCACCAGACCTGATTGCCGACCAAGCCGAACTGCGTCCCGCGAACGAAAGCCGTGACGGTCGGCGTCGATACTTCGTAGCGGCTCTGGGCATCGAGAAGCTCCTCGACCCGGTGGAAGCTCTTCCCCGTCTCGCCCTGCGTCGCCGAAATGACCGTTCCAGCCCCGCCTTCCTGGGTCGACAGCTCAACCAGTGTGAACTCCGTGTCGTAGTCGAGGCGGGTCAAGCTTCCCTCGAAGTATTCGATCTCGGCCCTGCCGTCCTCGGCGGTCCGGATCACATCTCCCTGCTGGAGGCTCTCTCCGTCCATGCCCCCATGGAATACGGACGCTCCGGCATCCCGGACATCGACGGCACCCTCGAGCGGATGGAGGGTGGCGAACTGCTTCGCGGTGGCAGGACCCGCGGTTAGAACGAAGTAGCCGGCGACGACGGCGGCAAAGGCCGCCACCGAGGTTCCGATCACGAGTCTTCTACGTGCGCGCAACGCCTGTGCTCCTTTTCCTCGCAGTCACCCGGTAGTAGAGAACGTACGGCGCCAGGCGTCTGTCACCCGCGGCACACATCGAGTGTGCTCCTCATCACATCTCGACTCCGGGCGCCGAGGCGCCCTCACGATACCGTATGCTGACCGCCGGTCAACGTGATGAGGACCCGCACGGAGCAGAGACGGGCGGTCAAGGCGCCCGAGGAGCGGCGGCAAGACCTTCTGGACGCCGCGATCGAGGCCTTCACCCGGAAGGGTGTTCACGAGTCCACGGTCGAAGATGTCACGAGGACCGCGGGGGTCGCGAAGGGCACCTTCTACCTGTACTTCGACTCGAAGGAACAGCTCCTTGGATCGCTCAAGCAGCGCTTTGTCGACGAGCTCGTCGCGCGCGCGGGCGAACTTTCGGAGCGGATTGGAAAGGACGACTGGTGGGCGCTCGCAGAGACGACCGTGACCAGCATGATCGACTTCATGCTCGAACACCGCAGCATGATCCAGATCTTCGCCCAAGAGGGCCACACACCCGACTCGAACCGCCTCTTCGCGGAGTGCCAGGGCAAGCTCGTGATGATGATGGCCGCCGGCATTCAAGCGGGCATCGAGGCGAGCGCCTTTCGCGTGGCCGATCCGCTCATGACCGCGGCGCTGCTCTCGCACGCGATCGACGGGACGCTTCAGCATTCGATCCTCTACGAGGGCGAGCTGGACCGCATTCGACTGATCGCTGCCGCGAACGAGTTGATGCGAAAGGCGCTCGCGCCGCCCCGGTGAAGGCTCGACTCGCCGGGTTCGCGGTGGCGCTCCTTCTTCTCGCCGCCGCGAATCCCGCCGGAGCACAACTCGAGTTCGAGGTCTTCGTCGACGGCCTCGACTTTCCGACGAACATGGCGTTCGCGCCCGACGGACGCCTGTTCTTCACCGAGAAAGACACCGGACGGGTGCGCATCGTCCGGGACGGACGTGTTCTTCCCGAGCCGTTCGTGACCCTCTCGGTGAACACGAGCACCCTCGAGACGGGTCTGCTCGGTCTGGCGTTACATCCCGATTTCCCGGAAGAGCCCTGGGTCTATCTCTACTACTCGGCCGATGAGCGGAACCGTATCGTTCGGGTCCGAGCCGAGGGTGACCTGGGAACCGAGATGGAGAGCGTGTTCGATGGCCTCCCCGTCGGCAGGTACCACAACGGGGGCGACATCGCGTTCGGACCGGACGGCGAGCTCTACGTGGTGATCGGTGAGGTCCATGACGAAGCGCGAGCCCAGGACGAAAACGACCCAGGCGGCAAGATCCTTCGCCTCAACCCGGACGGAAGCGTCCCCGATGACAACCCCTTCGGCTCGGACAACCCCGCGTATTCGATCGGGCACAGGAACTCGTTCGGGATCTGCTTCGACCCCCTCACCGGGAATCTCTGGGAAACGGAGAATGGCCCGAATAGCCACGACGAGCTGAACCGAATCGAGCGCGGCGCAAATTATGGGTGGCCGAACGTGCTGGGTCCTGGAGGAGAGCCGGAATTCGTCGATCCCGAGCTCGATTTCCCGGAGATCATCGTCCCCACGGGGTGCGCCGTGTACGCAGCTCCGCTTCTCGACCGGGCGAGCCAGGACGCGCTGTTCTTCGGCGACTTCCAAGGACAGCTCCATCGCGCGCGGCTGACGGACGACCGGCTCGCGGTCGCCAAGCACGAGATCATCCTCTCGGGGCTGCCGGGAATCACCGACGTCCAGATGGGGCCGGACGGCCGCCTCTACGTCGCGACGGCAGAATCCATCATCCGGCTCCCAGGCGACATTCCCGCTCCCGAGACCCCAACGACGCCGATGCCCACCCGGGCGATGCCCGTGAGCCCGAGCGGTGACGCGTCACCCCTGCCCTGGATCATCGGCGTCGGCGGCGTCGCGCTCCTCGGCCTGGCAGCGGTTCTCATACGGCGCCGACGTGCCGGCGGCTAACCGGCCACGCTATTCCTTAGGCCGTTTCAAATAGGCCACGATCCCCTGTGGTCCCTGCAAGACGGACACGAGCTCCCAACCATCGTCACCCCATTGGTTGAGGATCTCTTGTGTCGCGTGCTCGATCAGCGGAACCGTCGCGTACTCCCACTTCATCGCTTCGCCTCCCCACCTCGTGGCGCCCGACTCTCGAAGGCCCTAGATGCCGAGTCGCCGGCCTTCCTTCGACATGCACATGTCCATGAACACCTTCAGACCGCCTTCCTCCGCGATCCGCTTCGCATCTTCGTTGCCAACGCCCTCCTGCAGCCACAGGACTCTTGCCCCGACGTCCGCGGCCGCATCCGCGATCTCGGGGGTTTCCTCAGGCCGACGAAACACATCCACGACATCGATGCGCTCGGGAACCTCGGCGAGAGACGCGTAGGCCTTCTCGCCGAGCACTTCCGTTTCGTTCGGATTCACGGGGACGATTCGATACCCACGTGACTGCAGGTATCGGGCCACCTCGTTCGAGGGCCGACCGGGGTTCCCGGAGAGTCCAACGACGGCGATCGTATGGGCTTCCTCGAAGACGGCGCGAATCTCGTCGTCCGATGGCCAAGGCGCTTCGTTCGCCACCCCTCATCCTTCCTTCAGGGCCTCGAGGAACGAATGGAGGACGCGACCCGTGGCGCCCCATACGACGTACCCGTCCATCTCGTACGCGTACATTCGATGAGGCTCCTCGACCTCGCCCGTTGTCACTTCCCGCTCGGCCGAGACAAGCCGATGCACCTGGAACTCCAGGACCTCGTCGATCTCGTGTGGGCTGGGAAGATACGTTGGAGGCTCGGCGAGGACGCCCACGAACGGAACGATGACGTAGCCCGTCACCATCGTGTGCGTGGGAGGCAAAGAACCGAGAACCTCGATTGCATCGGCCGGAATCCCCAACTCCTCCTGGGTTTCCCGAAGCGCGGTTGCCACCAGGTCGACGTCCTCGGCGTGCCGGACACCGCCCGGAAACGAGATCTCTCCTTTGTGGTCTCGAACGCCATCGCTTCGCTTCGTGAACACGAGGAACGGGTCGGGGAGATCCACGAGGGGGACCAGCACTCCAGCAGGTACCCCGGGCGGGATCGGTGGGTCCGGCCGGGCGGGCGCCAGCGTGCGACGCAGGCGCTCGATGTCCGCGTCCATGTACCCATCCTAGAGAAGACCGCGATACTGACCGCCGTCCACCTGGATGAAGCAACCGGTGAGATACGACGCGCGCTCCGAGCACAGGAACGAGATCACGTCCCCCACCTCGTGGGGTTCGCCGTGACGACCGACCGGGATCGCGGCGACGTCCGCGGCGCGCTCCTCCTCCACCGTTCGTCCGGATCGCTCGGCCCGCCCCTCGAGGAGCCAGCGAATCCGATCCGTTGCGATGCTCCCGGGTAGGACCGCGTTCACGGTCACCCCGTCTGCCGCCACCTCGTCGGCAAGGGTTCTCGCCCAACCAAGCACCGCGGCTCGAATCGAGTTCGACAGAACGAGTCCGGGGATCGGCTGCTTGACGGCGATCGAGGAGACGATGACAACTCGCCCGTACCCGGCCACTTTCATCAAGGGCAACGCCTCGCGCGTCATCCGGAGGGCAGAGAAGAGGACGAGATCCGCGGCAGCCCGGAAGTCATCGTCCGACAGCTCTTCGAATCGCCCGACGGGTGGTCCGTCGGCGTTCGCGATCAGGATCTCGCACCCGCCGAGCGCCTCGGCGCCCTCGCGGATGAACCGGCGGGCGCCCTCCTCGGTGGAGACGTCAGTGGGGATCGCGACCACCGTCGACCCCGTGGCCTCGGCGATCTCATCTCGCGTCGCCTGGAGCGTCCCGGCGTCGCGAGCACAGATCGCCACCGTGGCGCCTTCAGCAGCAAGCGCGTGCGCGGCTGCCCGGCCGATCCCTTTGCTCGCCGCTGCGACCAGCGCAGGACGACCTGCAAGACCGAGTTCCACGGAACTGTTGATATCATTCATGCGAGATTCGATGGAAACCAGCGTCACTCCCGTCTTCACGGTGACCGAGGCCGCCGCACAGAAGGCGCGCGAGCTCGCCGAGCGTGCGGGCCTCGTCGATTCCTACCTGCGGGTTCGCGTCACCGCCGGAGGCTGCTCCGGGTTCTCGTACCGGCTCTCGTTCGACGAGACGCCGGCCGACGACGACATGGTGATCGAGGATCATGGATTCCGGTTCCTCGTCGACCCCCGCAGCGCTCCGATCATCGAAGGGTCGACGCTCGAGTTCCGTGACCAGATGCTCGGGGGCGGCTTCAAGATGGAAAACCCGCGTGCGGTCCACGAATGCGCGTGCGGAGAATCCTTCTCGATCTAGTTTCGCTTGGCGCCCGTATGATCCTTTCGTGACCCTCGTTCGCACGCGCTGATGCCCAAGGATCCAGACAAGACACAGTGGCGCGATCTCTACCGGGAGGTCGTCGCCACCGGTCTCTGCACGGGCTGCGCGGCCTGCGTTCTCGTCTGTCCGCCGAAGGTCTTGGACTATCAGGACTACACGCCGATCCAGATCGAGGACAGCCCGCCCGATGCCTGCACCCACGGCGACCGCGGCTGCGATATTTGCACCCGCGCCTGCCCCCGCTTCCGCGATTGGGAGCCGAAGCTCGACCAGCTGCTGTTTGGAAGAACGAGGCTGCCGGAGGAAGTCATCGGCATCAACCGAGACATCGTCCTCGCTCGGGCCACCGATCCGGGCGCCCTCGCGCGCGGTCAGGACGGCGGCGTGGTTTCGGCACTGCTCATCTGGGGCCTCGAGACCGGCGAGATCGACGGCGCGCTCACCTCGCGTCTTTCCGACGAGCGCCCCTGGGACGCGGAGCCCGAGGTCGTGACGACGCGGGAGGAGATTCTCGCGACCGCCGGCTCCCGTTACACGTACTCGGCGAACCCGCTCGCGCTCAGAAAGGCGATGGACCTCGGGCTCCAGAAGGTGGCGCTGGTCGGCATGTCCTGCCAATCGAGCGTCACTCCTGTCCTCGAGGCAAACCGGCTCAACAAATACCGCCGCCGGATCGCCTGGACGTTCGGCCTGCTCTGCTCGAAATCCTTCACGTACGAGGGTCTCATGGAGAAGACGATCAAGAACCGCTTGGGGATCCCGCTCGAGGACCTCGCCCGGGTGAACGTCAAGGGGAAGCTCCTCGTCTACACGAAGCAGGGGGAGGAGCACGCCGTTCCGCTCAAGGAGATGTATCCGTACACGCGAAACGGCTGCAAGTTGTGTCCCGACTTTGCCGCCGAGCACGCCGACATTTCCTTCGGCGGGCTCGGACAGACCGACGGGTGGACCCTCACAGTGATCCGAACGGAACGTGGGGAGGACCTGTGGGCTCGTGCGATGGCCGCCGGCATCGTCACTTCACGTCCCGCGTCCGAGGACCCCGACGCAGTCGCGCTCATGGAGAAACTTTCGATCAGATCGCGGAAACGTTGGCCCATGGGAGACGGGGACGACGACCTTCGCGAGGAGTGGCGCCGCCCGGGCCTCCTCCCCGCCGAGGAGGAGCCGGAGCCGGCCGGGGCCGAGAGCTAGCCCGGTCCGCCGAGCTCGTCGTATTCCGAGCCGGTCGCCGGTTCCGCCTTCTCGTCCCGCTCCTTCGAGATCAGCTGATAGAGGAACTCGCCCCAGGCTCGGATCTCCGGCCAGGACTGCCAGAACTCCTCGATGGTGAGCTCCTGGAAATCGCGCCAGGCCCCGCCGGGCTTGAGGCCTGCCGCCACGACCTTGAGGTCGGCGACGGCCTCCTGAAGCTTTTCCTCGAGCTCCTTTGCATCCATCGGCTCATCTCTCCTTTATGAGTGACGCGGGTAGAGTGGAACTGATGGCGGAGGAACGCAAGCCGAACCGCCTCGCCGAAGCGACCAGCCCGTACCTCCTCCAGCACGCCGACAACCCCGTCGACTGGTACCCCTGGGGAGAGGAAGCGCTCGAGCGGGCCCGACGCGAGGACAAGCCGATCCTCCTCTCAGTGGGCTACGCCGCTTGCCATTGGTGTCACGTCATGGAGCGCGAGTCCTTCGAGGACGAAGACATCGCGAGCATCATGAACGAGCACTTCGTCAACGTGAAGGTCGATCGCGAGGAGCGTCCGGACGTCGACGCGATCTACATGGAAGCGGTACAGGCCATGTCGGGCCACGGGGGCTGGCCCATGACGGTTTTTCTCACCCCGGAGGGGGAACCGTTTTACGCGGGGACGTACTTTCCCCCCGAGGATCGACACGGCATGCCCGGATTCCGCGGGGTGCTCACCGCCGTTGCCGACGGCTGGCGAGACCGTCGGGAGGAACTCGTGCGGCAGGCGAAGCGAGTGGTCGAGGCTGTGGCCACATCGGCGCATGCGTCGCGCGAGCCTCTTTCCGAAGATCTCCTCCAGATCGCTCAGACGATCCTTGTGAAGGCCTTCGATCCCGACTGGGGCGGATTCGGGACCGCTCCGAAGTTCCCGCAACCGATGACGCTCGAGTTCCTGCTCCGAGCGCACCTGCGAGGGTCCCCCGACGCGCTTCCAATCATCACGCTCACGCTCGACAGGATGGCCGCCGGCGGGATCCACGATCAACTCGGAGGAGGATTCCATCGATACTCGACCGACCGGGAGTGGCTCGTCCCACACTTCGAGAAGATGCTTTACGACAACGCCCAGCTCTCCCGTCTCTACCTCCGCGCGTGGCAGGTCACGCGCCGGGATGCGTTTCGAGAGGTGGCGTCGCGCACCCTCGAGTACCTCCTCCGCGAGATGCGTCACGGGGACGGTGGATTCTTCTCGTCACAGGATGCGGACTCCGAAGGTGAAGAGGGGAGGTTCTTCGTCTGGTCGTACGAGGAGCTGGTTCGGGAGGCAGGAGAGAACGGGGAGCCGGTGGCTCGCGCCTTCGGAGCGACGCCCGAGGGGAACTGGGAAGGAACGAACGTGCTCTCGCGCCCGACACCTTCCAATGGGAAGAGCGAGGACGAGACCGCTCTGGAATCGATCCTTCCCGCGGCGCGAGATCGGCTCTTGCAAGCGCGGGAGCGTCGAGTCCGACCGGCCACCGACGACAAGGTGCTCGCCGCGTGGAACGGTCTCGCGATTGCCGCGTTCGCCGAAGCCGGCCGGGCGCTCGGCGAGCCTCGGTACGTTCGCGCAGCCGAGGGCGCCGCTGAGTTCGTCCTGTCGTCCCTCCGACGTGAAGACGGACGCCTGAACCGGGCGTGGCGGGACGGTCACACGAGCGGGCCGGGATTTCTCGATGACTACGCGATGTTGGCGAGCGGATGCCTCGCTCTCTACGAGGCTACGTTCGAGTTGCGGTGGATCCGCGAAGCCCTGGCCCTCGCGGAGGACATGATTCGCCTCTTCCACGACGCCGACCGGGGCGGTTTCTTTCAAACGGCGGCCGACGCCCAGCCGCTCGTCGTGCGACCGAAGGACCTTTTCGACAACGCCGTCCCGTCGGGGAACTCGGTAGCGGCCGAGGTCCTCCAGCGGTTGGCGCTCCTGACCGGCGAAGCGCGCTTCGAGCAGGCGGGGGTTTCCGCGCTGCGACTCGTGCGCGACCTTCTCGCCCGAGCTCCATCCGGCTTCGGGCACGCGCTCTGTGCCCTCGACCTCTACCTGTCGCCGGCGAAGGAGATCGCGATCATCGGCGACCTCGGTGCGAAACCGACCCAGGCGTTGCTGAAAGAGATCTGGGGCGAGTTCCGACCGAACGTCGTCCTCGCAGCCTCAACGGGTGACGACAAGGAAGCCGAGGCGACCGTGCCGCTTCTCGCCGGGAAGACCCCGATGAACGGGATGCCGGCCGCCTACGTCTGCGAGCAATTCACCTGCAAGCAACCGGTCGGAACTCCGGAAGAGCTCGCAGTCCTGCTCACGGCCTGATTCCCGACCGGTTGGCACGGCGACGGTTGTGCCGTGGCGAGCCATGCATGAAACTATTCGCCATCGGGTAAGGCAGCAAAGAGTAAGGGGGGCAATGCCATGCGCTCCAGAAAAGGAATCAGACGTTTCGTGCGCATCACCACGCCTGTGTTCGCAGCCGCTTTCGCGCTCGTGCTCGTTCCGAGCACGGCTTCGGCGGCTCCGAAGTGCCGTGGTCAGATTGCGACGATCGTGGGAACACCCGGTGACAACACCCTAACCGGCACCAACGGACGCGACGTAATCGTGGGGGGCGGCGGGAACGACACGATCAACGCCAAGGGAGGACGAGACCTCGCCTGCGGTGGCGGCGGAAGCGACATCATCGATGGTGGCGGCCGTGCCGACCGCGTCTATGGGGGGCCTGGATTCTTCGATGTGGTGGCCGGTGGGTCTGGAGACGACCTCATCCACGGGGGCGGCGGGATGTTCGACGTCGCGGATCTTCGGAACGCCCTCGGCAACGTCCGAGCGAACCTGCAAACCGGGAACGCGACCGGTCACGGAACCGACCGGTTGGTGGGGATCGAGTCCGTGTATTCGGGAAGGGGAGACGACCTCCTCTTGGGGACGAACGGACTGAACGACTTCTATGGAGGCGACGGCGACGACGAGATCCGAAGCGGCAACGGACACGACTTCATCATCCCTGGGCTGGGCGATGACATGGTCGTCGCCGGAGGCGCGTTCGACTTCGTCGACTTCTTCTGCGCGGCCGAGCCACCCGACGGCACCATCATGGGGTGCACCCCAGCGTATGCAAGTCCCATCCAGGTGAACCTCACTGCCGGGACCGCGACCGGCCAGGGGACCGACACGCTCAACAGCGTTGAGGGAATCGGAGCCGGGGATGGGAACGACACGATCATCGGAACGAGCGGGGACAACGAGCTCCTCGGATTCGGCGGGAACGACACGATCACCGGAGACGGTGGAAACGACTTCATCGGACCCGGGCTCGGAGACGACACCGTCGACGGAGGTGCGAACGCCCCCGTCGGTTTCACC
>JBOGWA010000049.1:0-8524 GCA_050693155.1 Actinomycetota bacterium | reverse complement strand
CGTCCACACCTCGCAGACGGACACCCCCGCGCCGCCAGGCGCCGGGCCGATCTCGCGTTGCCGGGGGATCAACGTCCCAGGCCGCGCTCATCGCCTGGCGATGGATCTCCGAGACAACGCTCACGGGAACGTTTTGGTGCTTTCCGGCTTCTCGATACACCCAGTCGGCGGCCCGCGCATACCCCTCCACCTCCAGGGTCTCGACGAGATCCGCCGATACCCGACGGCGCTCAACGAGGTCCTCGACCTGGGCCCTGGTCATGGTGTTTCCCTCGATCGCTGTTGAGTTGTGCACGTCATCGATCCAGATTTGCCTCAAGATGTGGTCGGCCTCGACCGCCCTCGGAAGCCCGCCGAGGTGACCATGCAAAAGGTCGACCTCCTCATCCAAGCGGGCAAGGAGCTCCCGGAGCGAGGGCCGACCGTGTTTTTTCCTACTCTTGAACTTCATCCAACTCGAATAGTAGCAAAAACCTGGGCTCTCGAAGACCACGCGTGTAGTTCAACTCTGAGAATTAGATCTGCGCCCAGAGTCGGAAAACCGGAGGCTAGAGCTGACCTCGACCCAGCTCGAGACGCGGGCGCTGGTCCCGAGCGGGCTAGCCCGACGCGATCTCGCTCATCTCGAAGAGGTGACCGTCGGGGTCGCGGAAGAACGCCCGGATCTCGTACCCGTGATCGACCGGCGGGGTGAGGAACTCGGCGCCCCGCTCCTTCAGAGTCTCGTACGCCGCGCGACAGTCAGGCACGCGGAAGATCATCTCGGCGCTCACGCGGTCGGGGTCATGGGGCGGCGCGAACGTGACTGTCGGCTTGTCCTCGGTCGGCTCGCCGCCGGTGACGAGGAGGAGCCAGGCCCCGAGTAATTGAAGCACGACCGATGTCCCGCCGTACTCACCGTGGAGCTCGGCCCCGAGCACTTTCGTGTACCAGTCGCGGGACCGCTCGGCGTCGGAGACGACGAGCAGCCGGGTGATCTCCATGCCCTCGGTCGGAAAAGTCCCCATGTGCGCCCGGAGGGACTCGAACCCCCAGCCTTCTGATCCGTAGTCAGACGCTCTGTCCAAATTGAGCTACGGGCGCGCGGAGGCGGCGCGATTCGAACGCGCGAGGGAGCTTACGCCCCCAACGGGATTAGCAATCCCGCGCCATAGGCCAGACTAGGCGACGCCTCCTGAAAGAGTCTAGCGAAGGGTCACGATCGCCTAGAGACCGTACGCCTCCAGGAGGCGGAGCCAGACCTCGCTCACCGTGGGGAACGACGGCACCGCGTGCCAGAGCGTATCCAGCGGGACCTCGCCGACGACCGCGATCGTCGCGCTGTGAAGGAGCTCGGCCACACCCGGCCCGGTGAACGTGGCGCCGACGATCACGCGGCGGGACTCGTCGATCACCAGCTGACACGTGCCGGTGATGTCGTTCCCCAGCGTGTAGGCGCCGGCGACGTTGCCGGTGCCGGTGGAGACGACTTTGACGTCGATTCCCTTCTCGCGGGCTGCCTGTTCCGTGAGGCCCACCGCGGTGACCTGCGGGTCGGTGAAGATCACCTGCGGCACCCGGTCGTAGTCGGCGACGTCCTCAACGTCCTTGCCGAGGATCACGTCGCCGACCAGCCGCCCCTGGTACTTGCCCATATGGGTGAGAGGCGCCACCCCGTTGGCGTCGCCGACCGCGTAGAGCCAGCCATCGCCTCCCTCCACCCGAAGCTGCCGATCCACGGAGAGATATTTCCCGGCCAGGTCTCCGAGGCCGACCTTGTCCAGACCGACGTCTCCGGTGTTCGGACGGCGCCCAACGGCCACGAGGATCTCGTCACCGGTGATGGTCTTCCCGCCGTCGAGCGTCGCGGTGACGGCGCCGTCCGGCGCTCGCTCGACGGCGGTCATCTTCACGTCGACCAGAACCGTAATGCCTTCCTCCTCGAAGGCGGCCCTGACCTCCTCGCCGGCGAACGGCTCGTTGCGGGAGAGAAGGCGCGGCGCTCCCTCGACCACGGTGACCTCTTCGCATCCGAGGCGGCGGAATGCCTGCGCGAGCTCGCAACCGACCGGTCCGCCGCCGAGGACGATGAGCCGGCGCGGGATCTCCTTGACTGTGGTCGCCTCGCGGTTGGTCCAGGGTGAGGCGTCAGCGAGACCGTCGATCGCGGGAACCACCGGCGTGCTCCCGCACGCCATGACGACGCCCTTCCGAGCCGCGATCTTCCTCGTGGCGTCGTCCAGGCCCTCGACCTCGACGGTCTTGGGCCCCGCGAGACGCCCACGGCCGCGGAAGAGCTCGATCCCGGTGGATTCCAGCCAGGGGACCGCGCCGGACGACTTCGTGTCGTCCCAATCGCTCACCATGTAGTCGCGCTGGGCGAGTGCCGCTTCGACGTCGATCGTTCCCGTGACTGCTTCGGCCGCTCCCGGAACCCGCTTCGCGGCTGCCACCACGTCGCCGGGGCGGATCATGGTCTTGCTCGGGATGCACGCGTAGTAGGAGCACTCCCCGCCAACGAGCCGCTCCTCGACGATGGCCGTCGAGAGGCCTCCCTCGGCGCATCGCCCGGCGGCGTTCTCGCCAGGAGGCCCGGCTCCGATCACGATCACATCGAACTCATCCGCCATGGCTTCTCCTCGTTAAGAATGACAACATCAGAGCACACCCGAGCCTTCCGAGGCGGTCGTGTCGGGACCCAGTGCTACGATCCCAGTCGAGGAGAGACCTTCCACCCCCGGAAGGGGACGGGCAACAATGGAAACCCTCGATCTGATCGTCAGCGCTGTTCTCACAACGGCGGTCGGCACATGGCTGGTCTTCTACACGAAGGGCCGGCACGACGACACAAAGCAAACCATTCGGGAGGTCAAGGATGACCTCCAAGCTCGCATCGATCGCCTCGAAGATCGGCTCGACGGTCGAATGAGCCGAGTCGAAGTCCGCATGGACTTGTTGCAGGGAGCGTTCCTCACGATGCAGTCCGACTTGAACCGCTTCGCCATCGCGATGGGTGTGCATCCGGAGGCGGAGACCGGAGGCTAGCCACCCAAGATGACCCTGGCGGCGGGGGCGCATGGGGTCATCGTTATCCACGGGATCGGCGAGGGGCAGCGGCGCGGGGATCTCCTCGCGCGCGTGACGAACGGGATCGCCGATTCTCTCCTCGAGTCCTTGCCCGCCGGCGAGGCCGGCCCGCTCGGGGATCCCGTGATCCGGGACATGGATGCCTTCGCGAACCCGCCGTCGGCTTCGCTTCGGATCCCGACTACTGGAGGCGCGGAGACAACCTGGATCTTCAAGGAGGCCTTCTGGGCCGACTCCTTCCCGGCGCCTCCCCCCGAGACCGTGTTCCGCTGGCTGCTCCGCCACAACGCCGGCGCGCACCTTCAGGCGGTGTGGCACGGGCTTTCGCGCGATCCCACCAACGATCAGGACTTCAACCCCGAGGAGCCGGAACCGCCGGAGTGGTCCTCGGGCGGGTGGACGAAGACCATCTACCGGGCGGGCCTACTGCTCGGGGGGGTGTTGCTGCTCGTGCTTGCGGTCCTGGCGCCGGTCCTTCGCTTCGTCCTCGGGCCGCTCTACTGGGTCAGCCAGGTGGGACCGGCCCGGCGGTTCCTCGGATTCCTCCACCGCATCGACCCGCTGCTTTCCCGAAGCGTCGGCGACGCGCAGCGCTATCTCGAGCACGGGATGTGGTCGGCGAACGTGCGGGGCGTGCTCGAGGAGGTCCTCTCCGACATGCTCCACGACCGGTACGGGCCGGTCTCCGACGTCACGATCGTGGCGCACTCGATGGGGGCGGTTGTCGCCTACGACGCGCTCGCCGCGGGCGGGAGGATCGCAGCCGAGATCGCCCTCCTGCCGAAGGCGAGGAGGAAAAAGATCACCCTCTTCACCGTCGGGGCCGGGATCAACCAGACGTTCCGGCTGGCGAAGACCTCCAACACCTACGCTCGGCGGCGATTCGCCCGCCCGCTCGCCCCGGAGGTCACCGGCCTCGACTCGTTTGGCCTCGACGAGGTCGAGGAACTCCGCTCTCGCTTCTACTGGGTCGACGTCCACGCTCGGTTCGACCCTGTGCCGGCAGGGCCGCTCGCCGACGAGCTCCAGGATCAGGCACGCCTGGCCCCCGAGCAGGTGAAGAAGCGGCGCGTGATCAACCTCGACAGCCCGGTCCGGGACCACTCCATCTACTGGGAGAACAAGGACCTCTTTGTTCCGCGGCTCCTGCGCGCGATCAACTCCGGCGAGTACCCGTGGGAAGAAGCGGGGATCACGCCGGCGAAGGTTGCGCGCCACACCAAACGAGTTGGTCGGCTCTGGCTCGCGCGGCTCGCCGTGGTCGCGGCGGTTGTCGGCGCCTCCGTTGCGGCGGCGTTCCTCACGCCGGTCTCGTGGGTACTGATTTCGGCGATCGCCCTGACCGGGGTCGGGATCTACCGCTGGCTATCCTCCGACATCGCCGGCGACCTCGCCTAGGTGGACGGGTCGTCCTAGACTCCCTTCGGGATGGCGGTTCCCGAGAAGATCACGGGGTTCCTCCGGGATAAGGGCGTCGAGTTCGACGAGGTCGAGCACTCCGAGACCTTCACCTCGGCCGATGAGGCGAAGGCGATCGGTGTCGACGCCGACGAAGTCGCAAAGGTCATCGTCGTCCGTCATCAAGCGGGACGCGCGCTCTTCGTGCTTCCCGCCTCGCACCGCATCCACATGAACACCGTTCGGAAGGTCCTCGGCGACAAGAAGGCGCAGATGGCGCGCGAGGAGGAGATGGAGGCCGACCTCTCCGACTACGCCCTCGGCGCGGTGCCGCCGTTCGGTGAGCTCGTCGGCGCTCCGCTCTACCTCGACGAGCACCTGAGCGCACACGAGACGGTCGTCTTCGCGGCCGGGACGCACACCGACTCCATCCGGATGCGCGTCGGATATCTCCCGCAGCTCGGGACGTACGAGCTCGTCGAGGTCTGCAAGCCCGACGCGTAGTTCGCCGTGGCCCTGCCCATCTCCCCACCGCTCGAGCCGATGCTCGCGCGCGTGCAGGAGGAGGTTCCGGACGGCCCGGGCTGGCGCTACGAACCGAAGTGGGACGGCTTCCGGGCGCTCATCTTCCTCGAACCAAAGAGCTTCCACATTGAGAGCCGAGGATCGCGCCCGCTCCACCGCTACTTCCCCGAGCTAGAGCCGGTCCTGCGCGCGGCGCTGCCTTCCTGCGTCGTCGACGGGGAGATCGTCGTGCCCACCGGAGGCCACCTCGACTTCGACGCGCTGCTCCAGCGCATCCACCCGGCTGAGTCCCGGGTCCGCATGCTCGCTGAGAAGACACCGGCCACGTTCGTCGCGTTCGACATTCTCGCGACGGCTCGCGCCGATCTCCGGAAGAAGCGCCTGAGCGAACGGTGGACCCGGCTGGAGAAGCTGCTCGAGGGAGCCGAGGGCGGGTTCGACCCAGTGCTCGAGCCCGGCCCGCGGGTAGCCCTCACCCCGCAGACGGAGGATCGGGGCGAAGCCCTCCGCTGGCTCGAGGAACTGGAGGCCGCCGGTCTCGACGGCATCATCGCGAAGAGGGACGACCTCCCCTACAGCCCGGGCGAGCGGGTCATGATCAAGGTGAAGCGCGAGCGAACGGCCGACTGCGTGGTGGGGGGGTACCGGATGGCGCGGGACGGCGACGGGGTCGGGTCACTGCTGCTCGGGCTCTACGACGATGAGGGCACGCTCTATCACGTGGGCTTCACCTCGGCGTTTCGGAAAGCCGAGCGCCGGGCGCTTCTCGAGCGACTCAAGCCGCACGAAGGCGGCGATGCGTTCGGTGTCGGGTTCGGCCCGGGCGGGCCCAACCGCTGGCGGCGCGCGGAGGAGACCGAGTTCGTTCCACTCGAGCCGGCGCTCGTCGTCGAGGTCGCCTACGACCACGTCACGGGTCACCGCTTCCGGCACGGCACGCGAATCCTCCGTTGGCGAGACGACAAAAAGCCGAGGGAGTGCACCCTAGACCAGATGGTCCCCGGCCGGAAGCCCTAGCGCTTCCGTTTTCGGCTCGGCTTGGCTGGTTGCACGCGGGCCGACCGCTTACGGCTCGACTTCTTCGCGGCCGCCCCACTCGGCCGTTTCCGTCTGGAAGGCGGCGCTCGGGTTGGCTCCCCGGGAGCCTTCGGGAAGTGCGGCGGTAGGGGCCCCTCTTCGGCGCCTTCCTGCTCCTGAAGATCGGCGAGCGCTAGGAGCTGATCTAGCGTCCCGGCTTCCTCGTCGATCCCCCTTCCCGGGTCGCCGATCTTCCGGAACCGGTCGGGAACCGTGTCGATGCGAAAGTCTTCCATCTCGACGTCCGGCACCTCGTCCCATGTGAGGGGGGTGGAAACCGTCGCCGCCGGCACCGGCCGAACCGAGTACGCGGAGGCCGTGGTGCGGTCTCGCGCGTTCTGGTTGTAGTCGACGAACACGCCGTGGCGTTCCTCTTTCCACCACGCGCTGGTCGCGATATCGGGCGCCCGCCGTTCGACCTCTCGGGCTAGGGCGAGGGCCGCGCGGCGCACCTCGGGGAACTCCCAGCGTGGCTCGATCCGAACCGGGACGTGAATCCCTCGCTTCCCGGAGGTCTTCGGGAACCCGGTGAGGCCCACATCGGCGAGCACCTCACGCACGACGAGCGCGACGTTCCGGACGTCGGACCAGGGCGCTTCGGGCGTCGGGTCGAGGTCGATGCGAAGCTCGTCGGGGTGATCGACGTCCGAGGCACGGATGGGCCACGGATTGATGTCGATGCACCCGAGATTGATCATCCACGCGAGGTGCGCCGCGTCGGCGACGACGAGCTCGTCGGCGGTCCGCCCACTCGGGAACGAGATCGTCACGGTCTGAATCCATTCCGGACGGTGCTGTGGAGCGCGCTTCTGATGGAAATCGTCCCCGTCTACGCCGTTCGGGAACCTGTGCAGGATGACGGGACGGTTCCCGCAACCGACGAGGGCCCCCTCGGCCACCGAGAGGTAGTAGCCGACCAGATCGAGCTTCGTGACGCCGAGCTTGGGGAAGAACACCTTGTCCGGGTTCGTGACCTTAACGTCGCGACCGTCGATCTCGAGCACTTCGGCTTCTGGCATCGCACCTTTTTCTACCCGATCGCACGATCCGGCGACCTATCCTTCGCCGATGCCCTCGATCCGCGAGATCACGCCCCAGACCGCCCGGCGGCTCGCGATCGCGAAACAGCGACTCGCGTTCGCGCGGCCAAACCCCACACGGGCCGGCATCCTTTCAGCGATGCGCGATCTCGGGTGCCTGCAACTCGATCCGATCACCGTCGTCGCGCGGAGCCCGCTGCTGGTGCTCTGGAGCCGTCTCGGGAGCTTCAATACCACCGATCTCGACGCGCTGCTCTTCAAGGAGAAGCGGTTGTTCGAGTACTGGGCGCACGCCGCGTCGATCGTCCTTACCGAGGACTACCCGATCCATTCCTTTCTGATGCGTCGGTACCCGCTTGGGAGTGACGCCACGCCGTCGGGAAGCGCCGGACTCCATCGGGTGGCGGAGTGGATGGAGAAGAACCGCGGGTTGCGACAGAGCATTCTTGCGACCATTCGGCGCGACGGTCCGATTCCATCACGCGTCCTCGAGGGACGAACCAAGGTGGGATGGATCTCGAGCGGCTGGACGTCGGAGCGAAACGTCGCGCAGATGCTCGCGATGCTCCATCTTCAAGGGAAGGTCGCCGTCGCCGGTCGAGCCGGGAACCAGAAGCTCTGGGAACTCGCCGAGCGCTGGTTCCCGGAATGGACGCCGCGCGATCGGCTCTCGGCGAAGGAGGTCGTGCGGCGCGCCGCCCAGCGTTCTCTTCGAGCGCTGGGGGTCTCCACACATAACGACATCGAGCGCCATTTCACGGCCGGTCGCTATCCGGACCTTTCCCGGGTGCTCGGCAATCTCCAGCGGGAGGGCATGATCGAGGCGGTGCGGATCGTGGAGGATTCCCAGGCGTGGCCCGGAACCTGGTTCGTCCACACCGAAGACCTGCCGCTTCTCGACCGCGTCGAGGCCCAGGAATGGGAGCCGAAGACGACGCTGCTCTCCCCCTTCGACAACCTGACGATCAACCGGAAGCGGACCGAGCGGCTATTCGGCTTCCACTACCGGATGGAGATCTACGTCCCGAAGGCGAAGCGCCGGTACGGGTACTACGTCCTTCCGATCCTTCACGGCGATCGGTTCATCGGGCGCCTCGATCCGGCGATGGACCGGGAGCGAGGTCGCCTGATCGTGAACTCCGTCCACGCCGAGCCGGACGTCCGGGCCAGCCGCCAAACGGCGGAAGCGATCCGCGGAACAATCGAAGACCTTGCCCGATTCCTCGGCGCTTCCGAGATCGAGTACGAAGGGCCCGTGCCCGAAGGGTGGCGGAAGCACCTTCGGTAGAAGCTAGAAGACCGTCTTCTGTGGGGAGCAATTACTGGGCTTCCCCGCCTGGCACACCTTGTACGTGTGGGATCCGACGCCGAACTGGATCACGTCCCGGTAGTAGCCGTCGTTCGCCGTCCGCTTGATC
>JBOGWA010000048.1:0-17389 GCA_050693155.1 Actinomycetota bacterium | reverse complement strand
TGACTCACCGCATCACGCAGAAGGGATGTCGAGACTGTGCGGGCTGCGGAGCGAAACATCTGCAGGCGACCCGCGGTTCTCACCCACGGCTCCAACGGTCGCCGAAGCCGCCCCGCGGAGCACCCCGCCAGTCTCACCAGACTGGGAGAGAGCCACGGAGCCTCGCCAGGCGGGGAGAGAAGGGGGAACGGAGCCTCACCACGGTGGGAAAAGGCGCGGAGCCTCACCGGGTTGGGACAGAACGGCACGATGGGCCGGTACTCTGGCTGGGAGATGGCGGTGATCGTGCAGAAGTACGGGGGAACGTCGGTCTCGGATACCGAGCGAATCCGAGCCGTGAGCGAGCGCATCGTCGAGGCCAAGCGGTCGGGAAACGACGTCGTCGCGGTCGTCTCGGCGATGGGGGACTCCACGGACCAGCTGATGGGAATGGCCCACGCGCTCACTCCCGAGCCAAATCGGCGAGAGCTCGATTTGCTGCTCACCGCCGGAGAGCGGATCGCGATGTCGCTCCTCGCGATTTCGGTAAACGCCGCCGGCATTCCTGCGGAGAGCTACACCGGCTCCCAGGCGGGAATCATCACCGACACCAGACACGGTCGGGCGAGGATCATCGACATCCGTCCGGGGCGTATTCAAGAAGCGCTCGCTCGGGGCTCGGCCGTCATCGTTGCCGGCTTCCAGGGAGTCTCCGAAGAGCGAGACGTGACGACGCTCGGGCGAGGGGGCTCCGACACGACGGCGACCGCGCTCGCCGCCGCCCTCGGCGCGGGGGTGTGTGAGATCTACACCGACGTCGCCGGCGTGTTCACCGCTGATCCCAAGCTCGTCCCAAGCGCGCGGAAGCTGCACGCCGTCTCGTATGAAGAGATGCTCGAGATGGCGGCAACCGGCGCAAAGGTTCTCCAGCTCAGAGCCGTGGAGTACGCTCGTAACAGCGGGATCAGGATCCACGTCCGCTCCTCCTTCACCCCCGATGAGGGCACGTGGATCGCGGAGGAAGACGAGCGGATGGAACAAGCCATCATCGCCGGGGTCACCCACGACGACTCCGAGGCGAAGATCACGCTGGAGGAGGTCCCGGATCGTCCGGGAGTCGCCGCGACGATCTTCCGAGATGTCTCCGATGCGGGAATCAACGTCGACATGATCGTGCAGAACGTCTCGAAGGACGGGAAGACCGACGTCTCCTTCACGGTCCCGAAGGAGGATCTGCACCATGCCCGATCGATCATGGAGCGCGTCGTGGGCGAGGTCGGCGCCGAGCGCTTCACGACCGACGACGGGATCGCGAAGCTCTCCCTTGTCGGCGCGGGGATGAAGACCCACTCTGGGGTCGCGGCCGAGATGTTCTCGACGCTGGCGGATGAGGGAATCAATATCGAGATGATCTCGACCTCCTCGATCCGGATCTCATGCGTCGTCCGGGCCGCGGACGTGCTCCGTGGGGTCAAGGCCTTGCACGAGCGGTTCGGGTTGTCGGAGGAGTCGGGGATCCGCCAGCACGAGGAGGCGTGATGAGGGTCGCGGTCGTTGGGGCAACCGGGGCGGTCGGGCGCATGATGCTCCGGATCCTCGAGGAGCGACGGTTCCCGGCCGACGAGGTCCTTGCCTTCGCGTCGGAGCGCTCGATTGGGGTCCGGCTTCCGTACGGCGGCGACCAGCTCACCGTTCGATCCGAGGCCGAGGCCGATGCGGAGTGGGGTGAGATCGATCTCGGGTTGTTCTCGGCGGGCGCCGACCGATCTCGAGCGCTCGCGCCGCCGGCGACCAAGGCCGGAACCGTGGTGGTCGACAACTCGTCGGCCTTTCGCATGCACCCGGAGGTTCCGCTCGTGATCCCGGAGATCAATCCGGAGGCCCTCGACGGTCACACGGGTCTCATCGCAAACCCCAACTGCACGGCGATCGCCGCCCTCATGGCCGTTGCTCCGCTTCACCGACGAGCCGGGCTTGCCACGCTCGTGCTCTCCTCGTACCAGTCGGTGTCGGGCGCGGGTCACAAGGGCGTTCAGGAGCTTGCGGAGCAGGTGGCAAAGCTGTCGGGTTCCGAAGAGATGCTTTCCGCGCCGGATCCCGACGCATTACCGGTGGGGGAAGTCTTCGGGCGAACGATCGCGTTCAACATCCTTCCGCGGATCGATTCGTTCGAGGACGACGCGTCCACGAAGGAAGAGCGGAAGATCGGCGAGGAGACCCGGAAGATCCTCGACCTTCCCGAGCTTCCGGTGGCGGCGACGGCGGTCCGGGTACCGGTGCTCGTCGCCCACTCGGTTTCGATCTACGCTCGGTTCGAACGCCCCATCGACCCGGACGAGGCGCGCGGCCTGCTCGCGGAAGCCTCCGGGGTCGAGGTGGTGGATGAGCCGTCCGCAGACCGGTATCCGACACCCCTCGATGCGGCTGGCAAGGACGACGTTCTCGTTGGGCGAATTCGCCAGCCGGCGGGCGAGCCGACCGCGCTTTTGCTGTTCGCGATCGCCGACAACCTCCGCAAGGGCGCCGCGCTCAACGCCGTTCAGATCGCAGAGCTGGTCACCGCCCGCTGAGGTCGTCCCTGGATCGCCCTAGTCGGCGAGGGGAATTGGCCGCTCGGCTTCGCTCAGCCCCGAGCCGCTTCCCTGGCGCTCTCGCCGGGTCTCTCGGCGGCTCGTGAGGTACGCGCCCGAGATCACGAGCGCCATTCCCGCGAGCTGGACCGCCTCCACCGTCTCGTTCAGGAACGTGACCCCGAGGATTGCGGCGACGACCGGGATGAAGTAGATCGCGACGGCGCCGCGCGTGGCTCCCGCGCGACCGACGAGGACGGCCATGGCAACGAACGCCACGCCCGTCCCGAGCACGCCGAGAAAGAGCATTGCGGCCGCGCTCGTGAGGCTGAAGTCGGACCCCGGCACGGAGGCAAGCCCGAAGGGGAGCACGGCGAGGAGCGCGACGAGCTGCGCCCGGACGAGGACCGGCAGCGACCCGTAGCGCTGCTGGAGCGGCACCGCGATGTTTGCCGCGAGGCCGTACATCACGGTCGCGAGGATCACGAGCCCCGCGCCGAGCGCAGTTGCCGAAGCATCGCGGGTCGCCGGCAAGGAGATAAGCACGACGCCGGAGAATCCAACGACCAGTCCCGCCACTTGCAGGAGGCCGGGTGCGTTCCGCAACAGGATCCATGCGATCAGGGCCGAGAACAGCGGCATCGCGCCGTTCAGCATCCCGGCAAGCGACGAGTCGATCCACAGCTGGGCGATCGGAAACAGGGTTAGCGGGATCGCAATCCAGACGAGTCCCAGCACCACGATTCGCGGCCAGTCGCTTCGGTCGACCGGTTGCCGAGCTCGACGGAACAGGGCGAGTGCCCCAACGCCGAACGCGACCCGAAGAAGCGTGATCAGCCCTGGACCGAACGACTCGAGACCCAGGGCGATGAAGACGAACGACGATCCCCAGACACCTGCAATACCGGCGAGCAGCGCCCACTCAACCGGGCCGAAGGCCTCGGTTCGAGTTCCGTGGGCCGTCGAGATGATGGAGGCCGTCCGCATTTCGCCCAGCGTAGCCGTGGTTTCATGTATCGATGCGCCGAATCGGCTACGTCATTCGGTATGTCCGCGACCTGGAGGCCTCGATCCGCTTCTATCGGGATGTGATCGGTCTGGGCTTCAAATTCTCCGAGCACGGCTACGCGGAGTTTGACGCCGGCGGGATCAAATTCGGCCTCTACGAGCGTGGGCGCCTCCCCGAGCTGATCGGTGAGGAGCCGGAGCCGGGAACCGAGGGCGAGATCCTGGTGCCCGTGGAAGACGTCGATGCCGAGGCAAACCGCCTCCGGTCCGCCGGCGTCGAGGCGCCGACCGATCCGGTCGATCGTCCCTGGGGTCACCGCACGCTTCACGTTCGCGATCCCGACGGGTACGTGATCGAGCTCGCTCAGGAGATCGAGCGCACCCGCCCGCGCGGCGCTTAGACGCTGCCCACCCGAGTGGGCCAGCTCGGTGCAGCGTCAGGCCCTGCCCGCTCGGCGGAGAGCGTCGCGGATCGCGTCGGTGACCTCGTCTGGCGCCTCGAACGGAACGAAGTGGCCCACGCCGGGAAGGGTCTGAAGCGTTGAGTTCGGGAAGGACTCCTGCAACCGGTCGGCCCACGCAACGGGGATCACCGGGTCCTCCTCGCCCCAGAGGATCACCGTCGGCTGCGGGATCTGGAAGTGGCGTGGGTCGAGCGCCGCCTCGCTTCGCCGGGCCAGGAACCTCGCCCGGTAGTAGTTGAATCCGCCGCGGATGGCTCCCGGCCGCGCGTACGTATCGACGATCGCCTCGAACTCCGCCGGCCTGACTGTTTCCTTCCGACCGACCCAATGGTCGTAGAAGTGCGCCAGGTAGATTCGAACGGTGTCGCGGCTGTGGCCGACGAGCTCGTCCGACCACGGCATGGTGTGGAGGTACTGGTACCAGAGCTCCCGCTGTGCCGAGTACTCGAACCGACGCTCTCCGATCCCGAGGTACGGCGGGTTGAAGAGCGCCATCGAGCGAACCCGTGCCGGAGCGCCCAGCGCCATCGCCTGCGCCACCGTCGCCCCGATGTCATGCGCGGCGAGTGTCACCTCACCGACACCCAGATGATCCAGCAGCGCAAAGACGTCGGCGGCCAGAGCCGGAGGTGTGTAGGCCTCGTCCGGCGGGCGATCGGGCTTGTCGGAATCGCCGAACCCTCTCAGGTCGGGAGCGATCAGGTCCGCCTCGGGAGCAAGGAGCGGAATCACCCTTCGCCAGTCGTACCAGAACCCGGGCCAGCCATGAAGCAGCACGACTGCCGGACCCGATCCCCGTCGAACGAAATGGAGCTGAACGCCGTCGGCCCCGGGTCCCGTTCCGTGTCCCCACCGCGCGTCGCCGGGTGCGACATCGAGGAACTCGTCGCCTCCCGTCACGCGCTTGCCTCCCGATGGCGATGCAGAGATGGAAGAGCGGCCAATGCGGGCACACCGTAACGGAGCAGGCTCTGCATCGCCCGCCCCGCGACGGTTCCTCCGCTCACGGTGAGCAGCGCCGTCCCGCTGAACGTGAGCAGTCCGTCGCGGACCCCGCGCTCCGCGGCGAACACCCCGAGGGCGAGTGGCCCGACCAGATGCCAATAGAGGAACCAGGGCGTCACCGCCACGTAGGTTGCGAAGGCGACGGCGGCGGCCTTCCAGGGATCGACGTCCCCCCGCCGGGTGAGCGTTGTTCGGAGCACGACCGTCGCGAGAACGACGACTCCGAGAGCTCTCACGATGAGCCCTGCGACCGAGCCATTCAGCGGGATCGCAAGCATCGACTCGAGGCTTCCCGCCAGCGAGGCCGACGACATGCCCGCGACTCGGATGAGTCCTGAGAAAGTGTCGAGTCCTGCCCAAAACGGGGCGTGCGCCAGCGCCATCATGCCGCCTGCGAGTGCTCCCGCTCGGAGCGCCGGACCGCGCCGCCTGAGAAGGACCAGCAGATAGACGATGAGCGCAAGACCCGCGTACGCCTTGACGAGCGTTGCGAGGCTAAGGAGAATCGCTGCGATGAGCGGTTTCCCGCGACGGTCGGCCAGCGCGGCCCAAACCACACCGCACGCGACTGCGATGTCTGCATGGCCGCCCAGCGAAACCGAAGTGAGCACCAGCGGGTTCCACGCGAACAGGACGACGGTTGCCCCTGGGTCAAGGTCTCGGTCGCGAGCGGCGCGCGCGAGCCCGGCGACCGACGCCAGGAGAAGCAATCCGACCAAAGTCTTCGTCAGGCCAAAAGCGACTGCGACGCTTCCTCCCGAGATTCGTGCGATCGCTCCAGAAAGGAGTGTCCAGACCGGCCCATAGACCGAGGGCTGGTCGGGCCACCGCACGAAGGCGAACCACGGATCGGATCCGAACGCCTGAGGGAGATCCACGTAGGGGTTCGCGCCGTGGACAGCCCACATCTTTCCGTAGAACAGGTAGGAGTACAGATCCTGTGACTGAGTGAGTGGGGCCGGCAGCAGGACGAGATGGAGAACGGCGGCTCCCGTGATCGCACTCGCGATGGAGACGGGGCGGCTCGAGGGGCGAACGGCAAGGAGATAGGGAACGAACGCGGCCAGGACGAGGAAACTGTAGGCGTACGTGGTTCCGGCCGGCCTGGGCCGGTACGCGGAGGCCGCATCGAAGAACGGCCGAACCAGCAGGAACGACACGAAAGCGAGGAGGCCGAGGAATCCCAGGGCGGCTTCTTCACGGACGCAGTGCTCGCGTTGCCGCTCGCGTGCCGGGCGAGTCACGCCGTGGAGCCTACGGCGCGCCGACTCCAGGGGATTACTTCTCGAGCAGGAAGTTGCCGAGGATCAGATCGTCGAGCCCGGATGTGAAGAAGGTTCGGATGGCGTCCTCGGGTTTGCAGACAATCGGCTCGCCTTGCAGGTTGAACGAGGTGTTGAGCACCGCCGGGACGCCGGTTCGCTCGCGGAAGGCCTCGATCAGATCCCAGAAGAGAGGATTCGTCTCTCGTTTGACCGTTTGTGGTCGGGTCGTCCCGTCTACGTGTGTGACGGCCCCAAGCTGTTCCCGGAACTCCGGATTGACGTCGAATGTCGTGGTCATGAATGGGGATTCTCGTCCGCCGGCCAGGTATTTTGGGGCGGCCTCGAGCTGGATCGAAGGCGCGAACGGACGCCACGACTCCCGGAACTTCACCGCGTCGTTCAGCCGATCCTTCATTTCCGGTGGGCGTGGATCTGCCAGGATTGATCTGGCGCCGAGCGCTCGCTCGCCGAACTCCATCCGACCCTGGAACCATCCGATGATCCTGCCGGCCTCGAGGAGCCCTGCTGCGTGTTCGGCGGGTGAGTCGATCTCGCGGAAGGGGAGCTTGAACCGCTTCAGGACACCCTCGATCTCGTCGTCGTAGGCCGGCCCCCAGTAGACGTTGTCGAGCCTTGCGATAGGCAATCGTCCACCGCCGTCGAGAAACGGAGCCAAAGCCGCCCCGATGGCTGCGCCGTCATCCGCAGCCGCAGGAGGCACGAAGACGTCCTCGGCAAGCCCGGACCCGAGGATCACGCCATTTCCCTTCGCGTTCATCGCCACGCCCCCGCCGAGGCAGAGGAGGTTGGCCCCGGTTTCTCGGATCGCCATGGCGGCAACGTTTCGCATCGCCTGTTCGCAGGCGCCCTGAACCGCGAAGGCGAGGTCGCGATGACGGTCGGAGATGGGGTCATCCGGCCTCCGTCCGGGGCCGAGAACCCGCTTGATGCCGCCAATCCCAAACTTGCTTTCGAGAAGGAGTCGGGCGGCGACGCGATAGGGTTTGATGTCGAGGTCGATAAATCTCTTGAGGCTCACTCCCGGCCGGCCGTAAGGAGCGAGACCCATCACCTTCCACTCGTCGCTCAGTGGTTTGAACCCGAGGTGCTCCGTAAAGGTCATGTAGAAGAGGCCAAGGGAGTTGGGCCAGGGGATCGTCCTGAGGGGCGCCAGCCTTCCCTCCGTTCCGTGCCAGATGGACGTGGACTCCCAGCCGCCGCGGCCATCGATGACGGCGACCGCGGCATCCCGAAACCCTGAGAACACGTACGCGGGAATCGCATGTGCGAGGTGGTGCTCGACGAAGCGGAATTCCCCTGGGTAGCGCCCGATATGAGCGGCGAATGCGCTCTGAGGGTTGGCGAAGCCCCACCCGAACACGCGCACCAACTCGATGACCGATGCGCGGGACAACGGCACCTGGCCCCGCAGCATCATCTTGAGCTCATGGGCGACCGCGCCAAATGGGTGGGAGGTGGAGAAACAGATGGCGTCCAAATCAGCCAGGCGAACGTCGGCCATGTCGAGGCAGGTTCGGATCGCGTTCCAGGGGAAGCCCGTGTCGTGCTTGATGCGACTCAGGCGCTCCTCGGCGAGGGCGACGACGACCTTGGCGTCCCTCGCCAGGCACGCGGACGACGTGTGCGACAGGTTGACCCCGAGTGACAGCACGGGTACCCGTCAGCTTCCCGAGATGCGCGACATGAGATTCCTCACTTGTCGGGACGGCGGGATTTGAACCCGCGACCTCAGCGTCCCGAACGCTGCGCGCTACCAAGCTGCGCTACGTCCCGATTCGCCAGTTCGTCCGGCGATCGCTGATTCTACGCCACCGCGCTCCGGCTACTTCGTCTCGGTCTCGAGGGCGCCCTCGAATCCTTCCTCCTCGCCCTCCTCGGGAACTGGTTGCTCCTGGAGGGTGCGGGCCCGGACTTTCAGCTTCTTCCACCGCCGTTTGAGGTAGGGCTTCAGCTGCACGGCGGTGTCGACCGCCTCCTCGACGCGCTGCTCGGCTTGCTCGGGTGTGTCGTCCCGCGCCTCCTGAACGAAGGTCGCCGTTCGCGCGAAGTAGAGGGGAATGAGCGAGTCGAGCAGGGATCCGGGGTCGACCTCGCGTGCGTTGTAGGCGATGAGGAAGTCGTAGAAGATCTTCGTCCAGAGATCGGCGTCCACGACGAGGCCCGACGTCTTGTCGGCGGCCTCTCCGACCGCGGTTCGCACCCCGGCGAGCGACTCCTCGGAGAGAACCTTTTCCCAGAGCTGCTGGTGCCGGACGTAGCCTTCGACGAAACGCCAGGTAAGCCGCGAGACCGAGACCTTGATCGGTTCGGCCGAGTACGCCGCGCGGTATCCGAACGTTTGAGGGACTTCGATCGAGTCGATCCGTTGCCACTGCTCCGCGTACTGCCCGGCCAGGGCGAAGAGGCTTCCGACGACCTGGCGAAACATGGGCCCCAGGTCCGAGCCCGGATCCTTGGGAGCATGGATCTTTGCCCCGAGAATCGTCTGGCACGTCCGATATCCCTCGACGATCGCAAGCGTGGTCATCCAGATATCGATTCCGAAGCGAGCGACGTCGCTGTCCCAGGCGTCCGTCGACGCATACCGCTTCGCCAAGTCCCCCGAGAATGCGAACTCTCCTCCGATCGGCTGGCGGATGCGGGTCCCGTACAGGGCGGTTGTGAGCGGATACGCGATCGAGTTTGTGATGGTCCCGTCGTACTTGTGACGGGAGTACACGGGGGCGACGTACTCGCAGCCGCTGTCGACGACCGGTCGCAGAAGCCGGTCGATCCAGTAGGGGGTGATGCTCCTCAGGTCAGCATCGACGACCGCACATGCACTCGCGCCGAGCCGGGTTGCGACCTCGAAGATCGAGCGGAACGCGCTTCCCTTTCCGGGCGTCCCCCGATACTGAAGACAGAGCTTCTGCGGGATGGCGGTATTCGGGTTGACGAGCAGACGTTCGTACGCGTTCCCAATCGTTGCCTTCTGAGCAACGGCAAGCGTCCGGTCGGTCGAGCCGCCGTCGGAGATGCAGATGACCGCTTTGAGATCGGGAAAGTGCTTCCGCAGCCCGCCTTCGACCGCCGTGACGACGTGCTCGATCGTGTCCTCGGTGTTGTAGGAGGGGATCCCGACGAGGAGCTCGGTGCCTGCGATCTCGTCGAGTTGGAACAGAACGTCCTCTGAAAGTACCTGGTCCTCGTCCGGCATCGCTGCCCCTTCGCGATTCGCGATTCGCCGGGGATCGAGGGAGCTCGCCCGGTGCGGCGCCGCCGGGAGACTCCCGCGAGCGGACTCCCGAGCTCGAGTGCTAGCATACCGCCGCTCCAAGAGGGGAGCCCGATCGGCGGCGGGGGAGGGCGCTATGGATGCGCGCGACTGCAGCTGGTGCGGCAGCGCGAAGTCCGTCGAGCGGGGCGTCTGCCAGGTGTGCCTGATGCGATTCCGCGAATCTGAGGAAACGGTTGTCGACCTGAGCGACCCTTCGTCGGAGAAGGCAGAGAAGGGTCCGATCCAGCCCGCAGTCGGCGACTGATTGATGCGAATCGCGCAAGTCGCTCCTCCCTGGGTGGCTGTGCCTCCCGCGGGTTACGGAGGAATCGAATGGGTCGTCGCCCTCTTGGCCGACGGCCTGGTTGATCGGGGGCACGACGTCACGCTCTTCGCAACCGGCGACTCGAAGACGCGCGCTCGACTGGAGTACGTGTTCGAACGGGCGCCCGGCTCCAAGCTCATCAACTCCGTCTGGCACGACGCCGTTCACCAGATGCTCGTGCACCGGGATCCGAGCCGCTTCGACCTGATCCACCAGCACACGGCCTACTCGGGCCTCGTCGCCTCGCTGCTTCTCGACGTTCCGGTCGTTCATACGCTGCACGGAGAGTTCACCGAGGAGATGCGGATGACGTACGCGGGGGTCGCCGACCGCCTGTGGTTCGTGGCCGTCAGCGAGGATCAGCGGTCACACATGCCGGAGCTTCGGTACGCGGCCGTGGTCTACAACGGCGTGGATCTCGACCTCTATCCGTTCCGGGAAGACAAGGGAGACTTCGTGCTGTTTCTGGGCCGGTCCGATCCCGCGAAGGGTCCGCTCCGTGCGGTCGAGGCTGCGAAGCTGGCGGGCGAGCGGCTCGTGATGGCGATGAAGATCGCCGACCAACACGAGGAACGCCACTGGAACGAGGTCGTGCAGCCGGCCTTGGCGGACGACACCGAGGTTCTCGGCGAGATCTCACAGGACGAGAAGGCCGACCTTCTCTCTCGGGCCAAGGCAGTGCTCTTCCCGATCGACTGGGACGAGCCGTTCGGTCTCGTCATGGCGGAAGCCATGGCGTGTGGGACGCCGGTGATCGCGACCCCGCGGGGGGCGGCTCCGGAGGTTGTCGTGGACGGGGAGACCGGCTTCGTTGTCGGGGTGGAGGACTACGGGAACGCGGCGGCCGCGGCGCTGAAGCGCCTCGGAGAGATCGACTCGCGCGCGTGCCGCAAACGCGTGGTCGACCGTTTCTCAAAGGAGACGATGGTCTCCGGCTACGAGGCGGTCTTCGAGGACGTCGTGTCGCGAGGCTGAGGGGTCCGCTCGGCGCGAAGTTCGAGGAGCGTCGCTTCGGGCGGACACAGGAATCGGAACGGGGCGTACTTGCTCGTGCCGAGTCCCGGGGAGACGTGCAGGTAGCCGGGCCCGAATCGAACGAGCCCGCGCGCGAACCTCGTCGGAAGCGAGCTGTTCGTCACGAGCGCTCCCACCAGCGGCAGGCGAACCTGTCCCCCGTGGGTATGCCCGGCAAGGACGAGGTCGTAGCCGAGCGCAATGAGCTCCGGTGCGGGATCGGGAGCGTGGACGACCGCGAGCCCAAACGCCTCCGGGACGACTCGGGGCCCGACCCGAAGGTCCGCCCGGTGTGCGTACGGATCGTCGAGACCGGCGATCTCGAGCCGGATGCCGTTTGCGCGCCGGTCGTACTTGCGGTTCTTCATGTGCACCCAGCCTTCCGACTCGAGCATCCGGACGAGGTCGGCCGATCGTCCGCGCCGCCCGAACCGGGGTTGCCGCCGATCGTGCGGAATGAAGTACTTCAGGTAGTTGAAAGGCCGAGGTTCGTACAGATCGTTCGAGCCCAAAACAAACAGCGACGCGAGGCGACCTCGAACCGCTCGGAGCGTACGGACGGCCGTCTCGACCGCCTGGGGCTCTCCCAGGATGTCTCCCGTGACGACGACGACATCGGGCTTCGGAAGCGAGGCGATGAACCGTTCCTTTCTGCTGTCGTCGCTGACCATGTGGAGGTCGGAGAGGTGAAGCACCTGGATTCGCTCCGCGGTCCCCGTCGGTAGGATGTCGAGTCGGTACCGCGCGAGGCGATACGCGCGACGCTCAACGAGCACGGCGTACGCGGCGACACCCGCGACCGCGATAAGGACGCCGAGCGCCGCCCACGAGAGCACGGGAGGATTCTAATGACCGACCTGAAGGCTCAGGTTGCGGACGAGATGAAGCGGGCTCTAAAGGCCGGCGAGAAGGTTCGCCTGGCGGCACTCCGGTTGCTGGCTGCCTCCGCGAAGAATCGAGAGGTGGAGCTCGGTCATGAACTCTCCGACGAGGAGTACCAGGAGGTCGTGGCCCGAGAGGTGAAACGCAGGAAGGAGGCCGTTGAAGCGTTCGAGCAGGCGGGCCGCCAGGACCTCGTCGATCGAGAACGTGAGGAGCAGGCCGTCCTCGAGGCGTACCTGCCCGAACAGCTTTCCGAACGAGAGGTTGACGCCCTCGTCGACCAGGCGATCGAGGAAACGGGCGCGTCCGGGCCCGGCGACATCGGAAAGGTGATGGGCTGGGTAATGGGAAAGGCGAAGGGCAGGGTGGACGGCGCCACGGTGAGCGCCAGAGTGAAAAACCGACTGTCTGAGTAAGATCGGTCGGGATCTTCAACGAGAGGGGAACAGATGATGAGGAGTCTGAGATTGCTTCCGGCGGCCCTGGTCGCGCTCGCACTCGTTGCTTCGGGGTGTGGAGGGGACGGGACCGGCGAGCGCGTGGACGTCGAGTCTTTCGTCGTCAATGTCGAGGTCACCGAGTTCTCGGTTACCCCGAATCCATCGAGCGCTGCGGCAGGCCCGATTGCGTTCGGTGTCCGGAACGGCGGGGGAATCACGCACGAATTCGTCGTGATCCAAACGGATCTTGCCGAGGACGCGCTTCCGGTGGCGGGCAATGTCGTCGATGAAGACGGCGAAGGCATCACGATCATCAATAAGATCGAGGAGGTCCCGGCCGGCGGGAGTGTGATCCTTCGAGCCGACCTCGAGGCCGGCGCCTACGTCTTGATCTGCAACATCTCGACGCACTACGAGTCGGGGATGCGCGCCGCCTTCGAGGTCGCCTAGCGTCGCGTTCGTTCTATCGCTCGTCGGAGTGGAGGCGTCGTGGCTGGGGCCCCGGCTCTGGGCTCGGTGAGGGGCTCGGCGACGGTGATGGGCTTGGCTGTGGAGGCGGGTCGTACTCGTAGACGGTGATCGTCACGGAGAATCCCCGCTCCACCGTCGTTCCCGCCTCGGGCGACTGATCGGCCACGATGCCGTGGAGGTTCTGGTTCGTCGTTCGCAGGTATTTCTCGAATGTATTCAGGTCGGCCTTCTTGAGCTCCGCCCTCGCGTCGGTTCGGTGCAAGCCGACGACGTCCGGCACTTGGATCCCTTCTGACGCTCCCTTGGTCTTGACCGTGACGCCGCTTCCGGCGGTGACTTCCTGCCCCGCTCCAGGTGTTTGATCGAGCACGCGGGCGTTGGGCTGGGCATTGCGCGGTTGGGGGATGGCGGTGAGCTTCGCCTCCTCCAGGACCTGCTCGGCTTCCTCGAGCTTCAGGCCGATGACGTCAGGGACCGTCGCGGACTGAGCAGGAGGAGCCGCCGCGAATCCGGTCGGCGGAAGGCCCTGCATCGCGGCCAGCATGAAGTCGTGCCAGATCATGGCCGGGTAGGTCCCGCCGAAGACCCGAACCCCGTGCACGTTTTCCATCGAGATCAGGCCCTCGAGATGGCCCACCCAAGAAGCGGTGCAGATCTGAGCCGTACAGCCAGTGAACCAGGCGTCGGCGAGGTCGTTCGTCGATCCGGTCTTGCCGAAGGCAGGCCACTCGCCGAGGTTTGCTCGGGTCCCCGTTCCGCCGGAGATGACTCCCTGGAGCATCGCGACGACCTGATGTGCGACGTCCTCGTCGATCACCCGCTCGCAGTCCGGTTCCTTCTGCTGCTTGATGAACACGTTTCCGTCGCGATCGATGACCTTCGTGATCGCATACGGCTCGCAGTGGATGCCGCCTCGTGCGAGCGTTTGGAACGCTGAGGCCATCTCTAGCGGTGTGACCTCACCCGTTCCCAGCGTGAGCGAGCAGACCGCCGGGAGGGGGCTTTCGATCCCCATCCGACTCGCGGCGTCGACGATGTTCGGCGGGCCGACGTCGACCGCGAGCTGGACGAAAACGGCGTTGACGGAGCGACGCGTCGCCTCCCAGAGGTCGATGTACCCGGAGCCGCCGCCGTCGGCGTTCACGGCCGCGTAGTCTGAAGGCCCATACGGAGTGCAGTCGACGAGCTGCCCGGACTCCGAGTTGTAGACCCTTCCGGGTGGTATCTCCTGCTCGAACGCGGCGACGAGCGTGAACGGCTTGAACGCCGACCCCGCCTGCCGGCCCGTGCCGCCCTGGCCGGTCGCGATGTTCACTTGGGACTCCTCGAAGTTTCGTCCCCCGATGAGCGCCTTGATCGCGCCGTCCTCCGTTGCGACCGATGCGACGGCGGAATCCGGGTCCTCCGGATCCGGTAGATACTGAGCGATCGCCTGCCGGCCGACCCTGTCCAGATGCGGGACCAGGGTCGTGTGGACGTCGAGACCCCCCTGGAAGAGCCGACGGATGCGCTGCTCCCTCGTGTCGCCGAATCGTGGGTCGTCCAGAATCTCCTGCTTCAGGAACTCAACGAAGAACGGCGCCTTCGCCGGGCGATCGAGGCTCTCCTCCGCGTTGTCCCGGAGCTCGATTCCGCTGAGGACGGCCTCTTCGGCCTGCGCTTCGGTGATCCATTCGAGGTCGAGCATTCGCTCGATGACGAGATTGCGACGGGAGATCGCCGACTCCATGTCGTTGAGGGGTGAGTAGGTCTCGGGGGACGAGATGAGGCCGGCTAGCACGGCGGACTCCGAGAGCGTCAGCGTTCGAGCGCGCTTCCTGAAGTAGAACTCCGCGGCGGTGTCGATCCCGTAGACGCCGCTGCCTAGGTAGACCTCGTTCAGGTACAGCTCGAGGATCTCGTTCTTCGTGTACTCCTGCTCGAGACGAAGGGCTAGGCGGGCCTCCTGCATCTTCCTGGCAAAGGTCCGTTCGGTCCCCACCTCGGGGAAGACGTTGCGGACGAGCTGCTGCGTGATCGTGGAGGCGCCCTGCTCGATCTCACCCGCGGTGATGTTTCTGATGAGCGCCCGAAGGATTCCCTGGGTGTCGACGCCCGGGTGGCGGTAGAAGTTGGTGTCCTCGATCGCGAGCACCGCCTTCTTCGTGAGGTCGTTGACTTTGTCGAGCGTGACCCACTTCCGGTTCTCGTCGAGGAAGAGGGTTGCGAGGACCGTCCCGTCGGCCGCGTAGATCGTCGAGCGTTCGGGCGGTCTCGGAAAGTGGAGGTCCAGGGTCGCATCGAGGGAGTTGAACTCGTCGTTCACGCGCTGAACGAGGCGGCCGGCGGTGGAGAGCGAGGGAAGGAGGGCAAGCGCGAACAGCAGGGCGCCGCCCACGATAACGAGACCGAGCAGGAGATACCGGTGCGTCTGCTCGGAGAAGGGTTCCTCACGCCCGGCAATCACCGGGATCCGTCGTCGCGGCTGTTTCGTTGGCATTCAGCTTCGGCGGGCTCCCGACAAGGATACCGTCGCTCGTCCGTTGGTTATTCGTTTTGGCAGGGCCCGTAGACTCACGGAATTCGGATGAAACGGACGCTCCAGCTCTCGCCGGCCGACGGGGAAACCGTCCTGGCCTTCGCCGAGGCGTTGCTGCCGGCAGACGGCGTCGGGCTTCCCTCGCCGAGCGAGGCGGGCGTTGTTCCAGCCCTGGACCGATACCTCCAGTTCCTCCCGAGAGATGCCGCGAGGGCGGTGATCGCGCTCATCCGTGCGAACGCGATGGCCGCCGTCTTCACGCGTGGGCGACGTCTGCGCCGAGTCCCGCCGGACGCCCGGGAAGCCGTCGTCGGGCGTCTTCTCGGAGCGAAAGGACCTCGAGGTGTTTTGGCCGATAGCCTGAGGCAGCTGATCCTGGATGTCTGGGCGAGCCAGGAGCCCGTCGCACGTGCTCTCGGATACGACGGTTCCTGCCTATCCGATGCCGCGGACGGAGAGCGGGTGACGGCAACGTTCCTGCCGGCCGAGCTGCGGACGGGGTATCGACCCGGCCGAGCCCCGTCCCCGAGGCTCGCTCCCGTTTCCCATCCCGATATCGGCGACGGCTTCGTGTATCGGACAGATGCGATCGTCGTGGGAAGTGGAGCGGGCGGCGCTGTCGTCGCGGCGGAGCTCGCGGAGGCGGGCTTGCGGGTCGCGGTGCTGGAGGAAGGCGCCTACTTCACCTCCGATGACTTCACCGGCGCTCCCTTCGAACGGCTGCTTCGGATGTGCCGCGACGGAGGGTTGACCCAGGTGATCGGTCGGCCCCTCATTCCAATGCCGCTCGGCCGAGCCGTCGGGGGAACGACGGTCGTTAACTCCGGAACGTGCTTTCGGACTCCTCGCAGGGTTCTCGACGAGTGGGAGCGTGATTTCGGCGTCGAGGGGCTCGGGCCGGAAGACGTCGACCCGATCTTCGATCGGGTGGAACGCGCGGTCAACGTCACGCCGGTTCCCTGGGAGATCATGGGAAACAACGGGCTCATCGCCCATCGGGGCGCGCAGGCCCTGGGACTCTCCGGCGGCCCCATCCCTCGCAACATCGTCGACTGCCACGGATGCGGGCAGTGCGCGTTCGGATGCCCATCCGATGCGAAGCAGGCGATGCACCTCACGTACCTCCCCCGAGCCGAGGTCGCCGGCGCGACGATCTTCAGCCGGGTCCGCGTCGACCGGGTACTCACTCGGCGAGGTGTTGCGGAAGGCGTCGTAGCAACGGCGCTCGACAATGCGGATCGACCGGTCGGTCGCGCTCGCTTCCTCGCCCCCATTGTGGTGGTCGCCGCAGGAGCGGTGCAGACGCCGCTGCTGCTCCGGGAAAGCCGGCTAGGGGGCCGGAGCGGCCGCCTCGGACGAAACCTGCGGATCCACCCGGCTACTGGGGTCGGCGGGCTCTTCGACGACGACGTTTCGGCGTGGCGCGGGACTCTTCAGTCCTACTTCATCGACACCCTTCACGAATCGCACGGCGTCATGCTCGAAGCGACGAACTCCGTGCCCTCCGTGGGCGCAGGGACGTTCCCGGGGATCGGGCGAGAGCTCGCACAGCTTCTTTCGAAGTATCGGAATCTGGCCACGCTGGGCCTGCTCGTCTCCGACACGTCGACCGGGCGCGTTCGGCGACTTCCCGGTGGACGCGCTCTGGTCACCTACCGGATGAACCGGACCGACCTCAGGAACGTTCTCGCGGGTCTTCGGCTCGCCGCGGAGGTGCTGCTCGCCGCCGGGGCGCGACGCGTGCTTGTGGATCTGCCGGGACTTCGCTGGGCCGATTCACGTAGTGACCTGGATAGGATCCGAGAGGCCGACATTCGGCCGCGTGACCTCAAACTCCTCGCGTTTCACCCGATGGGCACGGCGCATATGGGCACGGATCCCGAACGCGCTGTTTGCGATCCCTGGGGGCGGGTTTACGGCGCCCCGGGCGTTTGGGTATCCGACGCCAGCCTGTTCCCGACTTGCCTGGGCGTGAACCCGCAGATCACGATCATGACCTTCGCCACCCGCACCGCCCACGCCATCACCGCAACCGAGTAACCAAGTTCGGCCCAATCTGGTGAGCCTGCGCGGGGTTCTCCGCTCAACGTCCTCGGCGACCCCAGGAACAGGGGTCGCCTTGCGGGATGTTTCGCTCCGAAGCCCGCGCAGTCTCGTCCGCCCTCAAGCGT
>JBOGWA010000047.1:0-1729 GCA_050693155.1 Actinomycetota bacterium | reverse complement strand
GAAGACGAACGTGATCTCGACCGGGAACCCCGACGGGAGTCCCGCGGACGACCGCTCGTACACGTGGCGGATCTGCGATCGGTGCGGGTAGGAACGCCCCGCGGTCTTGGCCGCGATCGTGTCGCCGTCCCCAAAGGACCACTCGTACCGCTTCACGCGCGCCTCGACCTCGACGAGCTGGCCAAAGGCGTCGGTCGAGTCCTCGATGGGGGAGCCGTTGTAACCGTCGAGCCAGAACCAAGACTCCACGCCGACGAGTCCCCGGCCCGGGTTGATCCCGATCTCGACGTTCGGTACCGGGATCTCGTCGCGGAGGTGCATGGCGACGGTCTCGGGATCGAGCGCGGTCGCAGGGTCGTCTTCGCTCATGTCGAGCCAGATGAGCCCTCGCATCTCCTCGCCACACCAGAGGAGGAAGGGAAACAGGTTCGGGTTGCTCCACTGCTCCTCGAAGCTGTTGACGAAGATTTCGCCGATCGTCGCGACGGGATCGAGCCAACAGTCAGAGCCTCCGCCCGAACTTCCCGTCCCCGCGACTGTTGCTTGTGCGGCGGCATCGACGACGACTGCGTCGGTATTCGTGTCCACGACGGTGGTCGACTCGAAATCGAACTGCTCATCGTCATGACTCTGCGCTCTGGCTGACGCCATAGGGAGAATCAAGAGAGCTAGCACCAGGACAATTACTCGTATTCGATGATTTCGGCGATCTTCCATGTCGAATCCACCAGCTTCAGCGTGAAGCTTCTTCGGACCCGAGTTTCCTGATCGGGCTCGACTGGCTCCAGCGTCTCGGGATTGAGTCGAACGTTGTGGTTGATGTAGCGGTCCTCGATGGAGGCGGTCTGCGCATCAATCACGTTGATGCGATAGTTGTGCTCCGCTCTGATCCGAACCGGCTCGTTCTTCCGGCGCTGCTCCTCGACCTGATCGGTCACGACTTGCAGAGCCGGTCCCGTGAAGGCCTCCTGAAGCAACGATGGATCGAGCTGCTCCAGAGCGTCAGCCCACACGTCCCACGCGGCCAGGTAGGCCTGCTCGACATCGGCCTTGACGTCGGTCGGGGTTTCGCTCGGCGAGGTGGGCGGGGGGGTGGTAGGGGTCGCGCCAGAGGCACCGTCGTCGTCGTCCATGGCGAAGAATCCGACGAGCAGCCCACCGCCGACGATGGCAATGAGCACCCCGCCGACCGCGAGCGTTCGGACTCGGGTGGTCATCCCGCCACCTCCGCCTCCTCGATTCCGACCCGGGGACGGGCGATGGCATGTGCCGTGACGCTGACGGCCCGCACACCGAGCAGGCCCATCATCAGCGTCGGCCGGCTCTCCTCCAGGTCGACGGTCACGACGAGCATATCGGCGTCGATGCGGATGGTGCCCTCGAACCCGCCCGCGGCCAGGTAGCGCCCGGCCGCGTCGCGGGCGGCGGCCGGATCGAGCCGCACCGTCCCCGTCTCCCGCAGGAGATCCTCGTCCACCGCCATCGCTCCGGCCCGAGCGGCGCCGTCGGCGAGGCCCTGGAGGTCGCGCCGCTCCGCGAAGAGCAGCCCGCCGTCGACGACGAGCGCGGCGATGGCCAGAAGGCCGAGCAGCATCACAGCGGTAAGCGGCACCACCGCGCCGGACTCACCGCGAAGCCGCATCAGGGCCACCTCGACTTGAACCGCTGGATGAGCTCGGCGTGCTCCGCCCCCAGGACCACCGATCCGGGCAGCAGCCCGAGCCCGGGT
>JBOGWA010000046.1:0-15140 GCA_050693155.1 Actinomycetota bacterium | reverse complement strand
ACTTCGCCCGTAGATCGGGGCGCTGCGTGGCAATGCCCACGGGGCAGGTATCCCGATGGCAGGTCCGCACCATGATGCAGCCCTCCGCCATGAGCGCCGCGGTACCGAAGGAGTACTCGTCGGCGCCGAGCAGGGCCGCGATCAACACGTCCCTCCCGGTCTTGAAGCCGCCGTCGACGCGGATGCGGGCTCGGGAGCGAAGGCCGTTCTCGACGAGCGTCCGTTGGGTCTCGGCGAGACCGATCTCCCAGGGGAGCCCGGCGTTCTTGATGGAGGAGAGCGGGCTCGCGCCGGTACCGCCGTCCGCGCCGGCAATGTGTACGACCTCGGCGAGCCCCTTGACGACACCGGCAGCGATGGTCCCAACACCGACGGTGGAGACGAGCTTCACCGAGACGTCCGCGCGAGGGTTCACCTGCTTCAGGTCGTAAATGAGCTGCGCCAGATCCTCGATGGAATAGATGTCGTGGTGCGGCGGAGGAGAGATCAGCGCGACGCCCGGTGTCGTGTGGCGGAGCTTGGCGATCTCATCGCTCACCTTCTTCCCGGGAAGCTGGCCGCCCTCGCCCGGCTTCGATCCCTGGGCCATCTTGATCTGGAGCTCCTTCGCAAAGGCGCAGTACTCCGGGGTCACGCCAAACCGGCCCGACGCGACCTGCTTGATCGCGGAGTTGCGGTCGTCCCGATACCGCGCGCGATCCTCGCCCCCTTCACCCGTATTCGCCTTCCCCCCGATCATGTTCAGGGCAACCGACAGCGTCTCGTGCGCATCGGCAGAGAGCGCGCCGTGCGACATGGCGCCCGTGGAGAATCGCTGGACGATCTCGGCCGCGGGCTCGACGTCTTCGAGCGGCGCGGGAGGACCGGCGGGCACGAGATCGAGAAGATCCCGAGGTTCGGCCGGAGGCCGGCTGTTTACCTGCTTGGCGAAACGCTCGTAGGAGGCGTACTCGTCGGCCTGGACCGCCCGGTGCAGCTCGTGGGCTGCCCGCATCTCCGGGGTGATCGGCGTGACCGTCCCCTCACCCTTCCCGGCCCCGATCCCCAGGAGGCCGTGGAGCGCGCCGACCACCTCCGGGTTGTTCGTGTGGTATTCGCCGCCGGCTCGGTGCTTGATGAAACCGGGATTCTCGAGAGGTTTCGCCTCCGCATAGCCGGATCGATGACGGCGGAGGATGTCGTCGCCGAGCTCGCGGAATCCGACGCCGCCGATCGGCGACGGTGTGCCGGTGAGGCAGGTCTCGACGACCGTCTCGTCCAGGCCGATCGCCTCGAAGATCTGGGCGGCCCGGTAGGCGTCGACGCTGGAGATCCCCATCTTCGACATGATCTTCAGGACGCCGTCCTCGATCGCCGTTCGATAACGCTCCATCGCTTCGGGAGCCGGCGGTGCGTCTGCGCCGAGACGCCCCTCCTCGGAAAGAGCGACGATCGTTTCGAGCGCTGTTCGCGGAGCGATCGCCTCGGCTCCATACCCGAGCAGACACGCGGCGTCGTGTGCGTCCCGGACGTCGCCGGCGTCTGCGACGATGCTCGCTAGGGTCCGCAGGCCGGTACGCACCAAGCGGTGATGCACGGCTCCGACCGCGAGGACCGACGGCACGGGCACGCGTTCGGAGTCGACCGCGGCATCGGACACCACGAGGATTCCAGCGCCGGCCAGAATGGCCTGCTCGGCCTCGTCGCCCAGCAGGCCCACAGCTTCCTCCAGCCCGTCCGCGCCCAGCCCGATGGGGAAGGTGGCGTCGAGGACGATCGTTTCGAAACGCGCGTCCGCGAGTGCCCGCACGTCCTCCGGGAACAGGACGAAGCTGGGGAGCTCGAGAAGCGCAACGGCCTCGGGGGTCTCTTCGAGCAACGGTGCTCTCGGACCGAGGCACGTGCGAACCGACATCACGAGCCGCTCTCGCAGATGGTCGATCGGAGGGTTCGTCACCTGCGCGAACCGCTGCTTCAGGAAGTTCGTGGCCGGTCGGGGACGCGTCGCGAGCACCGCCTGAGCCGTGTCGTCGCCCATGGAGGACGTCGGCTCTTGGCCCTGCGTTGCCATGGGGCGCAACACGACGGTGACCTCTTCTTTCGTAAAGCCGAACGTGACCTGACGGGCGGTGAGATCCTCAGGCGGAGCGAGAGCGGTTCCACCCGAGGATGCCTGGTGCAGATGTTCCGAGAGCCACGCTCCGTACGGCTCGCGGTCGGACAGCGCCTGCTTGATGGCGGTGTTCTCTCGCACGCCGCTGTCCCGGGGGTCCACCAGGAGCATCTGTCCCGGTCCGAGCTTTCCTTTCCGGACGGAGCCGTGACCCGAGACGTCGACGGCTCCCGCCTCCGACGCGCACGCGACGAGTCCGTCCTCGCAGATCGCGTAGCGAAGCGGACGTAGCCCGTTTCGATCGAGCGTGGCTCCCACTCGAGCGCCGTCGGTGAAGACGAGCCCGGCGGGGCCATCCCAGGGTTCGATCAGGGCGGCGTGGTAACGGTAGAAGTCCCGAACTCCGGGCTCGAGATCGTCGATGCCTTCCCACGCCTCCGGGACGAGCATCGCGAGCGCGTGCGCGACGTCCCGGCCTCCTCGAACCAACAGCTCGAGGGCGTTATCGAGCATCGCCGAGTCGCTCCCGGATTCGTCGATCACGGGACTAAGCAGATCCTCCGGCGCCAGGTGACCCGCCCCCAGCCGGCCCTCTCGAGCCCGCATGAGGTTCACGTTCCCCTGGATCGTGTTGATCTCCCCGTTGTGACAGAGGAAGCGAAACGGCTGGGCTCGCTCCCAGGACGGCATGGTGTTCGTGCTGTAGCGCTGATGGAAGATCGCAAGCGGCGCCGCGGTGTCGGGATCACGGAGGTCGGTGTAAAAGGCTGCGAGCTGATCCGCGGCGCAGAGCGCCTTGTAGGTGATGGTGCGAAACGAGAACGACGCGAAATACAATCGGGCCCCGGACCCGAGGGCGATGCGTTCGGCCCGACGCCTGGCACGGAAACATCGGCGTTCGGCTTCTTCGGGGGTATCCCCCGGCGGCCTGGCAACGAAGGCCTGTTCGATGCTCGGCGCGTCGCGCTTGGCGCGCTCGCCGAGCGCCTCTGCATCGACCGGGACCCTGCGCCACTCGAGCACCGGGATGTTTTCCAGGTCGCACGATCGCTCGATCGCGCGCCTTGCCAGATCTCGCGCCCGGCTCCCGTCGGCGCCCTCCCGTCCGTCCAGGAACGCCATCGAGACTCCCAGGTCGGCCGGTGAGGTCTCGAGTCCGTGGTCGGCCGCCAGTTTGGCGAGGAGGGGTTTCGGCAAGGTCATGAGCAATCCCGCCCCGTCGCCCGTTTTCGCGTCCGCGGCTATGGCGCCCCGGTGGCGGACGCGGCAGAGGGCGTCGAGCGCGGACTGGACGATGGCCCGAGAAGGCCGGCCGGCGGCGTCGGCCACGAAGCCGATTCCGCAGGCATCCCGCTCCCCGTGCCGCAAATAGTCCATTCGTCCCTCCGAAATGAAAACGCCGGGCGAGGCGCCCGGCGACGTTGCCTTTCGATAAAGAAACGGCGCCCCGCCCTTCTGACGGCGCGCCGTTGCGAGTTGAATTCTAGCAGATCGGGGGGTGGAGTCTAGCCCCCCTCCCAGCCCGTAGAATCGCGTGCCGTGTGTCCCCCGAAGTCGCCCCCAGCGTGACGAACGTGACGAAGAAGAAAGCGAAAGAGCGACTCTTCCTGCTGGACGGACACAGCCTCTCGTTCCGCGCGTTTTTTGCGCTTCCGCCCACGCTCGCTACGTCCACCGGCCAGGTCACGAACGCCGTGTACGGGTTCACGTCGATGCTCATCAAGCTCCTAACGGATGAGCGACCGGATGGGATCGCGGTCGCCTTCGACAAGGGACCCCCAACCGTGCGCCTGGAGCAGTACGCCGAGTACAAAGCCGGTCGAGCCGAGGCGCCCGATGAGTTCCGCCAGCAGCTGCCCCTGATTCGCGAGGTGCTCGATGCCCTCCGGATCCCGGTCTTCGAGGTGGAGGGGCATGAAGCCGATGATGCGATCGCGACCCTCGCGCTCCGGGCAGTCGCCGCCGGATTCGAGGTCGTGATCGTGACGGCCGACCGCGACTTCTTCCAGCTCGTCCGTCCCGGGATCTCGGTGATGTTCAATCGGAGAGGCATCACCGACATCGTTCTCTACGACGAAGCAGCCGTCGAGGAGCGATTCGGGCTTTCACCCGACCGGTATCTCGACTACGTCGCGCTGAAGGGTGATCCGTCCGACAACATCCCCGGCATTCCGGGGGTTGGCGAGAAGACGGCCTCCCGTCTCGTCCGCGAGTACGGAAGCGTTGAAGACATCATCTCGCACGCCGAGGAGCTTTCGCCGAAGTTGCGCACCCCTATCGCGGAGGCGGCGAAGGACCTGATTCGAAACAAGGAAATCGCGCGGCTTCAGACCAATATCGAGCTCGACCTCGAACCGGCGGAGTGCCGCATGGGAGCGTTCGATCCGCCCCACGTCAGGCAACTGTTCAGCTCGCTGGAGTTCCGAAGTCTCCTTGAGCGACTCGAGGAGGCGACGGCGAGCCGGCCGGGGGCCCAGGTCGAGGAGCTCGATGTTCAGGAGGCCGAGCCGGAGGAGCTCCCGCGATTGCTCTCGGGCTCCGAGCCTTGCGCGGTCGTCCTCAGCATGGACTCCGGGAAGGTCACGGGCGTGGCCATCTCCGCCGGAGGAGGACGCGCGACCCACGTGCGACTGAACGGCGAGGTTCCGGATGAGCTCCGAACCTTCCTTGCCGAGGCGAGCCGCGCGCTCTGGGTCCACGACGCCAGGGAGGTGGAGGCGCACGCGCTCGGCGCCGGGATCGAGGTCGATGGGGTGGCGTTCGACACGCTCCTCGCCGGCTATCTCCTCGATCCGGCGGCCGGTTCGTATCCGCTGGGTGCGCTGTCGGAGCGGTATCTGGGGGCGGACCTCGTCGGCGCCGCGACTCCGGAAGAGGAGGGCCAGTTGCCGCTGGGGGAGTCCTGGCGGCGAGCAACCGCCGAAGCGGCGGTGGTCGCACTCCTGGTCCCCGTGCTCGAGACGGACCTCGAGCGGTCCGGGACGAGGTCGCTGCTCGGCGACATGGAGCTTCCCCTCTCCCGGGTCCTCGCGCGAATGCAGGCGACCGGCATTGCGCTCGACGTCGCGTACCTCACGGAGATGTCCGACCGGCTCGGCGATCGGATGGCCGGGCTCGAGACCGACATCTACGCGCACGCCGGTGAGGAGTTCAACCTCAATTCCCCGCCTCAACTTCGGCTCATCCTGTTCGAGAAGCTCGGGCTCCGACCGGTCAAGCGCACAAAAACTGGCTACTCCACCGACGCGGACACCCTGGAGAAGCTGCGCGACGAGCATCCGATCGCAGCAGCCCTGCTCGACTACCGGGAGGTCTCGAAGCTCAAGTCGACGTATCTCGATGCCCTTCCGCCGCTCGTCAACCCGGAGACCGGGCGTGTCCACACGACGTTCAGCCAGACGGCGGCCGCAACCGGTCGACTCTCCTCGTTCAATCCGAATCTGCAGAACATCCCCGTCCGCGGGGAGCTCGGGCGCGAGATCCGTCGCGCCTTCATCCCAGGGGTCGAGGGGTGGGTGTTGGTCGTGGCCGACTACTCGCAGATCGAGCTCCGCGTGCTCGCTCACCTTTCGGGCGACGAGGGGCTTGCGGAGGCTTTCGCGTCGGATGCCGACATCCACGCGGCGACCGCTGCGAAAATCTTCGGACTGCCCCCTGAGCAGATCGACGCGGAGCTTCGCCGCCGGGCGAAAGCGGTGAACTACGGGCTGGCCTACGGGATGAACGCTTACGGCCTCGCGACACGGCTGCGGATTCCGCCCGACGAGGCCCAGGCGTTCATCGACGCGTACTTCGAGGGGTTCCCTCGCGTTCGCGAGTTCCTCGACCGCCAGGTGGACGCCGCTACACGGGACGGTTACACGTCGACGATGCTCGGCCGCCGCCGGTACCTGCCGGAGCTCCAGTCCGCCAACCCGCGGATCCGCGACCTTGGTCGCAGGCAAGCTCTGAACGCGCCGATACAGGGCTCGGCCGCCGACATCATCAAGCTCGCGATGATCGAGGGAGACCGCGCCATCGAAACCCTCCCTGCGTCGATGCTGCTCACCGTGCACGACGAGCTCGTCTTCGAGGTGGAAGCGACATCGCAAGCGCGAGTGGAAGCCGCCGTGCGAACCGCGATGGAATCCGCATACGAGCTTTCGGTTCCCCTTCGCGTGGACATCGGCTCCGGGTTGAATTGGGCCGAGGCCGCCCCCGCCGGACACTGATACCATTGCGCCCCGCGGCTTCTGAGCCGCAAATCCCTCTGTAAGGAGTTGATCGGAGATCGAGGAAACGGACCAGACGGCGGTCGCAGAGCCGGAGGATGATATTCGGCCGGAGGACCTCGCCGCCGCAATCGAGGCGTCTCTCAAGGACTTCAACGACGGAGATCTCGTCTCCGGAAAGATCGTCCGCATCGATCGGGACGAGGTGCTCCTCGACGTCGGCTACAAATCCGAAGGCGTCATCCCGATTCGGGAGCTTTCACTCAGGCAAGACGCCGACCCGTCCGACGAGGTGAAGATCGGTCAGGAGATCGAGGCGCTCGTCCTCCAGAAGGAAGACAAAGAGGGGCGTCTCATCCTTTCGAAGAAGCGCGCTTCGTACGAGCGCGCGTGGGGAAGCATCGAACACACCATGTCCGAGGGGGGAACGATCACGGGGCGGGTGATCGAGGTTGTGAAGGGCGGACTCATCGTCGACATCGGCCTCCGCGGATTCCTCCCGGCTTCGCTTGTCGAGCTTCGCCGGGTTCGCGATCTCCACCCCTACGTTGGCCAGGAGCTCGAGTGCAAGATCATCGAGCTCGACCGAAACCGGAACAACGTCGTACTTTCCCGCCGTGCCTTCCTCGAGGAGTCCCAGAGCGAGGGCAGGCGGAAGTTCCTCGAGTCGCTCAAACCCGGCGAGCGACGGACGGGAACCGTTTCGTCCATCGTGAACTTCGGTGCGTTCATCGACCTCGGCGGGGTCGACGGTCTCGTGCACGTGTCGGAGCTCTCCTGGCGCCACGTGGACAATCCCAGTGAAGTTGTCGCGGTCGGGGAAGAGGTTGAAGTCGAGGTGCTGGACGTCGACCTCGAGCGCGAACGCGTCTCGCTCTCGCTGAAGGCCACGCAGGAAGACCCGTGGAAGGAGTTCGAACGCCGTTTCCAGGCCGGAGAGGTCGTCGAAGGCGAGGTCACGAAGCTCGTGCCCTTCGGGGCGTTCGTCCGCGTCTCCGAGGGCATCGAAGGCCTCGTGCACATCAGCGAGCTCTCTGACGAGCACGTCGAGTCGGCCGACCAGATCGTCCAGGCGGGGGATCGGGTTCGCGTGAAGGTGGTCGAGGTTGACGTCGCGAGGCGGCGCGTGTCGCTCTCGATGAAGCGGGTCGACGAGGCGCCGGAAGCAGAGATCGAAGCCGAGCCGGCGGAGGCGTCGGGGGAGGCTGCGGGCCAAGAGTCGGCAGAGATCGGGGAGGAAAGCACGGAACTCCCCCGGTCGGAGGGTGAGGCTCCCGAGGTCGAAGTCGAAGGAACGGCCGAGGCCCCGCCGGAGGAGGCGCCGGCCCCCGACGAGGTCGACGCGCCGGAGCTCGAACCGGAGCCGGTGCGGGAAGCGGAGGAAGACGAGGAAGCGCGCGAGGCGGAGGGCGACGTATCCCTCGAATCGATCGTCGAGGATCTGAAACGCCGCGAAGGTCGCCAGTCGTAACGGATGTTGCTCGTCGGCCTCACCGGGGGCCTCGGGTCCGGCAAGACCACGGTCGCGCGGATGCTCGAAGCCCGAGGAGCGGTTGTCGTCGATGCGGACCTCCTCGCGCGCGAAGCGATCGATCCCGGGACGCCGGGCTTCGAGCGGGTCGTCGAGACATTCGGAGCGGCAGTCGTCCGAGAAGACGGTCGCATCGATCGGGACGCGCTTGCGAGCGCGGCCTTCGGCAACGAGGACAAGCGTCGAGCCCTCGAAGCGATCATCCATCCCGAGGTGTTCCGCAGGCTCGCCGAGACCGCCCTTGCCCACAGGGACTCCGACACGATCGTGGTCTTTGATGCCGCGCTCATCGTGGAAACGGGCTTCCACGACGCGGTCGATGTCCTGGTCGTCGTCGCGGCTCCCGTCGAGGATCAGATCGAGCGCGTCACCCGGGAGCGGGGAATGAGCGAGGAAGAGGCCCGGAGACGCATCGCCGCTCAGGTCGCCTCCGAGGATCGCGAACAGGCCGCCGATGAGGTCATCCAGAACGAGGGCGACCGTGCGCACCTCGAGGAGCAGGTCGACGGATTGTGGGCGCGGCTGCAAAGCGGCAACCCGGGGAAATCCTAAAGGGCGGGTATTATCGGGCGGATGGAGCTCCGCGCCGTCTTCTTCGACGCCGGGGAGACGCTCCTTTATCCGTATCCCTCGTTCCCCGAACTGTTCTCGAGTGTCCTTGCGAACGGGGGTCAGCAGGTCGACCCCGACCGGATCCAGGAGGTCGTTTCCGTCTACTCGGAGCGCTTCGCCGAGAACGCCCGCACGACTGCGCCCAGGCTGTGGTCGACCTCGCGAGAGGCCTCACGCGCGTTCTGGCTCGACGTCTACCGCCTGTTCCTCGCGGATCTCGGGACACACAACGGGCCGGACGAGACGGCGGAGCTGGCAGAACGCCTCTACGAGGCGTTCTCCAACCCCGCCAACTACCGGCTGCACGACGACGCCATCCCGACGCTCGAGCGCATCAGCACCACGGGGCTCACGCTGGGTCTCATCTCGAACTTCGAGGCCTGGCTCGCGGATCTGCTCGACACGCTGGGCGTCGGGCGGTACTTCGAGATTCAGGTCATCTCCGGCATTGAGGGCGTCGAGAAACCGGATCCGGCCATCTTCACGATCGCGGTGGAGCGAGCTGGCGTTCCTCCGGCGCAGGCCGCCTATGTGGGCGACCACCCCATCTTCGACATCGAGGCCGCGCGGAAAGCCGGGCTCGTGGCCGTCTTGATCGATCGGCGCGGCCGGTACGAGGATGCGAGCGACCTTCGCGTTCGCTCGCTCGAGGACGTCCCGGCCGCGCTCGGTCTCGATGTCTGATCCGTGAGCCGGCCCGAACCTCCCGAGCGGTTCTTCACGGTCGAGGAGGCCAATCGCTCGCTGGATCGACTTCGCACGGCGATCGAGCACATCCAGGAGGCTCGCCAGATCGTCCTCAGGACGGGGGAGCGCGTGCACGAAGCGGCGCCTGCGGACGGCGGTGGGAAGGAGGGGGCGGAGTACTGGACGGCGCTTCGCGACCTTCGGCAGGAACTCGAGGGGCTTGCCGGCGAAGGAGTGATCCTCCGCGATCCGGAATCGGGGCTCGTCGACTTCCCCAGCCGGCGGGAGGGTCGGACCGTTTACCTTTGCTGGCGGCTCGACGAGGACATCGTCGGTCATTGGCACGAGGTCGACGCCGGCTTCGGGGGGCGAAAGCCCCTGTAACCCTACAATCGACGCGATGTCCCCCTTCCGGTTCGCCGCCGACCTCCGGCCCGCCGGGGATCAGCCGGCCGCGATCGACCGGCTTGCCGACGGGCTCCGCGCCGGCGAGACGAACCTCACGCTGCTGGGGATCACCGGTTCGGGGAAAACGTTCACCGTCGCCAAAGTCATCGAGCGGCTTGGGAGGCCGACTCTTGTGATCTCGCCGAACAAATCGCTCGCCGCACAGCTTGCGAACGAGTTCCGCGAGTTCTTCCCCGACAACGCCGTCGAGTACTTCGTCTCCTACTACGACTACTACCAACCGGAGGCGTACGTGCCGCAGACCGACACCTTCATCGAGAAGGACACCTCGATCAACGAGGAGGTCGATCGCCTCCGGCACGCGGCGACCTCCGCGCTGCTCACCCGAGACGACGTGATCATCGTTGCGAGCGTCTCCTGCATCTACGGGCTGGGATCTCCTCAGGAGTACCGCGAGCAGATCCTTCTCCTGCGGAAGGGCGATGCGCTCGCTCACGATTTCGCGCTCCAACGGCTCGTCGACATGCACTACCAGCGGAACGAGCTGGAGCTCGGTCGCGGAAACTTTCGGGTTCGCGGGGACACGATCGAGGTCCATCCCGCCTACGAACAGACGGCTCTGCGCATCGAGCTCTGGGGAGACGAGATCGAACGGATCCTTCAGCTCGACTTGATCACCGGGGAGGTCCTTCGAGAGCTCGACGAGGTCACGGTGTACGCAGCGACGCACTACGTCGCCTCGGAGGATCGGCTGCGACGGGCGATCGGTCAGATCGAGGAGGAGCTGAACGAACGCCTCGGGACGTTCGAGACAGAGGGCAAGCTGCTCGAGGCCCAGCGGCTGCGGATGCGAACGAACCACGATCTGGAGATGCTTCGCGAGCTCGGCTTCTGCTCGGGGATCGAGAACTACAGCCGCCACATCGACGGTCGAGTAGCCGGAACCCCACCGCACACGCTCCTCGACTACTTCCCGGAGGACTGGCTCTGCGTGATCGACGAGTCGCACGTCACCGTCCCGCAGCTCCACGGCATGTACGAGGGAGACATGAGCCGGAAGCGCACCCTCGTGGAGTTCGGCTTCCGGCTGTCGTCGGCCCTCGACAACCGACCGCTCACCTTCGACGAATTCACCGCGCGCGCCCCGCAGAGGGTGTTCATGTCCGCGACCCCGGGGCCCTATGAGCTTCGAGTGTCGGACCGGATCGTCGAGCAGATCGTTCGCCCGACGGGACTGGTCGATCCCGAGGTCGAGGTGCGCCCGACACAGGGACAGGTCGACGACCTCATGGAGGAGATTCGCAAGCGAGCCGAACGGAACGAACGGGTGCTCGTGACGACGCTCACGAAGAAGATGGCGGAGGACCTCAGCGACTACCTGCTCGAGATGGGCCTCCGCGTCCGGTACCTGCACTCGGAGGTGGACACGCTGCAGCGGATCGCGATCCTGCGCGATCTCCGGCTCGGTGAGTTCGACGTCCTCATCGGTGTGAACCTGCTCCGCGAGGGGCTGGACCTTCCCGAGGTGTCGCTGGTGGCAATCCTGGACGCCGACAAAGAGGGATTCCTGCGGAACGAAACCTCCCTCATCCAGACGATCGGCCGCGCTGCGCGGAACGTCGAGGGGAAGGTGCTCATGTATGCCGACGAGGTCACGGACTCGATGCGTCGCGCGATCAGCGAAACGAACCGCCGGCGCAAGATCCAGCTCGACCACAACCGCGAACATGCGATCGACCCGCAGACGATCCGGAAGAAGGTCTCCGACATCCTCCTGTCGCTGGAAGGAGAGCGGCTCGGCGCGCCGGTTCCCGAGCGGAGGCGCAGGCGGCCGGAGCGCGAGCTCCCTCGGGAGGAGTTGGAGCGACTCATCCGGACGCTTGAGGAGGAGATGCACGAGGCGGCGAAGCTGCTGAAGTTCGAGCTCGCGGCCCGGCTCCGAGACGAAGTGAAGGACCTGAAGCGGGAGCTGTCGGCTCTCGAGGAGGCGGGCGTCGGCTAGCGGCAGCCTGCTCGTGCAGGGCGCGGTGGGGTGGTTCGGGCCCGGCATCCTCGTGGACGACCCCGCGGTTGTGATCCAGGGCTCGCGGATCAGCTACGCGGGGCGCGCGTTCGGCGCAAACGAGGGAGACCGGGAGATCACGGGGGATTGGTTCCTCATGCCTGGGGTCGTGGACCGCCACGTGCACATCGGTCTTTCGGATCCGCGACTCGTTGTGCGGGGCGGGGTGACGGTCGTTCGCGACCTCGGGTGGCCGGCGCAAGACATCTTCGCCCTCGCCGACATCTCGGCAGGGACGGACTTCGACGGGCCGGAGATCGGAGCGGCGGGCCCGATCATCACGGCGCGTCGCGGCTACCCGAGTCGAGCCGGATGGGCCCCCGAGGGCACCGCGCTGGAGGTGCGCGGGGCAAAGGCCGCGGCGGCGGCGGCGGCCAGGCTTGCCGACGAGGACGCCGTCGCTATCAAGATCGCCCTTGCAAGCGACGCGGGCCCCACCCTCTCGGATCAGGAACTCGTGGCCGTCTGCCAGGCGGCGCACGACCGGGGCCTGCCCGTGGTCGCCCACGTCCAGGGCAGGGGGCAGACGGAACGGGCCGTTGGGGCCGGCGTCGACGAGCTCGCTCACTGCCCGTGGTCGGAACGGATCGGGGAACGCTTGGTGCGGGGGATGGCAGAGCGGGTCCGGATGGTGAGCACGCTCGACATTCACGCGCACGCTCCGAGGACAAGGGCGCTCGACATCGCACTCGACAACCTGAGGCGGTTCGTAAAGGCGGGTGGCCGCGTGGCCTACGGGACCGATCTCGGGAACGGGCCGATCCCTCCGGGGATTCACGTCGGCGAGGCGACGTTGCTCGCGTCGGCGGGTCTCTCTCCCGACCGCATCCTCGATGCGATGACGGCCTGGCGGCTGGAGGAGGGAGCACGGGCCGACGTCATCGGTCTCGAGGGGAACCCGCTTGAGGACCTATCGGCCCTCGACCGCGTTCGGGTCGTGATCCGCGGCGGTCAGATCCGCCACCTCGTCGGCTGAGCGACCGTCGGTCCAAATCCCTTCGGCGTGATTTCGCCGAGGCGAAGACTGCAGCGATCTCGCAGGGACCCTCGGTCCCGTATAGAATCTTTTGGCCCGTGAGCCGACGACGTCTCTCCCTGGCGGTCCTTTCGTTCCTGCTTTTTTCCGGCTTGGTGCTCGCCGTGCCGGCCGCGGCCGAGCCGGTCCCCGAGGGCGCCACCTGGACCCAGTTGTGGTTGCCGTCGCAGGACGGCACGCTGCTCCGCGCCGACCTCATGCTGCCCGCGAACCGCGCCGAGGGGGACCGGCACCCCGTGATCCTTTCGATCGGGCCCTACTTCGGGCGGAACCCCTTGAACATGAGCCCGGGTGACACCGGCCCCTTTCTTCGCTTCAACGACCTCATCACCGAGGGAAGGATCTTCGAGCGCGGCTACGCGTACATGCAGGTCGACTCTCGCGGCTACGGCGGGAGCCAGGGGTGCAACGACTTCGGCGGGCCCGGTGAGCAGATGGACACCGAGGCCGCCGTGAACTGGGCGGCCAGGCAGCCGTGGTCCAACGGCAACGTCGGCATGTGGGGCAAGAGCTACGACGCGTGGACCCAGGTGATGGCGCTCGCCGAGAACCCGGTCGGCCTGAAGGCGGCGGTCATCCAGTCGCCACTTCTCGAGGCGTACCGCGGGATGTTCATGAACGGGGTGCACTACGACTCCGGGTGGTACGCGACTCCGACCCTGTACCGGGCCTTCGATCTCGCGCCGACGAGCACCTCGGACGCCGAGCCAGAGGAGCACCTCTATCCGGCGATGGGGACCCTGACGAACCCCGCCTGCAACGTCGAGACCACGGCTTTGACGACGATCTACGACCACGACCTCGAGTACTGGCAGCGCCGCGACATCATCGACGCCGCCGCACGGAGTCGCGTCCCGGTCCTCTGGTCCCACGGCTTCAACGATGCGAATACGAAAGCCGACAACTTCATGGAGGTCTGGTCGCGTCTCAAGGGACCGAAGCGGGCGTGGTTCGGGCAGTGGGATCACGTTCGCGGGAACGAATCGGCGGCCGTCGGCCGCCTGGGGTTCATGGACGAAGCGATGGACTGGTTCGACCACTACCTGAAGGGCATGCCGCTCGTGAAGCATCCCGCCATCGAGATCCAGGACGGGGACGGTAAGTGGCGGACGGAACGGGCATGGCCGCCTCGCGATGCAAAGGGGCACGCGTTCTCACTTAACCCCGGGGCATACACCGACGAGGCGGGAAACCAGGCGGCGCTGCCCGGGGCGGGCGCCTGGACGTTTACCGAGCCCGCGCCGTACGACATTCGGTATGCCGGCACCCCGGTCGTGACGGCAGACGTGCAGACGCTCGTCCCGAACGTGAACCTCGTGGCCCTGCTCTACGACGTGGCTCCCGACGGAGCGGCGAAGTTCATGAGCCGCGGCGCATTCCTCGTCGAGGAGGCCGGAGAGGTTTCGTTCGCCCTCTATCCGCAGGACTGGCTGCTCCGGAAGGGACACCGGATCGGCCTGCAACTCGCCGGCGCCGACGACAGCTGGTTCACACCGATTCACACGGGAACGGACGCAACGGTCTCTGGTGGCACCGTCGAGATTCCTTTCCTCGGAGCGGTGCGAGAGGCGAACCTCAAGGGAACGTTGGCCGCGGCTCAGGGTGGCGTTCCCGCACCCCGTCTCGATCCGCAGATGGTCGAGGACAACACGGTCGACGGGAACTATCCGAGAGCGCCTCGGAACGCACGCCGGCCCCGCTCTCGCTAAGCGAACTCCCCAGACCTGCAGACGGCGGGCCGCCGATACAATGCCCTCGTGGGGTCCTCGATCGTTATCCACGGGGCCCGTGAGCACAACCTGAAGAACGTCCACCTCGAACTTCCCCGGGACAAGCTGATCGTGTTCACGGGACTCTCCGGTTCCGGCAAGTCTTCGCTCGCCTTCGACACGATCTACGCCGAAGGGCAGCGGCGATACGTCGAGTCCCTGTCGGCGTACGCGCGGCAGTTTCTCGGACAGATGGAGAAACCCGACGTCGATTTCATCGAGGGGCTCTCTCCGGCCATCTCCATTGACCAGAAGTCGACCTCCCGGAACCCGCGCTCTACGGTTGGGACGATCACCGAGGTCTACGACTACCTTCGCGTGCTCTACGCTCGCGTCGGACGACCGCATTGCCACAAGTGCGGGCGACCGATCGGCCGGCAGACTCCGGATCAGATCGTCGATCAGGTCATGAGCCTGCCCGAGGGGACGAGGTTCCAGGTCCTCGCGCCGGTCGTCCGGGGGCGCAAGGGCGAGTACGAGAAGCTCCTCCAGGAGCTGGCCCGGAAGGGGTTCCCTCGCGCACGGATCGACGGCGAGGTGCGAGAGCTCTCCGAGCCCATCAAGCTCCCGAAGAACTACAAGCACACGATCGAAGTGGTCGTCGATCGGCTCGTGGCCAAACAGGGCATCCGCCGGCGCGTCGCGGACAGCATCGAGACCGCGCTCGAGCTCGCGGAGGGAGTCGCCTCGATCGCGGTCATGACGCACGAGGGTCACGAGGAGCTCCAGACC
>JBOGWA010000045.1:0-14834 GCA_050693155.1 Actinomycetota bacterium | reverse complement strand
GTGCAGCGCCTCGTCGACGACGAGGCGCTGCACGGCTACGGTGAGATCGCGGTGTTCTACCGGACGAACGCGCAGTCCCGAGTCATCGAAGACGTGCTCATAAAGGCCGGCGTTCCGTACCGGGTTGTGGGTGGGGTCCGCTTCTACGAGCGGAAAGAGGTGAAGGACACGCTTGCCTACCTGCGGTCTCTCGTGAATCCGCAGGACGTCGTTTCGATTCGCCGGATCATCAACGCGCCGAAGCGGGGGATCGGTGACCAGACGGCCACCGCTCTGGAGGCGTTTGCTCGCGACGAGGTGATCACCCTTCTGGAAGCGGCGCGCCGGGCAGAGGAGATCCCGTCTCTCTCACCGAGGGCCGTAGGCGCTGTGGCCGGCTTCGTTGGCGTGATCGACGGGCTCGCCGTCCTCCTGGCTGGTGGAGCCGGACCCGCGCAGATGATCGAGGCCGCGTTCAGCGAATCGGGGTACTACGCGGAGCTCGACGCCGAGCGAACGGTCGAAGCCGAGAGCCGAAAGGAGAACCTGCGCGAGCTCGTCGGCGTCGGAGCCGAGTTCGAGGCTCGGTTCGAGGGTGCAGGCCTTCCCGAATTCCTCGAACAGGTCGCTCTCGTGACCGAGCAGGACGAGTACGACGAGTCTGCGGGCGCGGTCACGCTGATGACCTTGCACAATGCCAAAGGACTCGAATTCGACGTTGTGTTCGTTGTGGGGATGGAAGACGGCGTCTTTCCGCATCACCGATCGATGACCGATACCGCGGAGCTCGAGGAGGAGCGGCGGCTCGCCTACGTGGGGATGACCCGTGCGCGAAGGCGCTTGTACCTCACCCATGCATGGCACCGCAGTCTCTTCGGAGCGTCGTCGTACAACCCCCCGTCGCGATTCCTCTCGGAGATCCCACCCAACCTCATGCTGGACGCGGAGGGCGGCGAGGACGTGCTCGAGCGCGCCACGGAAGCCGAGCTGGCTCGCATCCCGGATGTGGCGGCCGGCGACACCGTGACTCACGAGCGATGGGGGGAGGGCGTCGTCATCTCCGTCTCGGGCATCGGAGCCGACGCCGAGGCGATGATTCGCTTCGAGGAGGAGGGGGAAAAACGACTGCTGCTATCCTACGCGCCGCTCCGGAAGCTATGAAGGAACGTCTCCCGAACATCATCCTGGTCGTGCTGGACACGGCCCGACTTGATCGGTTCGGATGCTACGGAGGACCGGACCACATCACGCCGACGGTCGATTCGCTCGCGGCCGACGGACTGAAGATCGACACGATGATCTCGAACGCGCCGTGGACCCCTCCGTCACACGGGAGCCTGTTCACGGGGCTCTACCCATCGGAGCATGGCTGCCAGTGGGGGGCGATGCGGGTTCGGGATTCCGTTCCCGTGACCCTGGCAGAGTGGCTCAGGACCCTCGGGTACCGGACGATCTGTGCCACGGCCAACGGGTTGATCTCCCCGCCGACGGGCCTTGTTCGCGGCTTCGACACCTTCATGTACCGAGACACGCTCGAGGGACGGTGGGGCCGGGGCAGGCGGCGACTCAAGAAGCTTCTCGTCGGCGGTGACTCGGGCGGGTTGGCGCTCAACCGGTGGCTCGCCGGGGAGCTTCGCGCCGTCGAGGAACCGTTCTTTCTCTACGTGAATTACTTCGAACCCCACTGGGCTTACGTTCCACCGCTTGGAACGATCCGGCGTGTCGGAGGCCCTCGGTTCCGTCCGCTGGAGGGGTTTTGGTTCCGCCTGACGATCGCGCACCGGGTTGGACCGTGGGAGGGGCTGGCCCGATCCGATGCTCGAAAGCGAGGCATCTACAAGACGCTGTACTCGGGCGAGGTGAGCAGTGCGGACGGATTCCTCGGTGACCTCGTTTCGATGCTCGATCGCGGAGGAAAGTTGGACGGCGCGCTCCTGATCGCAACCTCGGATCACGGTGAGCACATCGGCGAGCACGGCCTGGCGGAGCATCAGGCTTCCTTGTGTGATCACCTCATCCGGGTGCCCTTCGTTGCTCGGGGTCCGGGCCTCGTGCCCGCCGGAAGCAAGTCTGGCCCCTACGAGTTCGTCGACGTGTTCCCTTCGCTGGCGCGGCTTCTCGGCGCTTCCGTGCCCGAGCACCTCCGGGGCAGGCGGAACGATCTCTTCGCCTCCGACCGGGATGGGACGGGAAACCCCCATACGTTTGCCGAGTGGCGCTCCTGGGATCGAGACGGCCGGGAACGGGTGGCGCGAAACAACCCGTCGTACGACTTCTCATCGCTTGGGCGCGACCTGGTCTGCGTTCGTGACGACCGCTTCAAGCTCGTTCGAGCCAACGACGGTCAGGAATGGCTATTCGAGGTCGGGAACGGTCTCGACGAGGAGACGGACTTGGCTGAGGAGCCGCTCGTGTTGGCCCGGCTACGGTCGGAGCTCGATTCGGCACTGGAGTCATGGGGCGCAAACGGGGCTCAGACCGTTGACATCACCGATACGGAGCGGCGCGAGATCGAGCAGCGTCTCTCGGATCTGGGCTATATCTGACCCGCGGTGAGCGGACTCGCTGCGGGCGCGGCTGGCGTCGGAGACGCGGCCGCCGTCGCGCTCGGAACCGCATACCGTCGGGCAGGAGTCGAGGGGGTCGAGTCGCTTGCCGGAGCCTGCGCGGCGGTCATCCTGGTGCGGGAGGACTGGGACCGCCTTCGCAGGCGCGTGGCGACGATCGATCTCGAGATCGAACGAATCAGCGTGGCTCTCGGCAGGGGAGCACCGGGCCTCTCGCCTCCCATCCTGTTCAAGGGTCGTGCTGTCGCCTCCGAGTACGCCGATCCGTCCCTTCGGCCCTACGTCGACATCGATCTGATCGTACCGGCCCCGGAGATTCGAGCTTGGCTGCTCTTCCTTGAAGGGCTCGGGTATGAAAACACCCGCCCGTGGAAGGCGCGAGATCTCGCCCGCTACCAGGCAGGCGTCAGCTCCTGGCGCTCTATCGGGCCATACCGTGTTCTCTGTGACGTCCACTGGTGTGTCTTCATCGAACGATCGGCACGGAACGTGGACTATCACGCGCTCCTGCCGGGCAGCGAACCGACCGACTCGCGGAACGTCCTCGCACCTTCGCCGCCCGCCCAGCTCGTCGCGCTTGCCCTTCACTACGCCTCCCATCCTCGACCGACCAGACGCCTGATCTGGCTGCGCGACTTCGTCGAACTGGGTCGGTTGGACCTGGTGGCGGAGGCGCGGTCGCTTGCCGACGAGTGGGGAGTCGGATGGGCGCTCGAACGGGCGCTGCTCGAGACCGAGGTTGCGGTTCGCGAGGTCGCCGACGAGCTGGTCCTGTTGGATCTCGAGGATGGCGAGTTCTTCGTTGCGCGCGGGGTCGGCCCTAGGGTGTGGGAGCTGCTGGCGGCCGGGCGATCGACCGAGGAGATCGTCGACGAGATCGTCGAGCGATACGACGACGTCGACCGGGATCAGGCCCAGCGTGACGTGGATGGCTTCATCGCTTCCGCCGAGGAACGCGGGCTTATCGAGGAGGTTTCGAACTAGAGCCCGCGGAGCAGGAGCCAGCCGGCGACGAGGATCACGGCGGCGAGCGCGACCGAAGCGATCACCCACGCGACGCCGAGGCGTCCGCGAAACGGGCCGAATCGCCCGATCTTCGTTCCGGGCTTCAGGCCCGGCGGCCGGAACCGGATTCGCCTCTTGCTGAAACGCTCCACGAGGAAAGGGTAACAACCGATTCGATATCATTTTGGGGCCCTGGGCCAAAGGGAGGGCAGCCGGGGATGCCGGAGCGAATCGTCATCGCGAAGCCTGGTCTAGACGGTCATGACCGCGGAGCGAAGGTCGTCGCGCGGGCGCTTCGCGACGCCGGGTTTGAGGTCATCTACACCGGACTCCACCAGACGCCCGAGCAGGTGGCGGAGGCCGTGATTCAAGAAGACGCCGACGCCGTGGGGCTCTCCATCCATTCCGGTGCACACATGACCCTCTTTCCTCGCGTTGCCCAGCTGCTCAGGGAAAGGGACGCCGGCGACGTTGTGATCTTCGCGGGAGGGATCATTCCAAAGGAAGACATCCCCGAGCTGAAAAAGCAGGGCATCGAGGAGATCTTCACGCCCGGAGCTCCCACGTCGGCCATCGTCGAGTGGCTCCGAAAGCGGTTTGGCGAGCGAAGGAAGGCCAGCTAGGTGGATCTGTTCGAGTATCAGGGCAAGGAGCTTTTTGCCCGGCACGGCATCGACCTCATCGAACGAGAGGTTGCGGCGAACGCGGACGAGGCTCGAGGCGCCTCCGAGCGGCTGGGCGGCCGGGTCGCGGTAAAGGCCCAGGTTCAGATGGGAGGACGCGGGAAAGGTGGGGGGATCGCTATCGCCACGTCCGCGTATGAGGCGGAGCAGGCCGCGGAGCGGATTCTCACCGAGGGGTTCAAGGGCTCGCCGGTCACGCGCGTGCTCATCGAACGACTCGTGGACATCTCCGGCGAGTTCTACGCGGCGATCACGCTCGACCGTTCGAGCAAGGCCTACGTCGCGATGGTCTCGAGCGAGGGCGGCGTTGACATCGAAGAGATCGCGACGACCAAGCCCGCATCGCTCCGCCGGGCCCGCATCGAGCCCGTCCTCGGCCTGGCGTCGTATCAGCTTCGCTACCTGACCGGGCGCCTGCCGGAGGAGGCGCGGAAGGGAGCCGGAGAGATCTTGGAACGGCTCTATGCGCTGCTGGTCGCCGAGGACGCGACACTCGTCGAGGTGAATCCGCTGGCGCTCTTGTCGGACGGTCGGGTCGTGCCGCTCGACGCGAAGGTTACGATCGACGACAACGCGCTCTTCCGTCACCCCGATCTGGCCGATTACCAGAAGGACTTTCGGCTGGACCCGACGGAAGCGAGGGCGAAAGAGCACGGTCTCCAATACGTCAAGCTGGATGGGGAGGTCGGGATCATCGGGAATGGCGCCGGGCTCGTGATGTCGACGCTCGACCTCGTGCAGCAGGCCGGCGGTCGAGCCGCGAACTTCCTCGACATCGGTGGGGGCGCCGACGCCGAGCTCATGGCGACCTCGCTCGAGGTCGTGCTCTCGGACCCCGCGGTGAAGTCGGTCCTCGTGAACATCTTCGGCGGGATCACCCGGTGCGACGTCGTCGCTGAGGGGATTCTTGAGGCGCTCAAACGCGTGGAAACCTCGGTCCCCATCGTCGTCCGTCTGGACGGGACGAACGCGGAGGAGGGGCGAAGGATGCTGGCCGAGTCCGGCCACGAACGGATCGTGCCCGCCGCCACGATGCTCGAGGCTGCGGGGACGGCGGCTTCCGTCTGATGGCGATCCTGATCGATCGAGACACGCGGCTCGTCGTCCAGGGGATCACGGGCAAGGAGGGTTCCTTCCACACGCTCCGAAATCAGACCTACGGAACGAACGTCGTCGCAGGCGTCACCCCCGGGAAGGCGGGGGAGTCCGTCGACGGTATCCGTGTGTTCGACACGGTGGCCGAGGCGGCTGAAGAGACGGACGCGAACGCTTCACTCGTCTTCGTTCCACCGCGGTTCGCCGCGGACGCCATTCTCGAGTCGGCGCAGGCTGGAATCGATCTCATCGTGTGCGTCACCGATGGGGTTCCGGTCCTCGACATGGCCCGGGTCGCGGGGTACCTTCGGGGGGCGACGTCGGTGCTGGTCGGACCGAACTGTCCCGGCCTCATCTCGCCCGGGAAGGCAAACGTCGGAATCATTCCCGGAGAGATGTGTATCGAGGGACCTGTCGGTTTGGTGTCCCGGTCGGGCACCCTGACGTATCAGATCATGAATGAGCTCACCCAACGCGGTGTCGGACAGTCCACCAGTGTCGGGATCGGAGGGGATCCGATCATCGGGACCGGCTTCGTCGACGTCCTGGAGCGGTTCGAGGCCGATCCCGAAACCAAGGCCGTCGTGATCGTCGGCGAGATCGGTGGGGACGACGAGGAGCGCGCGGCCAGGTTCATCGCCGACCACATGTCGAAGCCGGTCGTGGGCTACATCGCCGGGTTCACCGCCCCGCCGGGAAAACGAATGGGCCACGCCGGCGCGATCATCACCGGATCTCGCGGCACGGCGCAGGCAAAGGCCGAGGCCTTCGAGGCGGCGGGAGTTCGCGTTGGGCGGAATCCGAGCGAGGTGGCCGAACGCGCGGCCGAGGCCATCTCGTGAAGGCGATCGGTCGGTCTCTGCTCTTCGGGATTCTCTCGTTCGTTGGCGTCGCCGTTCTCTCGGTCGGCGTGATCTTCCTCGCGACGTATGACGATCCGCCGTCGCCGAAGGCGCTCGGCCGGGCCGGCGGGCTGGTCTTCTACACCCTCCACCACGTCGGGATCGAAGTGGACCTCCCACCACTCGACGTGCAAGCCGTTGCAGAGGCGCAACAGCAAGCGGTCGGCGCAACGGGCGAGCTTCAGGAGCTGCCACCCGGAGTCGAGGATCTCGGCCCGATCGACGTTTCGATGACTGCCGGAGTCTCCATGCTGCTCGGCACCCTCGTTGCCGCCTTTCTCCTCAACCGGGCCGGGCGAGCCGCGGGGCGTGGGGCCGGTGGGGGATGGGGCAGGCGAGTCGTGGCCGGCGCGTCGGTCGCGATTCCGTACGCCGCGCTTTCCTACGCGATGTCGCTCTTCGTGACGTTCGAGATCAGCGCTCCTCCCGGCCCGTTCGAAGTCTTCGCCGGGGGCGGGGTCATCGGCGTCGAGCCCTCGCCGATCGAGGCGGTGCTCTGGCCGCTCGGCCTCGGGGTGTTGGCGGGAGGATTCGGCGGGCTCCAGACGGCTCAGGGTGAGCTCCGCCGACGGCTCGGCGGGCTCCGCATGGTGGGGGTCATCGCCGGCGGGTTCCGCATGGCCGCCTACGGCCTGGTGTTCGGCTTCCTCGGCCTGCTCGTGCTTGCGGCTCTTAGTCCCGAGTTCACCCGGGCCTATTTCGACGGGGTGATCCAGGATGGCTTTCCCGAGGGTGCGACGCTGGTGATGTTCACAACGTTGTTCGCGCCGAACATGGCCACCTCGGTGCTCGTTCCGGCAATGGGGGGAAGCCTGGCGATTTCGAGCGCGGGTTCCACCCTGACGCTTCTCTCGTACACCCAGTTTCCCGTCTCGATCGACTTCGCGGCGCTCCAGGCCGCGGTCGCGCCGGTCCAGCTCTCGACGACGCCGGCCGAGCTGCCGGTGCAGTTCGGTTCCGCAGATCCGTTCTACTTCGCGTTTCTCGCAGTGCCGCTCCTTGCAACCCTGATCGCCGGCCGGCACGCGGCGCGCCGAGCCGATGCCGAGACCGTCGGCGAGGGGATGGCGCTCGGAGCCGGAGCCGGGATCGTGTTCGCGCTTGCCGTCCTCGCCCTCTCATTGCTTGCCGGATTCACCGTCCGCTCCGTTGGGGTCGTTCAGGGGATCTCCCAGGCGCAGCTTGCCCAGATCGGTCCCGAACTCTTCATGGGAGCAGGCCTCGCGCTGATCTGGGGCGTCGTGGGGGGGGCGATCGGCGGGGCGATCGGTGGAGCCGAGGCGCCGGAGCCGAGTGACGCCGGTCCTGGAGTCTCAGGCTTCGAGCCGCCGGTGTACCGACAGGCACGGCCGGCCGACCAGGCGCCGACCGCACGGATGCACGACGCGTCTGTGGGTGCGGGCTCATCCGCGCCCCCACTCGAACGAGCCTTCTTCGAAGAAGAAGAAGACGAAGAGGACCGAAGCTTCTAGGGCCCAGTACGTGGGCCTCGAGCCGAAGCCCCGCGGGGCTAAACCGCGGGTGGCGGCGGGGGCATCGGGGGCGCCGGAGGCGGCGCCGCCCGCCCCCCCATCCGCGCCTCGTGGTACCGAACCCACGTCGCGTACGCCATGGCGAGCGCGGCGATCAGTCCGATGAACGCGCCGAAGGAAACGAAGTCGAGGCGCAGCAAGAAATGGATGACCGTGAGCACCGAGGCGGCGGCTCCGTCGTAGACGCTGATCATTGCCGGAGCCGTTCCCCCCGTGCCGATGCTCACTCCGGCCGCGAGCATTCCTTCCCAGACGATCAGTCCGATCACGAGGATGCCGACGATGACGCCGAGGCCGTTGAAGCCGTTTCGGCTCACATCTCCGATTCCGAATCCGACATCGACGCTCTGCCAGGGCAGGAAGAGCGCGATGAGCAGGACGATGCCAGTGCCAAGGAGTCCCTTGGATCCCATCGAGAGCCTGTTCATGTCGAAGCCCGGCCGCTCTGCCACCGTCGTGCTCCTTTCGCTCGCGCTCGCGGGCGGCGCCCGCCCCCGGCCACTGTACGTTGGGGGTGGCGGCTGGTGCAAGGATGCGCCGAGATTAGGCGCTCGCGCGCCGTACTCGAAGCGTGACCAGTGTGGTTGCCCCGAGCGCGGCGACGAGCGCGACGGCGGGCCAGAGCGTCCTGGTCGCGTGGCCCGGAACCGCGACCAACGCGATCGCGCTCGCAATGACGGCGACCCCTCCGGCGCCTGCGCTCCAGAGCGAGGTCAAGTGGCGCAGACGCCCTTCCGGCCGCACCATCAGGACGAGCGCGAGCGCGGCTCCCACGAGGAGCGACACACTGGCAAGGAGCGGCCAAGGTTCCGGGACCGGGTTCCACGCCGAGAACGGTCCCGTTCGATTCCCGAAGCGATCCCATGGGAAGGCGCTCGCTCCGACGCCGAGCACGAAGAGCACAACCGCGGCCACATCCGTGCGTGCCCTCGGCCGCTCGGAAGCTCGCGGCGGGACCGGCGAACCGGTCTCCCCTCCAACGCACTCGGCGCCAAACACCTGACCGCGGACGGGGATCGCACACTGAAGACACGCAGCTCGCCCGCAGCGCGCGCACCGCTCCACGGCCGGCCGCTGGGGATGGACCGCGCAAGATTCCTTCAGGCCGACGCTCTCTGCCATTCTCTAGATTCTGGCACCCCGTGGGCGGCCGGGGGCCGCCGCATCGGAAAAGTTGCTCCTCCGGCGGCGCCGGCCCCTCTAACATCGGGGCCGTGAGTTCACGCATCGCCGTTCTTGCTTCCGGAGAGGGGACGAATCTGGAGGCGCTGCTGGACGACCCCTTGGTCGGGCCCCAGATCGCGCTCGTACTCTCGGACCGTCGCGATTCCCGCGCTCTGGAGCGCGCGCAAGCGCGAGGTGTCGCGGCGGTCTTCCTCGACCCGGCCGCCTCTCCATCACGGGATGAGTACGACCGCGAGATCCTCGATCTCCTTGAAGCCGAAGGGATCGAGATCGTCTGTCTCGCGGGGTTCATGAGGATCCTTTCGCCTCCGCTGGTCCGTGCCTTCTGGGGTCGGATGCTGAATATCCATCCGGCGTTGCTCCCGGCGTTTCCCGGGGCCTCCGCGGTGCGAGATGCGCTGGCGTGGGGCGCGAGGTTGACGGGCGTGACCGTCCATTTCGTCGACGAAGAGGTCGATCACGGTCCCATCGTTCTTCAGGAGGCGGTCCCGATCCTCGACGGCGACGACGAGAACTCTCTTCACGCCCGGATCCAAGAAGTCGAGCACCGCCTGTATCCCAACGCCCTGCGGCTGCTCCTGGAGGGCCGTGTGTCCATCGAGGGAAGGCAGGTTCGGATCCTCGATCCACAGCCTTCGGAGGCCCGGTGAGCGACCTCGTCCCCATTCGTCGAGCCTTGCTTTCGGCGGCGGACAAGGAGGGGCTGGTCCCCTTCGCCGAACGGTTGGCCGGGCTCGGCGTCCAACTCATCTCCACGGGATCGACCGCGAAGATCCTCGAGAAGGCCGGGCTCTCCGTGGTGCCGGTTGCGGAGGTTACCGGCTTCCCGGAGATGCTCGACGGGCGAGTCAAGACCCTGCACCCGGCGATCCATGCGGGAATCCTCGCCGACAAGACGAACGCCGAGCACCTCCGCCAACTGGCCGATCACGAGCTAGAGCCGTTCGACCTGGTCGTGGTCAACCTCTATCCGTTCGAGGAAGCCGTGCGTTCGGGCGCGGAGGAGGCCGAGGTCGTCGAGCAGATCGATATCGGCGGGCCGACGCTCCTGCGCGCGGCGGCGAAGAACTTCCGCTCGGTAGCGGTCGTCGTGAGCCCTTCCCGGTACGAGGACGTCCTCCGGTCGATCGAGGAATCGACGGGGACCGAGCTCGAGCTGCGGACCACGCTCGCAGATGAGGCGTTCGAGCACGTCGCGGTGTACGACGCCGCGATCGCGGCCTGGTTCGCCTCGAAGCGGGAGCGGGAGTCGCTTCCGGACCATCTGAGCCTCGGCCTCGAACGCCTCTCCAATCTGCGCTACGGCGAGAACCCGCATCAGCCTGCCGCGCTCTATCGAACGGCGCTCGGCTCCGGTCCTCTCGCAGGTGCGGAGGTGCTCCAGGGGAAGGAGATGTCGTTCAACAATTGGCTCGATGCGGAGGCGGCGAGGGCCGTGGTGTCGTCACTCGCAGGGCCGGCGGCCGCGATCGTGAAGCATCACAACCCCTGCGGCGCCGCGGTCGCCGGATCGCTTGCCGATGCGTACCAGCGCGCACTCGCCTCGGACCCGATTTCGGCGTTCGGCGGGGTCGTGGCCTTCAATGAAGAGGTCGACCCGGATGCCGCGAAAGCAATGTCGGAGGTCTTCACCGAGGTCGTCGTGGCGCCCGGGTTCTCGGACGAGGCCGCCGCGTCCTTTCGTGAGCGAGCGAACCTACGAGTCGTCCGGGCGCCGCTGCTTGCGTCTCCCGGGCTCGAGATTCGCGTGATCGATGGCGGGGCGCTCGTACAGCGGGCGGATACCGGCGACGAGGATCGGTCGACGATGAAGGTAGTCACGACTCGGGACCCGAGCGAAGATGAATGGGCCGATCTCCTCTTCGCATGGCGAGTCGCCGCCCGCGTGAAGTCGAATGCGATCGTCCTCGCCCGTGAGGGAGCGACCGTGGGGGTCGGTGCGGGGCAGATGAGCCGGGTGGACTCCGTCGACATCGCGTCCCGGAAGGCAGGGGAGCGCGCCGTCGGATCGGTCCTGGCCTCCGACGCCTTCTTTCCCTTCCGGGACGGCATCGACCGCGCCTCGGAGGCCGGGATCAGAGCGGTCATCCAGCCCGGTGGCTCGGTTCGCGACGATGAGGTCATTGCCGCAGCCGACGAACACGGCGTTGCGATGGTCTTCACCGGCCGCCGCCACTTCCGCCACTAACGCTTTCCCGCCCTCTCCCACCCTGGTGAGGCTCCGTGGCTTTCTCGGTCGAGGCCGTCGGGGTGGCACGCTTCCAGCGTGAGTGCCCTTGGAAGGGCCTGCTTCCACCCTCAGGAACCGGCTGGCAGTCCACCCCTTCCGGCCCTCCCTCGGAAAGCCACGCTCGCCTCGACAGCGATTCCATCGTGAGTTCGTGACTCACCGATCACGCCGAACGACGGCTGAGACTGCGCGGGCTGCGGAGCGAAACGTCCCGCAAGGCGACCCCGTTCCTGGGGTCGCCGAGGACGTTGAGCGGAGCACCCCGCCAGTCTCACCAGGCTGGGAGGGAGCGACGGAGGCAGCCGCGGAGCCTCACCACGGTTGGGAGAGGGCGCGCAGTCTCGCCAGGCTGAAGCGGAGTGGCGGGGGGTGGGAGGGAGCGGATATTCTCGCTTACCGTCAGGGTGGGGTCGCGAGCGGTGACCCCCAGATCCAGTTGGAGGGAGGGGAGATGCGAAGAAGCATCCTCGTGAGACTTGGGGTGCTCGTCGCGTCGCTTGGACTGCTCGCCGCCGCGTGCACCACGGGCGACGGGAACAGCGAACAGGCGGGCGGGCAGCAGCAAGCGCGAAGCACGCTCGACGTCGTGAAGGAACGCGGCAGGCTGATTTGCGGCGTGAACGATCTCCTGCCGGGATTCGGCCTCCTCACAGAGGAGGGTGAGTTCGAAGGCTTCGACATCGACTTCTGTCGCGCCGTCGCGGCAGGGGTGTTGGGAGATGCGGACGCGGTCGATTTCGTGCCCCTCACCGCCGAGACACGGTTCACGGCTTTGCAGGCCGGCGAGATCGACGTCCTGATCCGCAACACGACGTGGACGTCGAGCCGTGACGGGAGTGAAGGCACGCAGTTCCTCACGACGACCTTCTACGACGGCCAGGGGATGATGGTGAACGCCGACAGCCCGTACGAGTCGCTCTCGGACATGGGCGGCACGGTGATCTGCGTCGTTTCCGGGACGACGACCGAGCTCAACCTCGCGTCGGTCTTCAGCTCACTCGGGCTCGACTTCGAGCAGCTTTCGTTCGAGGAGAACGAAACGCTCCAGCAGGCGTTCGAGCAGGGGCGTTGCGATGGGTGGACGGGCGACAAGTCGGCGCTCGCGGGGCTCAAGGCTGCGTGGCCTGCCCGCCTCGGCGGACCGGACGCCCTCCGGATCCTCGCGGAGACGATGTCGAAGGAGCCGCTCGGCCCGGTCGTTCGCGACGGAGACTCGGACTGGGCGCAGGCCGTCGACTGGGTCGTGCTCGCGACGATTCAGGCGGAGGAGTTCGACATCGACTCGACAAACGTTCTGGACCTCGTTGAGAGCATCAATCCCGATCGGGACCCCGAGCGCGCTCGTTTCCTCGGCCTTCCGGGTGAGGAGGGCGTGTTCGATCCGGGTCTCGGCCTGCCGGCAGACTTCGTCGTGCAGGTGGTCAGCCAGGTCGGGAACTACGGCGAGATCTACGAGCGCCACGTCGGACCGGATACCCCGGTCGGGCTGGAGAGGCTCTTCAACTCGCTGTGGACGGACGGGGGCTTGCTGTACGCACCGCCGTACCGGTAATTCGGAATCGGTGGGGGCGGTAACGGAACCCGTCGCCGCCCCCACTGTATGTTGAGCATGAGCACGGCGCCCGTCACGGTGGGACGCCCCCCGCCGTGGCGCGATGTTCGGGTCCTCCGGATCGTCTTCCAGATCGGTGTGGTCGGCGCCGTCGCGGGTCTCGTCCTGTTCCTATCGGGAAACCTGCAAGCCAACCTGGAAGCGCAGGGGATCCCCACGAGCTATGACTACCTGCGCGAGCCCGCGGGCTTCACGATCCTGGGGTCGGAATTCCGGCCCTCGCAGAGCTTCCGCCAGGCCCTCCTCGTGGGGATCGCGAATACCGCGCTTGTCGCGTTCGTCGGCATCGCGCTCGCGACGCTCCTCGGCATCTTCGTCGGCGTCGCGCGGCTCTCGACCAACTGGCTCGTTCGTCGACTGGCCGGGTTCTACGTCGAAAGCATCCGGAACGTCCCGGTGCTGGTCGTCATCGTGTTCACTTACTTCGCGATCGCGCTTCGCCTGCCGCCGATCGAGGAGGCGGCCGATCTCGGCCTGTTCCAGATCTCGAATCGGGGGATCTGGACGCCGTGGCTCGAGGCGGGATCGGGCGCCGGAGGCTTCTGGGCCTTTGTATTGGTCGGGGCATTCGCAGCCGTTGCTGTCGGGTGGTCCCGGACTCGACGGTGGAACGCAACCGGGCAGCCGCATCACCGGGTGCTCTGGGGTGGGGCGGTCCTTCTCAGCTTCGCTCTTGTCGCCCACTTCGTGCTTGGCGGACCACTCTCCGTTTCGCTGCCGGAGCGAACCGGCCGGGACGTCGCCGGGGGGATCCGGCTCCTTCCCGAGTACGCGGCGCTTCTGTTCGCTCTGGTCGTATACACGGCCAGCCACATCGCCGAGATCGTGCGGGGCAGCATCCTCGCCGTGCAGAAGGGGCAGACGGAGGCCGCGACGGCGCTCGGTCTCTCGTCGTTCCAGCGGCTTCGCTACGTGATTCTTCCTCAGGCCTTCCGGGTCGCGATCCCTCCGATGGGCAATCAATACCTGAATCTCACGAAGAACTCCTCGCTGGCCGTCGCGATCGGCTTTCCCGAGATCACGCGCATCACGAGTCTCATGATTCAGCAGGTGCCGGCGCCGCAAGCGATCGCGCTGCTCATGGCGATCTATCTGGCGTTCTCCCTGTTCATCTCCGCGATCACGAACCTCGTGAACCGGGCGTTTGCTCTCAAGGAGCGATGATGGCGGAGGAGCCTCGCGTCGATAAAGAGACCGGTGTCGTGATCGCGACGGACACGGAGGAGGTTCGTGTCATCGAGATCTCCGGCCCCCCGACCCGCCGACTGCCGCCTCGCGAATGGCTGCGCGAAAACCTGTTCAGCACCTGGTACAACACCGTGCTTACGATCGCCCTCTCGATCCTCGTTGCCTGGTTGCTCTACCGGATCGGGCGGTTCGTTCTAGTCACCGGGCGGTGGGAGGTCATTCGGCGGAACATCACGCTGTTCCTCGTCGAGCGGTTCCCGAGGGACATGCTGTGGCGACCCTGGGCGGCCGCCTACGTACTGGCGGCGGCCGTGGGGGTGTTTACGGGGGCGACGGCGGCGGTTCGGCTGCGGGTGGCGGAGGAGCGGGGCCGAGTGAGAGAGCCTCGCTCGATAGCGGCGATCGTTCGCCGCGCGACGCCCCTCATCCTGTTCGCCGTCGTTTTTCTCTCGCTGTCCTCGGGCGCGCTTCCGATCCTGCTCGTCCTCGGAATCGTCGGGTTTGGGGTCGGAGCCTGGTGGCTGGCGACGCGGCTTCCCCGGCGCTTCCTCCGATGGCGGTTCGCGTTTCTGGCTGCCGGAGTCTTCGCGATGCTCGAGGTCGTCATGGAGGGCGACGGCGTCGGGTGGGAGAACTGGGGTGGGCTGATGCTCACGATCTTCCTCGCGGTCGGTGGGATCCTACTGTCGTTCCCGTTCGGGGTCCTGCTCGCGCTGGGTCGTCGCTCGAGCCTCCCTGCCATCAGGGCCCTGAGTGTCGCCTACATCGAGCTCATTCGAGGTGTGCCGCTCATCACGCTGCTTTTCATGGGTCGGTTCGTGCTCGGGTTCTTCGTTCCCGCCAGGTTCCCGAAACC
>JBOGWA010000044.1:0-5418 GCA_050693155.1 Actinomycetota bacterium | reverse complement strand
CCTTTCGCCCGTACCGAAAGGCTTCTTCCAGCGCGGGTTCGAGGTCGCCGAGGCCTTTCACCTTCGAGATGCCGATCGAGGAGCCGAGATTCGCCGGCTTCACGAACTGGGGGAACCCGAGCGCCTCGGACCGCGCCTCAACGGATTCGCCCTCCTCGCGCCACTCTGGCTCGAGAACCACCTCATGCGCCACGATCGGCAGGCCGGCGACGCGAAACAGCGCCTTCTGCACCGCCTTGTCCATGCCGACGGCTGACGCGAGAACGCCGGCGCCCACATAGGGAACGTCGGCGAGCTCGAGCAAGCCCTGGATCGTGCCGTCCTCGCCGAAGGGACCGTGCAGGAGAGGAAAGACGACGTCGATCGGTTTCGGTTCGCCGGAAACTCGCACGAGCGACCGTGCCTGTGAGCCCTCGCCCAGGGCAACGTTGGAACCGGTCGTGGGATCGACCGCCGGGAGCTCGGTTTGGCCGGCCTCGATAGCGGGAGGCGCCGGAAGGAGATGCCACCTCCCTTCCTTATCGATGCCGACGGGGAGCACCTCGTAGCGCTCTTGGTCGATCGCCTGCACGGCGGAGGCTGCGGAGGCGCACGAGACCTCGTGCTCGGCCGACCGGCCGCCAAAGAGCAGGACGACCCGAAGACGCTTGCCCGTCATGCCTTGTCGAGCGCGCGGGTGAAGTCGTCGAGCAGGTCCTCTATGTCTTCGATGCCCACCGAGACGCGAACCAGGCCGTCCGTGATCCCGACCGCCCGGCGATCCTCGGGCGAGAGCTGTGTATGCGTGACACTCGCCGCGTGCACGACGAGCGTGTGCACCCCGCCCAGGCTCGCCCCGACGAGCGCGACCTCAAGCGATTCCTGAAAGCGCCGGCCGGCCTCCATGCCGCCCGCGATCTCGAACGAGAGCATTCCCGAGAAACCCCGGAGCTGGCGCTTCGCGACATCATGGTCGGGATGCGAGGCGAGCCCCGGATACCACACGCGCTCGACCTTCTCGTGCCCCTCCAGCATCTCGGCCATCGCCTGGGCGTTTCGGCAGTGGGCCTCCATCCGAAGCGCCAGCGTCTGGAGGCCCCGGAGCGCGAGCCAGGCCTGCAGCGGATCGGCCACGCCGCCGAGGTTGATCGACACGTCGCGCACCCCTTCCAGGGTGTCGTGGCTGCCGACCGCGATCCCTCCGGTGAGATCGGAATGCCCCCCGATGTATTTCGTCGTCGAGTGGACGACGACGTCGGCGCCGAGGGAGAGCGGGTTGCAGAGGTAGGGACTGGCGAACGTATTGTCGACGACGAGCTTGATGCCGCGGTCTCGGCAGCCGGTGGCAAGCGCCTCGAGATCGGGCACCGAAACTCTCGGGTTCGCGATCGTTTCCGCATAGCAGAGCACCGTCTTCGGCCGGATGGCGGCAAGAAGGTCCTCGGCCCGGTGCGAGGGCGCCAACGTCGCTTCGATTCCCCACCGGGGAAGAAGCTTCGTCATCGTCGAGAACGTCCCGCCGTAGAGGTCCGGGCTCGTGACGACATGGTCCCCCGCTTTCGTGAGCGCGGCGAGCGTGGTCGAGATCGACGCCATCCCGGACGAGAACGAGATCGCCCGCTCCCCCCGCTCCAGATCGGCAACGACGCGTTCGAGCGCGTCTCGCGTGGGGTTGTGCCAGCGGCTGTAGACGAAGCCCGCGTCCTTGCCGCGACGGATGAGGTCCGCAAGTACCTCCGGATCGTCGAAGGCGAACGTGGCGGTCTGGTAGATCGGGACCGATACCGGCCTGGCGTCGCCCAGGTCGGTTTCCCCTCTCATCGCCCGCGTCGTGAACCCCCGCTCGGCCATCACTCGATCCCGTGGAGCTCGGCCTTCGCCGAGCGCAGCATGAGCGAGAGCACCATGTCCCCGGGGGAGACTCCCTCGTAGAGCACCTGAACAACATGCTCGATGAGCGGCGCCTCCACCCCCTCGCGTTCGGCGAGCGCGAGCGCCGCGCGGCTCGTCTTCACTCCTTCCGCGATCATGTTCATCTCCTCGACGATGTCCTCCAGCGGCCGGCCCCGGCCGAGCTCCTCTCCGACGGACCGGTTCCTCGAAAGCTTCGAGATGCAGGTCGCGACCAGGTCACCCATTCCCGCGAGCCCCGCGAACGTGAGCGGATTCCCGCCGAGCTTCACTCCGAGTCGCGTCATCTCCGCGAGGCCTCGCGTGATGAGGGAGGCCCGCGAGTTGTCGCCGAACCCCATCCCGTCGGCGATCCCCGCCGCGATCGCCATGACGTTTTTCAGCGCCCCGGCAAGCTCACACCCAACGACGTCGGGATTCGTGTAAACCCGAAAGAACGGAGCCATAAAGAGCGATTGCAGCGTCAGCGCCCGTTCCTCGTCGGTGCACGCCACCACCGTGGCCGACGGCATCCGCTTCATGACTTCCTTGGCGAGGTTTGGTCCGGAGACGACAGCGAGCCGGCCGAGATCGAGCCCGGCCTCCTCGGTCATCACCTCGGTCATTCTCTTGAGGCTCTCCTGCTCGATCCCCTTCGTAAGCGAGACAACGGCAGCCCCGTCCTCCAGATGGGGCACGATGCTTCGGAAGACCTCCCGGAACGCGTGGGACGGAACCGCCATGATCGCGACCCGCGCGCCCTCGACGGCCTTCTGGACGTCGCTCGTCGCGCCAAGCGAAGGGGGCAATTCGAAGTCCGGAAGGTAGTCTCGGTTCGTGTGGTGAGCGGTGATCTCGTCGGCAAGCTCGGGGCGCCGGGCCCAGAGCACGGTCTCGATCCCCTTCTCCGCGGTGATCGTGGCGAAGGCCGTTCCCCAGGAGCCGGCCCCAACGACCGCCACCCGGGGCTCGGAGGTCACGCCCACTTCTTCGGATACCGAGCGCGCAGATCGTCGACGAGAAAGGACAGCTCGGCCATGACGGCGTCCGTCACTCCGTGAAAAGTGGCGGGATCGTCGGGCCGGTACTCGTACTCCGAGAAATCCAACGGGGGCCCGGCTTTCAGCCAGATCGGGCGGCCGAACTTGAGACTCCCCCGCCCCTCGCGTTGCCAGATGCTCTGGGAGCCCCAGATGGCGATCGGAATGACCGGGACCTCCGAGGCGAGCGTGAGGCGCGCGACCCCGGTCTTGCCCTGCATCGGCGAGTGGTCGGCGTTCTTCGTGATCGTGGCTTCCGGATACACCATGACGAGCTCGCCCGCCCGGAGCGATTGCAGGGCCGCCTCGACCGGCGCTTGGTCACCGGAGCCGCGGACGACCGGAATTTGCCGGGCGCCGGTGAGCACTCTTCGAAGGAAGGGATTCTTGTAGAGCTCGGACTTTGTGAGGAAACGTGGGCGGCGACGCGCCTTCTCCACGAAGTACCCGTGAGCGAGCGGATCGAAGTAGGAGATGTGGTTGCAGGCGACGAGCGCCGGACCCTCGGCGGGGATCTGGTCGAGCCCTTCGAATCGGAAGTCGAACCAGAGTGAGATCGGCGGAATGACCGTGAGCTCGACGAATCGGGTCCACGGCTCGAATCGCTTCATTGGTCGGCATTCTAGTTGGGAGCCGGGAACCGGCGGAAGGTGCGTGTGTTGGCCCGGACGACCCGTTACCCTAGCGACCCCCCGGGAGGAGGAGACTCGGTGAGGGTCATCGCTGTTCCCGTGAAGCACATGGAGCGGGCCAAGGGCCGGCTCGCCGAAGTTCTCACGCCCCTGGAGCGGGCAGCACTCACCCTCGCGATGCTCGAAGACGTGCTCGACGCCTGCCTCGATGTTCCCGGATGGCAGACCTGGGTGATCTCCCCCGATGAAGCCGTGCTCGAGGTCGCCGCGCGCCGCCGCGCCATGCCCGTCATCGAGGAGGAACCGGGCCTCGTCCGCGCCGTTCGTCAGGTCGACGACATGGCGTCCGGGGCGGATGCGCTCGCGATCGTCCTCGGCGACCTTCCCCTTCTTACCCGTACGGCGCTGTCGGATGCCCTCCAAACGCTCGGAGCGGTCGTGGCGGCTCCGGCAGCCTCGGACGGGGGCACGAACGTGCTCGTTCGGCGCCCGCCCGGCATCATTCCACCGCGATTCGGCACCGACTCGTTCCGTAAGCATCGAGAAGCGGCGGGCCTTCACGATCTTCCGTTCGCCGTTGCCCGGGCGCCGGAGCTCGCCTTCGACCTCGACGTTCCCACCGACATCACCCAGCTCCTTTCCGCAAACGCTCGGAACCGAACGACCGCGGCTTGCCGCGAGATGGACCTTCCCGCCAGACTGAGCGTGAGCCCGGTGCCGCAGGAGGCGACGTGATGCAGGGGACCGTGAAGGACCACGACGACGAAACGCGAACGGGAACGGTCCTTACCGACGACCAGGAGGAGATCCACTACAACGCCGGGTCTCTGGAGGGATCCAGTCTCCGGTTCCTTCGCGTCGGCCAGCGGGTGAAGTTCGAGGTGGCGGAGGAGGGCGGGCGGAAGGTTGCCCGCGACCTCCGGATCGTGACGATCGACTAGTGCTCGTCGACGGACACGCGCACGTCATCCACCAGGACTGGTACGGCGAGCCGTGGTGGCAAGGAGTCTCCCGACTCGGCGCGTCGATCCTCGGCGTCCCCGCCGAAGCGATCAGGGAGAACGTCCTTCCCGCCTACTTCGACGAGGACGGCTCGGCGCAGCTCGGCGCCATGGACGAGGGAGGTGTCGACCTGGCGGCCGTTCTGGCCCAGGACTGGACGACCGAGGAGCACCTCGGTCGGGCGCCGGTTGGCTGGCGCGAGCAGAACGAGTGGCACGCGGACTTCGCCGCCAAGGACCCCGGCCGGGTTCGGTGGGCGTTCGGCGTCGACCCTCGTCAGGAGGGCGCCGTCGCGGCATTCGAGGAGGGCGTCCGGGATCGCGGGGCGATGGCCCTGAAGCTCCACCCCTCGAACGGCTTCGCGCTGAACGACCGGGTGGTCTATCCGATCATCGAGAGGTGCGGCGAGCTCGACGTCCCCGTCGTGGCCCACGTGGGTCCGGAGGTGACGCCGCTCTACTCAAAATGGTCCGAGCCGATCCTCCTGGACGATCTCACGGCCGACTTCCCGGAAGTGAAGTTCCAGGCGGCCCACACCGGCAACGCGGCATGGCGCCAGGCCCTCGCCGTCGCATCGGTGAAGCCGAACGTCTACTGCGACCTCTCCGGTTGGCAGACGCGGTTCCTGCGAAATCCCCAGAGGTTCTACGAGGACGTGCGCGAGGTCGTCGACACGGTGGGCGCGAGCCGCGTCATGTGGGGAACCGACGCTCCCTACTACCGCGCCCTCCTCCCCGACGGCGATTGGGCGAAGGCGTTCAGCGAAGCGCCGGAAGGGACCTTCACAGCCGACGAGGTCGAGGCGATCCTCGGCGGAACCGCGATCGAGTTCTACGGTTTGACGTCGAGCGGCTAGCGCTTCCTCGCAGGCTTCC
>JBOGWA010000043.1:0-22471 GCA_050693155.1 Actinomycetota bacterium | reverse complement strand
GCCGAAGGATCGGTTGGGGGCCGGCGCTGCCGGAGGAGCGACTTTTCAGATGGCGGAGCGACGGAGGCGCCGCCGGCCCCCACCAGGGTGGAGAGGGCCGCGCAGGCTCACCAGGTTGGGACGGGAGCTGGAGCGACGTAGGCGCCGCCGGCCCCCACCAGTTTGGGTGAAGGGCGCCGCCGGCCCCCACCAGGTAGGGACGTGGTCCATGCGCGCGGGTGTCACAATCACTCGGTGAAGAAGGTTGGGCTGGTCCTGATCGCCGCTGGGATCGCGGTTGGGCTGGCGTCGTCGGGATCCGCGCAGGGTGAGCAGCATCAGGTCGACGTCATCGAACTCGAAGGCGTCATCGATCCGACCTCCGCGGACTACCTGGCGGGGACGATCCAGCAGGTGACGGAGGAAGGGTCCGACCTCGTGGTGATCCAGCTGGATACCCCCGGCGGCCTCGAGGTCTCGATGCGGGACATGGTCCAGAACATCCTGGCTTCCCGCATTCCCGTCGTCGTGTGGGTCGGCCCGCCGGGAGCGCGAGCGGCGTCAGCCGGCGTGTTTCTCGTCTACGCGTCTCACGTCGCGGCGATGGCGCCCGCCACGAACCTCGGTGCTGCTCATCCGGTAAACCTCGGAGGAGAGTTGTCGGAGGTGAGCGAGGAGAAAGCGGTGAACGACGCCGCGAAGTTCCTGCGGAGCCTGGCCGAGCGACGAGGGCGGAGCGTCGAGTTTGCGGAGGACGCCGTTCGCGAAAGCCGCTCGCTCACCGTCGTCGAGGCTCGGGAGGAAGGGGTGATCGAGATCATCGCCGCATCCATCCCCGATCTCTTGGAGCAGCTCGACGGCCGGTCGGTCGAGACCGAGGGAGGAACGGTGACGCTGGTCACCGTCGCGAGCGAAGGCGCCGACGTCCTCGTTCGGTTCCACAAGATGGGACTGATCCGGCGGATTCTTCACGCCGTCACGAACCCGACCGTTGCGTTTTTGCTGCTCACCCTGGGAACCTGGGCGATCGTCTTCGAGATCGCGCAGCCCGGCTTTGGCGTCGCGGGCATCTCCGGCGCGGTCGCGCTCGTTCTGGCCTTCTACGCCCTCGCGGTGCTTCCCATCAACATCGCCGGGCTGATCCTTGTGATGCTCGGGCTCGTCCTCTTCGCGATCGACGTGTTCACCGCGGGGCTTGGCGTCTTCACCGTCGGGGGCGCCATTGGGCTCGGCGTCGGCTCGTTCCTGCTCTTCGCGGGAGTCGACCCAAGCATCCGGGTCTCACCCTTTCTCATCGTCGCGATTCTCGTTGGCAGCGTGCTGTTCTTTGGGTTCGCGATGACGGCGGCCCTCCAGGCGCGGCGCCGGCGGCCGATCTCCGGCCAGGAAGGTTTGATCGGGCTCTCCGGCGAGACTCGTGCGGATCTCTCGCCCGAGGGTCACGTTTGGGTGAAGGGCGCCCTGTGGAAGGCGCGGGGACTGGACGGACCGATCGCGAAGGGCCGCCGGATCAGGGTGAAGAAGGTCGAAGGACTCACACTCGTCGTCGAAGAAGAACCCGAGAGGGAGGAGTAGACATGGAGACCGTGGTCGTCGTGCTCATCGTCGTCGGCGGGTTGTTGGTCATCCTTCTGATGGCGGCCATCCGGATCGCACAGGAGTATGAACGCGGTGTTCTCTTTCGGCTCGGGCGTGTGCTCACCCCGCCCCGAGGTCCCGGTCTTTTCTTCATCATCCCGATCATCGACCGGGTGGTGAAGGTGAACCTCCAGACGCTCACCCTGAATGTTCCTCCACAGGACATCATCACGCGCGACAACGTCACCGTCCGGGTAGACGCGGTCGCCTACTTCCACGTCGTGGATCCGATCCGCGCGACGGTCGAGATCGTCGACTACCGGCTGGGGACCTCCCAGATCGCGCAGACGACGTTGCGGTCGATCCTCGGGAAGGCGGAGCTCGACGAGCTCCTCACGAAGCGAGAGGAGCTGAACGACCAGCTGCAAGCAACGATCGACGAGCTGACCGAGCCCTGGGGTGTGAAGGTGACGCTCGTCGAGATCAAGGACGTCGACCTGCCCGAGTCGATGCAGCGGGCGATGGCCCGCCAGGCCGAGGCCGAGCGGGTCCGCCGCGCGAAGGTCATCAACGCGGAGGGCGAGTTCCAGGCCTCCGAGAAGCTCGCCCAGGCGGCCGAGGTCATCGCCCGGCACCCGACCGCCTACCAGCTGCGGCTGCTCCAGACGATGACGGAAGTCGCGGCGGAGAAGAACTCGACGCTCGTGCTTCCGATCCCGGTCGAGCTCTTCCGCCCGTTCATGGACTCGATGGAGCACATGCGACGCGCCGGCGGGCTCCCGAAAGGCGACGGAGCAAGCGAGGGTGAGGGAGGAAGCGGAGGCGAGAGCTAGAGCAGGATTCGCAGCAGGCAGCCCTCGACTCGGGTAACGCGGTGACGGCGATTGGCGGTTGCCTCGACTATGCCGCGGACGAGTCCCTCTTCGAGCGCATGGCATCGCCCGTTCGCTCGCGGAGCGAGATCGCTGAACAGGCATCGCCTGGTTTCGATCACGAAGCGGCCCACGTCACGCTTCGTGGCTGGTTTCCATCCCCACTCGGCGAGCTGCGCCGTGAGGAGCTGGCCGCGACCCTGCCGGCTTCTTGGCCTCGCGCCGTTCTCTCGCCGGCGCCGGAGTCCCCAACCCTTGCCCCACGCGCGCCCGAATGTCACGAGGCTCCGCCGGTCCGACGGGAGCGTGTCGACCGCCTCGGCAAGGATCGCGATGAGTGCCCGAGTCGTTCGGGGAGGGTGTGGGAAGTCGAGCGGTTCCGCGTTGGCTTCGAACAGCCGCCGCGGTCGACCGGCGCCGTTCCCTCGCTGAAGAGTCGAGACGATGAGCCCCGCCTGTTCGAGTCGCGAGATGTGCTGGCGGATCGCGTTGGGATGAAGGGAGAAGGATGCGGCCAGATCTCCAATCGAGACCGGCTGATCGGACACGCAAAGCTCGCGATAGATGCGGAACCGGGTTTCTTCGCCGAGAGCGCGAGCGGTGTCGAAGAGGTGATCGAATTCGTCCACGGACGGTTCAGGATCATAGACCCGTTGTCGTGGCGGTGGCGCCGGCGTCAGAGGGCCGTCCGCAGAAGCCCCGTCTTGACGGACAATCGGGGTCGCCGGTATCTTGTGATCTGTGGATTATTCCAGGAGAAATTGGAGAAACGTTCGGCGCAGATCAGGTGGAAGCGAGATGAACCCTGGAGCCTCTCGCTTCGAACAAGAGGGCGGGACGTGATCGACGAAATCGCCGAAGGGCAGATTCGGCTGCTCGCCGGGCCAGCGATGACCATGGAGGCCTACCTAGGCTGGCAGTACCGCGCTGCCTGTCGAGGCGAGGACTCGAACCTCTTCTTTGCCCCGAACTCCTTCGAGCGGAAGGAGGAGAAGGACTCGCGCGAGACCCGGGCGAAGGCCATCTGCGGTCGCTGCGAGGTCCGTGAGGACTGCCTCGAATACGCCCTCCGCGCGAGGGAGCCGCACGGCATCTGGGGAGGACTGAACGAGGCCGAGCGGAAGGCCCTGCTCCGGGAGCAGACGCTCCAAGCCGGCTGATTCTCCCAGCCGAACTCTAGACTCGGGCGCGTGAGCGCCGATGATCGACTCCGTGAGCTCGGGATCGAGCTCCCCAAACCTCCAACGCCCATTGCTTCCTACGTCCCGGTCAGAGTCGGCGGCGGCCTTGCGTTCGTCTCCGGAATGGTTCCAATCGAGGAGGGGACCCTGCTCGCGACAGGGCGGCTCGGAGAGGAGATCGACGTGGAGCGTGGGGCGGAGCTCGCCCGCCGCTGTGCGCTTCAGGCGCTCGCCGCACTTGCGGCCGAGCTTGGATCGCTGGATCGAATCGCGAAGATCCTGAAAGTAACGGTGTGGGTCTCCTCCACGCCGGAATTCACCGATCAGCCGAAGGTGGCGAACGGCGCGAGCGATCTGTTCGTCGAGGTGTTCGGTGAGGCCGGAAAGCACGCTCGCGCCGCCGTGTCCGCCCCCTCGCTGCCGCTCGGGGCGCCCGTCGAGCTCGACGTGGTCGCCGAACTCTCTGACTAGCAGAGCTGCCCCCGGCGTTACACGGCCGGGACGATGAAGTAGCTGGCAGGACCCGATGGCGTGTCGACGTGCCACATCATCGTCTGCCCAACCTGGTCCTTCGAGGCGCCACTCTTCAAAGCGAAAGCGATCATGAAGCTCTCACGATCGCCCTCCGTCGTCCCCGTCTTCGGGAAGAACTGGATCTTGTGCCCGTGATCGAGTGGCCCCCAGTCGGGGCCGTATTTGTCCACGAGTCCCATGGCGATGTCCCACTCGACGGCTTCTCCAGGTGACTCGCCACTCCAGCAATAGAGGAAAAGAAAAGCCGTGCCCTTGGCTCCCATCTCGCCTCCCTCAGAGCATCGTAAGCTCAGGCCAACCGTCGAAGGTCCCCGTCGCGCTTCGTCACGCCGAGCGCGTCGAAGTAGGCGAGGAGCGGCAGCGCGTACTTCCGGGTTGTCGCGACCGCCTTCCGGAACTCGCTCACGGTCAAACCCTCGGGTCGCGACGCAAGATCTCGGACGATACGCTCGGCCGAGCTCACGAATTCCGGCGTGGCAAGGATGTCCTCGGCGAGGCTCACGAGACGGCCGGTCGCGACGCACGCATCGATGAGCTCGCGCCCATAGCCGTCTGCCACCAGTTGATCCATACCTAGGGGCGTTGGTTCCCCCGCTCGGACTGCGGCGATGAGCCGGCCTGCGTCGTCCTCGCGATCTCCGAGCCGGATCTCGTGTCTCGCGAGGCGGACGGTGTTGCCGTCACGGGCGATCAGGCCTTCGTCGGTGAGCCGGTCGAGCACCGCGCCCGCGAGGTCCTGCTCGAGCGCCGGCCGCAGTTCCCGTTCCGTCTCGAGAAGCTGTTGGCGAAGCGTCACGAGGTCCATCCCCTCCCTGAGCGCATGCTCCGCGTGGTAGGCGCTGAGTGTTTCCTCCACCGCAGCTTTGAGCGCGGCAAGCGCGTCACCAGAGACCCACCACGCGCCGATGCGAAGCGAACCGTTTCCCGGCGTCGGCGATCCCGCGAGTGCGGGAAGGTCCGCGGCTCGGACCGCTCCTCGTTCCTCGACGAGTAGGCGCGCGAGCCCATCATGGGAAACACTCTCGCGCTTGGCGAGGCGGTCTGCCGCCGCTGAGCCCGGGCGGGAGGGCGGATCCGTGTCGAGGATCAGCCCGCCGCCGACGGTTTGACGCCGCCCGGCTTCGCGGAGCACGAATCGATCACCGACCTGGACCACCGCGGGTTCCGCCAGGGTGAGTCGTGCGAAGGTACTTTCGCCGGCTCGCAGCTCCCGGGTTCCGTAGAAGCGCAGTCGGGCGTCCCGCTCGGAGGTTCCCGAGTAGAACTTGAACGCCCCGCGCTCGGTGAGCGGATGGTCGAGTCCCCGAATGGGCAGGATGCGGACTTCGAGGCGCCTGGTAGGTCTCCACTGACCCGGTTTCCCGAGAACATCGCCACGGGCCACCTCATCCCTCGAGACCCCGGCAAGGTTGACCGCGACTCGGGCCACGGAGTGAACTCGTTCGATGGATCGCTGATGCGTCTGGAGGGAGCGAATCCGCGCACGAACGCTCGCTGGATACACCTCGACTTCTTCACCAACCGAGAGCGCCCCTCCGGTGAGGGTTCCGGTCACGACCGTGCCGGCGCCCCGGATCGTGAAGGAGCGATCGATCGTGATCCGAGGGCGTCCGGGATCCCGGGGTTCGGGAGTCCGAGCGATCATTGCGTCGAGCTCGGCCCGGAGCTCCTCCAAGCCCACCCCCGTCGTTGCCGAGCAGGTGACGATCGGTGCTTCCGCGAGAGCGGTTCTCGCGAGGCGCGCGCGAACATCCTGTCGTCTGCGTTCGACGGTTTCCGGATCGACGAGGTCGGCTTTCGTGAGCGCCACCACGCCGTCCGCCGCGCCCAGCAGGTCGATGATCGCGAGGTGCTCCTCCGACTGCGGCTTCCAGCCTTCATCGGCCGCAACGACGAAGAGCACGAGGCGGACCGGTCCCACCCCGGCAAGCATGTTGCGAATGAACCGCTCGTGGCCCGGCACGTCGACGAACCCAACCTCGACGCCCGAGGGGAGGCTGCACCAGGCGAAGCCGAGGTCGATCGTGAGGCCCCGGCGCTTCTCCTCTTCCCACCGGTCGGGGTCGATTCCGGTGAGGCGGAAGATGAGCGACGATTTCCCGTGATCGACGTGCCCGGCGGTCGCGATGACGTGGGAAGGGCCCTCCGCCACGGCTATTCCTCCAGCGACAAGACGTAGGAGATCGCGCGCCGCAGATCATCGTCCTGGTTCGGGTCCACCGTCCGCAAATCGAAGACGAGCGCTTCCTCCTGCACCCGACACACGACCGGCGGGTTCCCGAGCCTGAGCCGAGCCGCCGTCTGGTCGGGGTGATGGCTCGGGATCGCGACGGTGTAGGAAGGAATCGCGTGCCCGGGAAAGGATCCCCCGCCGACCGCAGCCTCGGAACGCGCCACCCGCCCGCCCAGGGCGGCTGCCAGCTCCGCCGCGCGTCGCTTCACCGAGACTTGAGAAGCTGTGAGCGCACGCCACACGGGCAGCTCGCTCATCTCACCGCGGGAGTAGAGAGCCAGAACTGATTCGAGCGCCGCAATCGTCATCTTGTCGACGCGCACGGCACGGGCGATGGCGTGTCGACGGAGCCGCTCAACGAGACCCTTCGTTCCGAGGATGATCCCCGCCTGAGGTCCGCCCAGCAGCTTGTCCCCGGAGAAGCAGACGAGATCGCTGCCCGCATGAAGGGCATCGACCGCAGTTGGTTCCGAATCTGGTACCCCCCGCGAGCGGGAAAGGAGGCCGCTCCCGATGTCGTAGAGGAGCGGCACGCCCGCCCTCCGAGCGACCTCCGCGAGCGCACCGATCTCGACGGCAGCGGTGAAGCCTCGAAGTTCGTAGTTGCTCGGGTGCACCTTCAGGATGAGCGCGGTTTTCGTGGATACGGCGCGCTCGTAGTCGGCGCGACGGGTTCGGTTCGTCGTTCCCACCTCGACGAGCTTCGCTCCGGAGGCCGCCATGATTTCGGGGAGGCGGAACTCGCCTCCGATCTCGATGAGCTCCCCACGTGAGACGAGGACCTGCTTGCCGCGGGCGAGCGCCGCGAGTGCGAGGAGAAGCGCTGCCGCGTTGTTGTTCACGACGAGCGCGTCCTCGGCGCCAGTGAGCGCTGTCAGCAGGAATTCCGCTCGGCCCGTTCGACGTCCGCGTGCGCCGGTTTCCCGGTCGATCTCGAGGTCGGAGTAGGAAGTCGCCGCGCGCGCCGCAGCCCGGGCCGCCCGCGCGGGTAGCGGAGCGCGACCGAGGTTCGTGTGCAGCACCACGCCGGTCGCGTTGATGACTGAGGAGAGTCCGTAGCTCATCCGAGCGGCGAGGTTCACGGCCCTGGCCAGGATCACGTCCGGCTCCGGCGGAGCCGAACCGCGCTTGGCCCCGCCGCGCATGTCGTCGAGGACGGAGCGGATCGCCTGCCGAACAACGGCACGGCCGAACTTCGTCGCCGCTTTCTTCCCCGGGGGTGATGACAGCAGGGCATCGACCGAAGGGATCCTGCGTCGCGTGTCGGCTGCTCTCTTCCTGGGAGGCCGCCCCCCGGCCGGCACGGCTAGAGCCCGAGGCTTCGGGCGATGACGAGCCGCTGGATCTCGGAGGTCCCCTCGACGATCCGGAGCATCCGAACGAAGCGGTAGATACGTTCCACGGGACCTTCGGTGAGCACGCCCGTGCCGCCGAAGACCTGGACGGCCCGGTCCGCGACGCGGTTCACCATCTCCGTGTTGTTCAGCTTCACCATCGAGGACTCCTTGATCGGTTGCTCGCCCTCGTCCACGAGCCACGCGAGGTGATAGGTCATGAGACGCGCCGCATGCACCTCGAGCGCGGAGTCGGCGATCATCCACTGGATCGCCTGGTTCTTTCCGATCGGCTTGCCGAAGGCCGCCCGCTGGTTCGCCTGCTCGATGCAGATCCGGACCAGGTAATCGGCGACGCCGACACAGAGGGCGCCGATGTAGGCGCGACCGGCATTGAGGAACTTCATCGCCGTCTGGAATCCGTAGCCGATCTCCCCGACGACGTTCTCCTTCGGAACGCGGCAGTCCTCGAAGACGATCTCGGCCTGGTTCGTGTCCCCCGCGAGCGTTCGCTGCCGACGGGCGACCTCGAACCCGGGGAAATCGTGCTCGACGAAGAGCGCGGTGATGCCTCCGTTCGCGCGCTTCTCTTTGTCGGTGACCGCAAAGACGACCGCGTAGTCGGCATACGCCCCGTTCGTGATGAACGTCTTTCGACCGTTCAGGACCCATGCATCGCCGTCAAGCGCGGCGTTGGTGCCGATGGCCTGTGCGTCGGAGCCCGTGTCCGGCTCGGTGAGCGCGAAGCACATCGTGCGCTCCGCGCGGACGAGCGGGGGAACGTACTTGTCTCGCAGGTGGTCCGGCAGGTCCATGAGCATTTGGGTCGGCGCCTCGGGATTGGGTGGTCCGAGGATGAAGCTGCTGAACCGGAGCCCCGTCTTTGCGCCTTCTTCGACGAGCAGGGTGTAGCCGAGATTGGACAGTCCCCCGCCCCCGACCTCCTCGGGCATGTGCGCCGCGTAGAAGCCCTCATCGGCGGAGCGACGTCGAAGCGCCATGCCCGCCTCACGCATCTCGTCGTCGAAGACTTCGTCCTGGAGCTTCGCGCGGTACCGCTCCTCGACCGGTCGGACTTCTCGGTCGATGAATGTGCGGAAGGAAGCCAGGAGCTCCTGGTACTCGTCCGGGATGCGGAAGTCCACGTTGGGCGAATTCTAGGCTCCAACGGCAGTAGGCTGAGAACGTGGCGCGAACGGAGCCGAGGGCCGGAACCGCCTCGCTTCCGTCGAACTGGCGGGAAGTGATGCGCACGTGCAGCCTCCCCGAGGGCCGCCGCGTGGACCGCGTCTCCCGGTGGCTCATCCTCACGCGCGCGTGCGTTCAGCCGATGACTCTCACGGCGGCGGCGATCGCCGGGCTCCTGTCGGTCCGCGCACCGGGGTTCGACGTCGGCCTCTATGCCCTTGCCGCGATCGGGATCGTTCTGGCGCACGCATCGAACAACATGACGAATGACTACTTCGACCTCGACGTGGGGGCCGACACCGAGTCGTACCCGCGGGCGCTCTACGCCCCGCACCCGGTGCTCTCGGGCATGGTCACGAAGGCGGGACTGTTCCGGGCCATCGCGATGGTCAACACGCTCGACCTCGCGATCCTCGTTGTGCTCTTCGCGTTCCGCGGGTGGCCCGTCGTCGCGTTCGCGGTTGCCGGCCTCTTCATCAGCGTCTTCTACGTCGCCCGGCCGCTTCGCTTGAAGGAGCACGGCCTCGGGGAGCCCGGCGTCTTCATCGTCTGGGGGCCGCTCATGGTCGGGGGGACGTACTACGCGGCCGTCGGGAACCTGCCGAGCGAGGTGCTCTGGGCCTCCGTTCCCTACGCGCTCCTCGTGACAACGGTGCTGATGGGAAAGCACCTCGACAAGATCCAGTGGGACGAACGCGACCGCGTGGGAACGCTTCCGGTTCTTCTCGGCGAGAAGACCGCGCGTCGAGTGAACGTCGTGCTCATGGCCGGGTACTACGCGGCCATCGCGAGCCTCGTTGCCGTCGGCACGCTGCCGGTCTTCGCGCTCCTCGGGCTGCTCGCGCTGACCTCGACCCGCGACCTCTGGAAGGTCTACGCGGCGCCGAAGCCGAAGGCGCCGCCGCCGGGATATCCGATCTGGCCTCTCTGGTTCGTCTCGTGGGCCTTCCGGCACTCGCGGCGCGCGGGGGCGCTGTTCGTCCTCGGCCTGGCGATCGGCGCGGCCTGGCCGGTCTTCATCTAGGCTAGGCGCGGTGGCCGATACGACCGAGGAACGCTCCGCCTACTCCCAGATGGGGGAGCAGTGGCTCCTCCGCGGGGGCGGGATGGACATCATCACCACGGAGGAGAAGGACCTTTCCACCGAGGAGATGGTCCTAAACATCGGCCCGCAGCACCCCTCGACCCACGGCGTCCTCCGGCTCGTGCTCGAGCTCGACGGCGAGAAGATCCGCCACGCCGAGCCCGTGGTCGGCTACATGCACCGGGCAGCGGAGAAGCTCGCCGAGTACCGCGACCACCTCCAGACGATGGTGCTCATGAATCGCCACGACTGGCTCTCGGCGTTCAACAACGAGCTCGGTTGGTGCATGGCGGTCGAGCGCCTGATGGGGATCGAGGTGCCGGAGCGAGCGCAGTGGATCCGGACGATGATGGCCGAGTGGAACCGGATCCTGAACCATCTGATGTTCACCGGTTCCTACCCGCTCGAGCTCGGCGCGATGACGCCGATGTTCTACGCGTTCCGCGAGCGGGAGATGATCCAGGACCTGATGGAGGCGGCGACGGGCGCGCGGATGCATCACTCCTACGCCCGCGTCGGAGGACTGAAGGATGACCTCCCCCGAGGGTTCCTGAAGCAGTCGGCCGAGGTCCTGAAGTGGATGCGAAAGAAGCTGAAGGACTTCGACAACCTCATCATGGGCAACGAGATCATTGCCCTCCGAACGAAGGGGATCGGGGTCCTTCCCCCGGAGGTCGCGGTGTCCTACGGCGTCTCCGGGCCGGTCCTTCACGCCTCCGGCGTGCCGATGGATTCGCGAAAGGACGAGCCCTACGAGAAGTACGACGAGGTCGATTTCGAGGTCCCGCTTGGGAAGAACGGCGACTGCTACGACCGGCTCTGGGTCCTCGTGCAGCGCATGCACCAGTCCTGCAGCATCGTGGAGCAGTGCATGGCCAAGCTCCCGGCCGGACCCTACGTCGCTCCGAAGGTGCCGAAGAAGATCCCCGAGGGCGAGGTCTACGTTCGCACCGAGAACCCGTTGGGGCTCATGGGCTACTTCCTCGTGGGAAAGGGTGAGGACTACCCGTTCCGCCTGAAGATGCGCTCCGCCTCATTCTCCAACGTGTCGATGCTCCCGTGGCTGCTCAAGGACACGCTCATGCCGGACTTGATCGCGATCATCGGGAGTGTCTTCTTCGTGGTCGGCGACGTCGACCGCTAGCGCTCGGCGTCGGGATCCGCGAGCACCGCGGCAGGGGCCGGAAGGTCCGGTGTTGCGAGGGCGATCAACCGAAGTCCCCCGAGCTTCGCCTCGTCGACGAGGATCGACGCCTTGCTCTGTTCGGCGAAGATTCGATTCGCCTCGCGCCAGTTCCCGGCCGCCTGGGCCTCTCCTCGGCGGTCCCCGAGGGCCAGGGCCCACGACCGGTACCCGAGTGCGAGCAATGCATTTCGCTGGGACACGGGGCCCCAAACCGTGAGCCCCGCGTCTTCGGCGGCCCGCGCGACCGCAGCCAGGTCCACACCGGCGGTGAGGTCGCGGCTGCCCGGGTCTTCAAGAATCTCCGGAAGCGCGCGCTGGTCCCGGTAGGCGTGGACGGGGCCGGGGGACTCGCCCCACGCGAAGCCGTAGTCGAAGAAAAACGCGTACCCGCGTGCGAGCGCCCGGCCGATGTCGGCGACGAGCGATCGCATCCCGAGCGAGACGGGTTGCTCGGTCCCTTCCTGCAACGAGCCGTTGAGGTCCTCCAGGAGGGTCGGCGAAGGATCGGTTTCGACCTCGACGAGATGGTTCTCGTGTGCCCCCACCCGAACCTCTACGACGCGATCGTTCGAGCGCCTGAGCCGATGGAACGGCAGGTTGTCCAAGAGCTCGTTCGCCACCACGCACCCGGTCATCGGGGCAACCGCCTCGAGCGAATCGGCCGTCGCGATTCCTCGTGCTTGCAGAGCCCGGCGCGCCCCGGGACTCCGCTCGACGGCCAGGTAGGAGATCGCTCGGGCAAGATCGGGGACCCGGGCCGCCGCTTCGAGCAATTGGCCGGCGAGCGTTCCGTCTCCGGCGCCGACCTCGACGATCGGGAGTCGGCGAGGGTGCCCGAGGATGTCCCAGACCTCGGCCAGCTGGCGAGCGATGAGCGCAGCGAAGGCGACGGACACGTGCGGGCTTGTCACGAAGTGTCCGTGTTCCCCCACCGGGGGACGAGCGTAGAAGCCGTCCTCGGGATCGTAGAGGGCGGCCTCCATGAACTCGGCGAACGTGATCGGACCGGTGGCGCCGATCCTCTCGATCAAGCTGCGTTTCAGGCGCTCGCTCACCCCGCTATTGTCATGCCCGACCGAGGGGGAGGCCAGATCCAGGTGGAGCCCAGGCCTGCAGCCACCGTTGTGATTGCGCGCCCGGCCGATGAAGGCGTTGAGGTCCTCGTGCTGCGCAGGGCCGCAGGGAGCCGGTTCGCTCCCGGCTTCGTCGTCTTTCCCGGAGGCGTCATCGAGTCGCAGGACGAACCTCTCGGCGCCCGGTTCTTCGGACACCCGCAGGAGGCGCCGCGCGCATGCGCCCTCCGGGAGCTCTATGAGGAGACGGGCCTCCTTCTTACTGCCGCGGGGCTCGAAGCCCGTCCCGAGCGTGGGCCGATCGAGGACCTCTCGTTCGATCCGCCGCCCGTATCTGACCTCGTTGAGATGGCGCGATGGATCGCGCCTGAGTTCCTCCCGGTCCGCTTCGACGCCCGATTCTTCGTGATCGCGGCGCCGCTCGAGGTCGAGCCCACTCCGGATGGAATCGAGATCGACCGGGCTTGGTGGGCAAGACCGGCCGACGTGCTCGCCGCGAGCAGTGAAGGAGAGGCCCCGCTCATGTGGCCGACCATGGTCACTCTCGACCGCCTTCAAGCGTGCGCCTCGGTGGAGGAGGTCCTGGCGCTCAGGGTGGAGCAGGTCCCACCGGTCGCCCCAGGCCCCTCAGGAGGTCGGCGATGAGGGTGGTTCGCGCGCTGGCGCCGAACCCGGGCCCGTTCACACTCGAGGGCACGAACACGTGGATCGTGGGATCTCCACCGAGCATCGTGATCGACCCCGGTCCGGACGACCCGGCCCACCGAGAGGCCATCCTCGGCGCGGCGAAGGAGGTCGGGGTGATCTTGCTCACCCATCAACACCCGGATCACGCGCCGGGCGCCGCGCGGCTGGCGGCGTTCACGAACGCTCACATCTACGCGTTCCGGCCCGAGGACGGCGAGCGTCCCCTCCGTGACCGGCAGTCCGTCGTCGTCGGCGAGGCGAAACTGCGTGCCGTTCACACGCCGGGCCACTCGAGCGACCACCTCGCGTTCTGGCTGGAGGAGCGCGCCTATTTGTTTACCGGCGACGCCGTGCTCGGCCGGGGGACGAGCGTCGTGAATCCTCCGGACGGCGACATGATCAGCTACCTCGCCTCCCTCCGCGCGATGCGCCAGCTCGCGCCGCGTGTCCTCTATCCGGGACACGGCCCGATCGTGTTCGACGGGGCTGCGAAGCTCGAGGAATACGTCCGCCATCGCGAACTTCGCGAACGGCAGGTACTCAAGGCGCTCGAAGGGCGCAAGGCGACCCCGGCCGAGATGGCGCCGGAGATCTACGGAAGCGAGATCCCGGAGTCGATGTTCCCTGCCGCCGAGCGTTCCCTGCTCGCGCATCTGTTGAAGCTCGAGCGCGAGGGCAAGGTCGCCCGCACGGGACCGACCGGCGGAGGGCGCTTCGCCCTCGTGCCGCCGAGGAAGTGCGAGCGATGCGGCCGGCGCGCCGCGCCCGGCTCACGATTCTGCGATATCCACGCGCTAGCCCAGCTTCAAGAGGGCCTGTGACGATGAGAGCCGAGTTCTTCCACGAGGAGCACCCGGACGAGGTCGTCGCAGTGGTGTCCTGGGGGGAGCACGGTGTCCTCATCGAGGCGAATGAGGAGCGAGTCCGGGAGCGCCTCGAATGGATGTTTCGAACGAGCCCGGTCGCCGTCGACGCCGGAACGCCCGCCGAACGGACCTGCGAGCCTGGTGACATCGACTGGTTTCGGGCGGTCCTTACCGAGCGTGCCGCCGAGGCAGGACTTCCCAACCGGCTCGTCGTTTCGTCTCCGGGCGGCTGGGATCCGGCCGGTTCCTACCGCCCGATGCGGGCCTGGGTCGCTCGAAGGGAGGGTGGTCCGGCGCCGGACCCCAGCCACGAGCCCGGATACGCGTAGGAGTCCAGGGAGTCCAGAAGGGAGTGTGACGAACACGACCTTCGTTGAGTGACGAACGGCACAGACCGACATTCACCCCCGCCGTATACATAGGCATAGGATCAACCCGAAGCCTCGAGGAGGAGGTGAAAGATGGGCGATCGGAAGAAGAAGAAGGATCTGAAGGACCTCGACATCGAGCAGCAGGAGGCTGCTGAGGTCAAGGGAGGCACCCACCCTCACGGGCACAGGGAGCCGCACGTTCACGCTCCTTCGCTGTCGACCAAGAAGATGAAGGCGATGAAGGACAAGATCGAGGACACAGGCGGGTCGACACGGCTCGATCCGTAAGGACGAGTCGCGAGTGATCCAGGGAGTCACGATGGCTGAGAAGAAGCGGGAGAAGAAGAAGGCGCTGAAGGATCTGGACGTCCAGCGCAAGGAAGCCGCAGACGTGAAGGGCGGCGTCTCGCTGGAGAACAACGAGATCATCAAGCGCCTGAAGACACGGCCGCGGTAAGGAGAGAGTCATGGCGAAGAAAAAGAAGGAGCTGAAGGACCTCGACGTCGAGCAGCAGGAAGCGTCGCAGGTCAAGGGGGGAATCCCCTCAGACCCCGTCGGTGAGGCGGTCGAGCGCGAGAAGAAGAACGCTCGCACCAGGGCCCGGCGACTTCAGGGCCAGGCAATCCAGCAGTCACCTGGCCCGTAGGGTCGGAAACCCCACAAGGAGCCCCGCCAAGTGCGGGGCTCCTTCACGCCCGATACGATCATCCACGTCCGCGAATGGAGCGTCTCCTCTCCCGAACCGTGTTCTCCGTCGGCGAGCGTGACTACGCCTGGGCAGACGTCGTCGTCTGGGGCCTCGTGTCTGGGGAGTGGGCGGCACTCGAGCAGCGGACGAGAGAGGGCATGTCGTGTCTGCTGCGCGCAAAGGATTCCGGGGAGGAGCCGTCGCCGAAAGACCTCGAGGCGGCTGCGGCGCGATTCCGTTACCAGCGCCGGCTCGTAGCGGCTGACGACACCGAAGCGTGGCTCGAGGCTCGAGACCTCGATGTGGAGGACTGGATGGAGCACGTTCGCCGTTCGGTGCTCCGAGATCGATGGGCCGGCGAGCTGCCGGAGATCGGGGCGGCATATCCGGTTCCCGCGGGGGATGTGGAGCAGATGATCTGGATCGAGGGCATTTGCTCGGGCGCCCTCTCGGCCATGGCCGAGGGTCTTGCGGATCGCGCCGCCGTGTTCGCGCGCGCCCGAGTCGACTCCGGCCGTGACCCAAACTGTCCCCAGCCTGATGTGGATCGGGTCGCGGGCCGGCTCCCACGATCAAGGGACGGGGTCCTCGGCATTCCCCGCAAAGAGATCGCGGCGCGCGCGGAAGCGGTCGCCTGCTTCGCGATCGTCTACGAACGCCTGAGCGACCAGGTCGGCGCGCCCGAGCTGGTGGACAGCGAGATCGAGACTCACGCACTCGATTGGATCCGGTTCGACTGTCGAGAGGTGGCCCTCGCAGAGGAAGGCGCAGCGCGGGAGGCCGCGCTCCTCGTTCGCCAGGACGGGCTGGACCTCGACGAGGCCGCCGCGACCGCGCATGCGACCCCGAGGCGCGAACGCATCTATCTGGAGGACGCCGATCCGGCGATCCGAGATCGGCTTCTGGGCGCACAGGAGGGTGACCTCGTCGGCCCGATTCCCACCGGCGGGGTGTTCGTGCTCCTCGAAGTCCTCGCCCGCGTGGCTCCGACGACCGATGATCCCGCCGTCCGGGCGCGGGCCCGAGATCAGGTCCTCGGCCGAACGGTCGGACGCGAAGTCGTGAACCGCGTGCGGTGGCATGAAACGCTCTAGCGAAGCGCCGACGCTCGACCGGGCCCCACCGGTCCTTCGAAAGCTCTCACTGTTCGACTTCGTTCCGGAGGAGGTCGCGCGCCTCGTGATCGACAGCTTCGAACCGGTCACCTACTCCTTCGGAAGTGTGATCGTTCGCGAGAACGAGGAGGCCGACGCCCTTTACGTGCTCGCCTCGGGCCGCGCTCGGGCCGTCCGCGAAGGGGAAGGCGGAGACGAGGTCCCCCTCGGCCTCCTGAACCCCGGGGACACCATCGGGGAGATCGCGCTGCTGGAGAGCTCGACGAGGACGGCAACCGTGCGAGCTAGCAGTGACGTGGAGGCCTTTCGCCTCGACCGGTCGATCTTCCAGGCGCTGCTTCGGAGCCACCCGGAGCTCAAGGAATCGCTGGATCTGCACGTGCGGCGACTCCGACTCCAGTTCTTCTTCCGAGCACATACCGCCTTCGCGGAGCTTCCCCTCGACATGCTCGAGGAAGTGCTTCGAAAGCTCGAGCCGGTCGAAGAGAAAGCGGGTGACGTCGTCATCGAGCAGGGCGAGCTTGCCGGGCCCATGTACTTCGTGGAAGAGGGGCGACTGCGCGCCGTCGAGGTTCGGGACGGGAAGAAGCGCCCGCCGACCTATCTCCGCCGGGGTGACTACTTCGGCGAGGTGTCCCTCTTCAAAGGAACGAACCGCACGGCGACGGTCGAGGCCCTCACCGATTGCCGGCTTCTTCGACTCGATCAACGAACGTTCGAATCGCTCGTTGTGTCCTCACCGGAGTTCCGGTCGCAGATCGAACAGCAAATCGCCCAATACGAGTACAAGAGCGTCTCGGGCGTCCCGCTCGACTTCGCAGAGGAGCTGCTCCCCGCGGAGGCGGAAGCGACGGAGCTCGAACCGACGAAGGTTGCGAGTGCGACGGGAGAGCTCGATGCGTTGGTACCCGAGGCAGACGCCGAGGCCGACGAGGTTCTTGTCGGCGGCCGTTTTCAGAAGCCCGCGAAACGGATCCGGAAGTTCCCGCATGTGTTCCAGATCGACGAGATGGACTGCGGGGCCGCGTGCCTCGCGATGGTCACGCGGCACTTCGGTCGGGAGGTGAGCGTCGGCCACATCCGTGAGGTCGTGCAAACGAGCGTCGACGGCACGAGCCTCATGGGGATCTGCAAAGGAGCAGAGGAGATCGGGCTCGAGACGCGAGCCGTGAAGGCGTCGAAGTCCCGACTCGACGAGCTCCCGCTCCCGGCGATCGTGCACTGGGAGGGGAACCACTGGGTCGTGCTCTACCACGTGGACGGCCAGCGAGTTTGGGTGGCGGATCCGGGGCGGGGGCTCCGGCGGGTTCCGAGAAAGGAGTTCCTCGAAACATGGACGGGGTACTCGGCGCTCGTCGCCCCGACGGACGAGCTCCAAGAAGCTCCTGAAGGAACGACCGGAATCAACTGGATCTGGCCGTTCCTCCGCCCGTACCGGGGGTTGTTCGTGCAGGCCGCTCTGTTCGCGCTCCTCGCGGCGGGCCTGAACATGCTCTTTCCGGAGTTCATGCGGATCGTCGTGGACGATGTCGTGATCAACCGCGACTTCGCGCTCCTGAACAAGGTCGTCCTGACGATGGTCGGGGTCCTTCTTTTGATGCTGCTCGCGACCACGATCCAGCGGTACACGATCAGCCGGACGGCGGTCCACATCGACGGAGCCACGCTCGATTTCCTGACCGGCAAGCTGCTCACGCTCCCGATGCGATACTTCAATTCGCGCCGGACCGGTGATATCTCCCGGCGGCTCGCCGGAGTGAGGCAGGCCCGGGAGTTTCTCGTCGGGCAGGGCGTCGAAGCGCTCACCGCGGTCACGCAACTGATCGCAGCGCTCACCCTGATGCTTATCTACTCGTGGTTCCTGACGCTCGTGTTCCTGGCTACGGCGCCCCTTTATCTGGCGCTCATGCGGTTCTCCGTGAAGCGTCTTCGTCCGATTTTCGATGGGCTCGAGGAGGCGTTCGGCCGGTACCACTCCCAGCAGATCGACGCGATCAAAGGAATCGAGACGGTCAAGGCCATGGGAGCCGAAGACACGCTCCGGAACCGAATCCTCGGGCAGTTCCGAAAGCTGGCCACGCGCGTGTTCCGGGCCGACCTCACGATGATGCTCTACGAAGGAGCGGTGTACGTGGTCTCCTTCCTGGCGCTTGTCCTGTTCCTCTGGGTCGGAGCGAATCAGGTGTTGGATGGGAGCCTCACGATCGGGCAGTTCGTGTCGTTCAACGCCCTCGTGCTTCTCGCACTCGGCCCCCTGCAAATGCTCCTCGCTCTTTGGGACGAACTGCAGTTCAGCACGGTGCTGCTCAACCGCGTGAACGACGTTTTTGAGCACGAGCCGGAGCAGGGCTGGGATCGGGCGCGCTTGAAACCGGTCCCCACGACCGAGGGCCGCGTCAGCGTCCATGGCCTCGGCTTCCGGTACCCGGGCGCGGGCGCGGTTCCGATCATCGAAGACGTGAGCTTCGACGCGCCGCCCGGGGCCAACGTTGCCATCGTGGGGCGTAGCGGCTCGGGGAAGACGACGCTCGTGAAGTGCCTCGCGGGTCTGCTCGAGCCCACGGAGGGGAAGGTTCTATACGACGGCGTGGACATGCGCACGCTTGACTACCAGCAGCTCCGACGCCAGATCGGTTTCGTCCTCCAGGACACGTATCTCTTCGACGAGACGATCGCTCGCAACGTCGCACTTGCCGACGAAGAACCCGACATGGAGCGCGTCCAGTGGGCGGCTCGGGTGGCGAACGCGCACGAGTTCATCGACCGGCTCCCCCTCGGCTACGAGACGAAGGTTGGGGAGACCGGGGTTCGGGTCTCCGGGGGGCAGGCGCAGCGGATCGCGATCGCCCGCGCTCTCTACGGGCGCCCGCCGGTGCTCGTCTTCGACGAGGCGACGAGCTCGCTCGACAGCGAGTCCGAGCGTGCGGTTCAGGAGAACATCGATCAACTCGTCGCGGGCAGGACCTCCTTCGTCATCGCGCACCGCCTGAGCACGGTTCGGGGAGCCGATGTGATTCTGGTTCTCGAACGGGGACGGATCGTGGAGCGCGGGAGCCACGGGGAGCTGATGGCCGCCCAGGGGCTCTACTTCTACTTGGTCAGCCAGCAGCTCGGCCTCTAGCCGGTCGAGCCTTAGGCGCACCGTTTCAAGCTCTTCTTCGCCGTCTTATCTCGGATTCGACATTGGCGCATCCGCGAGTTCATAGTTCGCCTGACCGAGTCCACACTGCGGGGGACCCCGTCTCACCCCCAGCCCACAAAGGGGTGAGGCGATGTTGGGTAAGAGAAGGTCCCTGCGGTTCGTCCAGATTTTCCCTCCGCTGTTTGTGGCGTTTTCTCTTTTTGCACTGAGTTCGACTTCACGCTCGCTCGCCCAGCAGCCAGAACCCAGTCCTTCGCCTGAGTCCAGTCCCCAGCCCGAAACTCAACCGGCGTCGGAGGGTGCCGAGGAGGGGGAGTCCGCGATTGAGCCCTCATCGAATTCCGAACCTGTCCTCTCTTCATATCCCACATTCACAGAGGAGCGGGAAGGGCAGGATCCCTCCTCGCCCACAACTACGACTCCCTGCAACCCGCTCGCCGCCATAAGCGGAGACCTCTATGAACTGTGCGTCTTGGCAACAGAGACTGCGGACGACTTAGTCGAATTTGTCGAGGAGGTCATGACGGGTATTTGCGGACCAGACTGGAAAACGACACTGGTCGCCTGCGCCCAGGAAGAGACGGGTCCTTTTCTCATCACTGTTGACCAATTGATGACGAACCTCTGTGGCCCAGACTGGAAGTTCGCAACCACATTGGTCGCCTGCGCCCAGGAAAAAGCTGAGCCGATTGTGCAGCTGATCGCGGAACTCGTGGACACGGTCATGGTCAGCCTCTGCGGCTCTGACTGGCAAACGACGGTCGTAACCTGCGTCCAGGAGAGGGCAGATGATCCGGGAGTCGAAGCCGATGTGTGGCTCCTGGTGCTGATTGCCGATTCGCTTCTTCACGGGGATTGTGATCCGTTTGCCGACGATCCCGGGCGTTCGGGAAACTTTGTCCGCGGGTGGGGCGGGTTCATCTGTGAGAAACGACACGCGCTCGTCTCAGCCACGACGTGCATCCACGTCAGGATCTCTGGTGTCTGGCATAAGCTGCATCCTTGCCAAGTTAGGCAGTTCCCGGATTCCGATGGGGCCGCGGCGGAAGCAAGAGTCGGCTGCATCGAGGGCTCCTACTACTACCGAACCTTCGCCAAGGGATTCGCTGCCAACGAGCAGGGAGAGGTGGTGCATTCGGGCTCAGCCCGAAGCGATAGGGTAGCCATCGCGTGCCTTGTACTTTGACTGGTGTTCAGTGGCTGGGTTGATCCGGGCAGGGGTTGACTGAGCGCTCGGGCTCATGCTGTGACAATCCAAGTTGGAACGCTACGTTCGGAACCAGCCATGCTAAGGCCGTTGCTTGATGTGCCGCAGAGTCGTCACGCGACTGCTCGCAGCCCTTCACGCCTTAAGACAGGGCTATTTTCACTTCTCGTTCTTATGATCGCGGGCGCGGTGGGCACGGCGGGAGTTGCGATTTCGCAGCCCTTGACTGGGGAGAAATCCGTGTCGGCGCTAGGGAGCGTATCGACGTTCACGACGCGCACTACTAGGTCTACGCTTGTCTACATTCCGAAACGAATCGATTTCTCTCGCGACTTTGAGTCAGAAACGTCGGGCGCGGGGCGGATTCGAGGTTTCTTCCTGGTTAGGAATGGGGCACAGCCAGGTAGGGGAGTGACCGTGGCTAATCTCACGCTAAGCAGGTGTACCCGTAAAGGTTGCACCGCCCCCAAGAAGAGAACCACCGTTACTCGGGTCTATGGCTTCGAACGGTTCCTCCCCCGAGGTGCATATCGTCTGTATGTGATTGCGGACGGATCGCTTGGAACGGTCACGTTGAGGATTCGAGGTCTCGAGGGACAGATCATTGTGGTTCCAACCGACCCCGTCGAGTATGAGATTCGAACCCTGACACCACGTGTTGCTCCGGGGAGCAATCCAAACATCTACTCAGCGGGTGACTACACCGACCTTGATAGGGGTAGTTCAGACTTTGCGTTTCTTGGTCTGTGGGGGATTGGCGACCTTTATCCAGCGGCAATTACGTGGGGGGACTGCTTCTACTACCACGACGATCTGCTAACGCCTTCGGAGGAATCGGCCTTCATGCCGGGTTGCCCCACAGGAGACGGGGTGACGGATGTTTTTCCTGGGCGGGGAGTAGTGATGACAACAACGAACTGGACCTGCTGCCCAAAGGGGGTTGGTGCGTGGTACGCCACGACGACGGCAGTGAGGGACCACGGAGCCGTCGGGCTATGGCTTGATTTTTAGAGCCTCGGACCTTACCTAGCGAGCCAGCAGCTCGGCCTCTAGCCGGGACCTAGGAAAGAGCTCGCTTCTCGAGGCGCTCGCGGTCGATGAGTCGGACCCGAGCACGCGAGAGCGAGATGGTCCCTCGCCCCTCCTCCTGGCGGAGAACGCGATTGACCGTCCCGCGTGAGGCCCCGGCCATGCCCGCCAAGTCCTCCTGGGTGATGGGCACGATCGCCTCGGGACCTTCGTCTGCGTAGATGTCTGCAAGGCGCAGGAGCTGTCGGAGGACCCGAATCTCGGCAGGGACGTAGAAGGCTTCCGACACTCGCTGGGCCAGGCGTTCCACGGTGTCCGCGACGATGCGGAGAAGCACGTTCGCAACCTCCGGGTGGGCCTCTCGAAGCCGGTCGAACTCGCCCCGTTCGACAGCGAGGGTCTCTGCGGGCTCGAGGGCGACGATGGTCGCCATCCGGTGAAAGTCTGCCCGGACGAGCGCCAGCTCACCGAAGACCTGTCCCGGTCCGAGCACCGACAGCGTCGTTGTCTCCCCTTCAGCCGTCGTGATCCGGGAAGCGAACCGGCCCTTCTCGATCAGGTGCAGGCTGTCGCCGAGGTCTCCTTCGTGGAAGACAACCTCGCCCTTCGAGAATCGGCGACGCCTGGCAGCCGAGAGCAACCGCTCGACGTCTTCGCTCGGCAGGCCTTGCAGAAGGGGCGAGGAGATCGCGTCGTTCACGGGCTAACTCTGTCACGAATCAGACACTCATTCTGTCGGGCGCGCCAACGAACGGGGCAAGCCGTGCGCCTACGGTCACCTTCTAGGAAAGGGAGGCGCCATGAACACGCGTGGATTGGAGCAGCAGGAGACGCAGACGGCCGCGCGCTCGACGGGCCGGACCCTCAGGCGACTCGGCGTGCTCGTCCCGGTCGTTGTGCTCTTCTCGGTTGCGCCCGCCTTCGGTCACGAGGACCTGGCGCTGACGCATGAGGCTCCGCCGGCGGCCATCGGTGGAACCGATGTCGAGCTGGTCGTCGTCGTTCGGACAGAGCACGCCGACGGCGTCATCATGAGCAGGCGCGGCCCGATTACGGTGACGGCGCACTACCGAATCGACGAGGGGACCAGGTCGGTCTCGGCCGAGCTTGGCTCGTCCGGAGG
>JBOGWA010000042.1:0-9852 GCA_050693155.1 Actinomycetota bacterium | reverse complement strand
GTGCGCGGCGTCGCCGGCCTGCAAGCAGAGGGAGTGCTCGCCCGGCTCCAGGATCAGTGACCAGACGTCGGTCCCGTTTCCGAAGTGCAGATGGTTCTCGTCCGCGGGAACCGTCATGCCGAAGGGAACACAGGGCGTGTCGACCATGAGATGGAAATGTCCAGCGCCCTCGTGAACACCGCGAGCCGCCGGCTCGATCGTGAAGTTTTCCGCCTCCATCGCGATGAAGACCGGACTCGTGACGACGGCGCCGTGCTTCGGCTCCCCGAAGAACACGCGTGGGTTGTCCGCGAGCGCATTGCTGCACGCCGCCAGGAGCAGGAGCCCGGCGGAAGCGATCGCAATCGGTAGCAGCCTGCGACTCATTCTTCCCCTCTCTCTTCGGGTGAGAACTCGGGGCAACACCCCGGCGCGCCCGAGCCTAGTAGCGGGCGCGCGAGTTTTCAAACCCGACTCTTCGCTCCCCGTTTGCGAGCTGCCGAGGCGGTCTTCACGGCCTTCCGCGGCGCCTTCTTGGCGCGGGGGACCTTCTTGACCGGCCCGCCGTCCTCCACGCCTCTGCCCGCGATCCGGTCCGCACGTTCCCGCAGCCGACGAATACCTGAGGTGATCGGAATCGCAACGGTCGCGTAGACACCGCTGACGACGAACGCGATCGCAATCGAGCGGGCTCGAGAGAGGTAGCCGAGTCCCGTCTGCGTGAACACCGAACCGAGGCTCCCGAAGAGGGAGTCGAAAGAAACCACCGTAGCGCGCTGGGCCGACGGAATCTTCTGATGCAGGTACGCCTGCTTGACCGGGCCCGCGACCGACGCGACGAGGGTGGCAGCAAGGAAGAGCCCGCCTGCGAGCCAGAAGTTGTCGGTAAGACCCATCCCCGCGAACGCAACGGCGATCCCGACCGCGGCCGCGAGCATGATCGAGGTGCGACGCCCACCCGGCTTCGCGATCTTGCCAACGATCGAGCTCCCCACGATCTGCATGAGGGCGATCAGCGAGGCGAACAGTCCCGCCACCCAGATCAGGTTCCGCCCGAGCAGCTCGAGCAGGTACGGCTGCCACGCGTAGAAGGCCCAGGCGAACACGCCGAACTGCACGAACGAAGCGAGCATGATGAGCCGCACCGAAGGCTGCCGCCATCCGAACTTCACACTGGCCCGGGCAACACCACGCATCTCCCGGGCGATCGCATTCGTTTGCATGGTCCGAGGAGTGAACCCGAGATCCTTCATCGTCCCCCACGCGACGGCGAACGCCCCGAAGAGGAGTACGGCTCGGGTGACGTACGGCCAGGAGAGGTCCAGCGTGCCCAGGAGTCCACCCCCGATCGTTCCGGTGAGCATCGCCGCACCGGAAATCACCCCGGCCCTGGCGAAGACCCGATCGAGGTCGCCGCGGTATTTCGTCGCGTGCAGCGCATCCACGACCCAGGCCTCAACCGCGCCGGAATAGAACGTGTAGCCGAGTCCCAGGACGACCGAGACGATCGCAAACAGAATGACTCCACCCTCGATCGCTGCGATCCCGACGTAGGCGAGCGTCCCGACTCCCAACACGGAGACCGAGAGAAGGAAGGAGGCGCGGCGTCCGCGTGTATCGGCAAGCAGTCCGGTCGGGATCTCGAAGACGACCATACCGGCGGTCCAGGCGGCATTCGCGATGAACACCTCGAAGATGTCGAGCCCGGCGTTGAGAAGGAAGAGGGTGTTGACGCCCCAGATAATCGAGGCGGAGAGCGTGAAGAGCCCGGAAATGACGAGGTAGCTCCGGATGACGAGTTGCGGGGTCATGCCGGCGACCTTGGCCACTGTGTGACGCAGGGTACTCGCTCCTCACGCTCCAGCCAGCCATGTCCCATTTGTCCGCTGGCGAACGATCGATGGGTGTGAGAGGATTTTCGTGTCACATTCTCTCGAGGAGGTGGGTTCATGTCGTCCCCCCGCAAGCTCCGTCGGCTGATCGGTCTTCTCGCGGTCGCGGTCGTCGCGACGTCGGCTCCGGCCGCGCTCATGGGAGGCGCCAGCGCCGCGCCGAAAGACGAGTACCGGCAAGGCGACGTCATCCTCATCGAGAAGAACAAGGACTTCGACCGCGCGCACGGTGTGATCAAGGGAAGCGGCTCCCAAGCCCACCCCTACATCATCTCGGGCTGGCGCCTCAACCATCTTGAGATCCACGACACGAGCAGGTGGGTGGAGATCTACGACAACCAGGTCACCGGACAGATGATCCTGAACTGGGTCGGAGACCGGGTGAACGTCTACGACAACATGGTGGCGGACCTTCGCGTCAACCAGAACATCCCGCGCAAGGGCCTCCCGACGTCCGGCAAGATCGTGAACAACACGTTCGGACGCGTCGGCCAGCTCCGGCACTGGAACGGCCTGTTCGCGTGGAACGTCGTCGGCAACCCGGACGGCAGTCGCTCGAGGCAGGCCATGAACTTCGACGGCTTCAACGGCGGCCGTCTCTACAAGAACATCTTCTACGGCTACATCGACGCGACCCTGCACGGCCATAACCACAGCTCGTCGTTCGCGGACACCTCGCACGACCATCGGGGCCGCACGTCAGGCAAGAACATCCACAGGCTCCGGTACCACCAGGTCTACATCGAGAACAACCGGGTCTTCTCCACGAACACCTATGCGATCCGGTACACGGACCAGAACCACGCGGCGAACGACCGGACCGCGGCGTCGGAGACGGACGAGCGGTTGAATGAGCCACACGTGCACTTCACGAACGTGTTCATTCGTGAGAACAAGCTGGAGGGCGCCGGGATCTTCGTCGACGTCTTCAATGCAGACGATCCGCGACACATCCGGACCACCCGCGGGCACTTCATGATCCAGGGCAACCTGATCCAGCTCGCCGATGACACCCGGGCCTTCACGAGCTGGCTCGACGGGATCCTCGTGGAGCGGGCAACGGACATCGATCTGCACATCGCCGAGAACACGATCCTCGGCGCACCCCCAACCCCCCAGGCCGAGCGGAACATCTTCGACGACCTCTTCGGAGGAAGCCAGGGGGCGGGGATCCGGCTCGGTCAGGTGGACAAGGGCGACCTCTACATCCACGACAACAGGGTGACGAGACGCCCCTTTGGGGTCCACGCCACGAACTTCAGCGATTCCGTGGACTGGTGGATCACCAACCTCCGGACAAAGGACGTGGGCCAGCGCGTGTACTACGACGAGTCCGTCGCTCACGAGCCGAACCGAGATCGCTAGACCGAAGATCGGGAAGCGCACGACGCCGGTGGCCGTTCGGCCACCGGCGTCGCCGTTTGTATGAAAGCTAGACGCTTGCCGTCTCGGTCGGTTGCTCGTCCGGAAGCTTCTCCTTCAGGCGGCGGATGAGCTCCGCCACGTCGGCGACCTCCTGTTCGAGGTCCTTCTGGTACTCCTCGAGATACCGAAGCCAGGCCTCGCGATCGAAGCGGCGCCCGCCCGGACCGCATCCGTAGTAGCCGTATCCTCGGCCGGATCCGTGTCCGCGTTGATGGCCGTGCCAGTGCCCCACGTTCTTCACCCCCTCTCCGTCTCGTCGTAGCGGTTCAGAAACCGTGTGATGCCGTCATCGACCTCTCGTAGCGCGCCCGCCCACCTGGTGAGCAGCCGCTTGCCCGCATCCGTCAGCCGGTAGGTGCGCTTCGCCGGGCCGGGAAGGTCGGCGCTCCACTCGGAGCTCACGAGGCCTTCGGCCTCGAGCGCGCGCAGCATCCGGTAGAGGTTCCCGATGTCCACACCCGCCTCCCCGGCCAGTTGGGGGATGCTGTCGAGGAGCTCATAGCCGTGTCGCGGACCCTCGCGGAGGAGGAGGAGCACGGCGGGCTCGACGAAGCGCTCCACCCGCGCTCGCACAACCCACCCCCGGCCCGTTCTCCATCGGGCCCGGGGCTGCGCGTATCCCCGGTGTCGATGCATGGAGCAAGTCTATCGCATGTATACGTCAAAGACTTATAGCGGGCCTCGTGGCGGGACGGATCGCTCGCGAATGGCCTGGCCCGGCGGTGGTTCCCGCTAGCAGGTCGGGACCGGCCAGAGGCAGCGCGTCTCGCGTGTCTTGATCGGCTTCGCGATGATCGGGGGCCCCTTCTTCTGGCTGATGAAGATCGGGTTGCCGACCGGCTTCGGTCCTCCGAGCGGGTTCTCGAGCATCGTGTCCCCGGACACGATGAAGAGCCTCCCCTTCGTGTCGAAGTTGACCGTGAAGAAGTCCCCGAGTCTCCGGTCGCTGGCCTCGAAATCGGTGCCGGCGTTGCAGGCCGTCCCGGCGAGACAGATCTGCCCCGCCGCGATCGGCCGCCCGGAGGCATTGACGACGGTGAACTGCGGTTCGACGAACTGCTCCGATCCGTCTGAGCACCTCACGACCGTTCCCTGCGCATTGTGGGTGTAGGCCGCGTAGATGTAGAAGTTCTCCGGCTCGTCCTTCAGTCGCTGGTACCAGACCACCACGACCTTCCCTTCGTCCCCGGCCGCGATCCACGGCCAGAGCGCGTCACCTTCGGGCGTCGGGATGATGATGCCCTGCTTGTTCCACTTCTCGGTCTCCCGGTTGAAGTACCCGAAGGTCACCTGGCCATCGCTCAGGTCGGCGTCGCCTGACCCGTTGTATCCGCCCGCAGCTGCCTGATAGACGTTGCCGGCGCTGTCGACGCCGATCTGATCGAAGAACTGCGTCGCGGAGCCGAGCTGGCCGCCGTCGTAGGTGGTCCACGTCTGCCCCTTGTCGTCGCTGATCACGATCGATCCACTACCCGCCGGACCGATGAGCCCGGCCGTTGGATTGAGCGGGTCGACCACGAGCTTGCTCGTGGCCGGCGGAGCGGGAAGCGGCAGAAACGTAAGACCGCCGTCGGTCGAACGGTAGAGCGCATGCGGCAGAGAGTTGACGTAGAGGTAGACCTCCTCAGCCTCGCCTCCGGTGACCCAGGGGCGATCGCCGGGCGACGGGATCGGGTTCGCGAACGGGAACGACTGTCCGTCGTCGACGCTCGAGAAGACGGAGTCGTTCGCGAGGTCGATCTCGACGTTGTAGATCCTCCCCCCCGCGTCCATCGTGAGATCGGGGTCGGAGAACCCGGTCGAGGTAAGCGTGTGCGGCCCCTCTCGCTGGCCGAGGACGCCGATGTACTGCCAGGTCCTTCCGCCGTCGTCGGAACGCCAGTTGAGCGTCTGGTTGAAGTAGCCGACGGCAAAGTCCCGTGCTCCCGGGAGCGCCTCGGGGTTCTTGTAGATGTGCGTGGTGCCGGCGTGGGCGGAGACGACGATCGAGCCGTCCTGCGCCACGACGCTCACCGGCTCGCCGCCCGCACGCTGGCGGTCGATATAGATCGGCTCGTTGAACGAGACGGGCGGGGGCTTGACGGTCGGACACGCAACCCTCTTCTTCACAGCGCCCGCACCGGCGAGTGGCACGAGCGCAACGAGGAGCGAACAAGCGAGAAGGATCGGCAATCTGCGGCGCATGAGGAATCTCCTTCCTTCGTTTGCGGGCACCGAATAAAGATTCTCCCTCATTTCGGCCGCTTCCTTCCTCCCCGGGCCTTCAGGGCTTCACGATGATTCGGATGACGTCGCCGTCCTTCTCACGAAGCCGGCGAACGCCCTCGTTGACCTTGGTGAGAGGGATGATGTCGGTGATCGATCCCCTGAGGTCGAGGCGGCCGTTCGCGACCAATCCAACGAGATCGTCCAGGTGGCGCTTGCGGTAGCCGAGGTGCCCGAGGAGCTTCGTCGCCCTCGTGCTGAAGAGCACCGCCGGGCCGAGCTCGATCCGCTCGGCCGACTGCCCGACGACGACGCACCTGCCGCCCCGTGTGAGGGACATGACCCCTTGCTTGATCGCGTCGTTCTTGCCGATCAGGTCGAGCGCCAGGTCGAGGCCGAGGCCGTCGGTCGCCTCCATCACTCGGGCGGTGAACTCCTCGTCACCAGGGTCGAGCGCGACGTCGGCCCCGAGATCGAGGGCTCGCTTCCTCGCGCCATCGAGCGGATCGACGGCGACGATCGTCGCCGCGCCCATGAGCCGAGCGAGCTGAACGGCGTGGGTTCCGAGCCCGCCGACTCCCCAGAGCCCGACCGACTCTCCTACCTGCAGGCCCCCGGTCTCCAGGAGCGCCGCGTAGGGAGTCGCCACCGCGTCGGCAAGGATTGCGGCCTGCTCCGAGGGAATCCCGTCCGGCACACGCGAGAGGGCGAGCGCCGGGGCGACCACGTACTCCGCCCACGCGCCGTCGTAATGGAATCCGAGGAGCTCCCACGCGATGCAGTCCTCGTACCGGCCCGTCCCGCACCGTTTGCAGACGCCGCAGTACCGTCCGCCCGTCATGACGACTCGTTCCCCTTCGGACCAGCCGCTCACCATGAGGCCGGTCTTCGCAATGAGTCCGCAGGCCTCGTGGCCGGGCGTGACGGGCGAGACGATCGGCGGAACCGATCCCTCGATCAGATGCACGTCCGATAGGCAGATCCCGCAGGCCGCTACCCGGACGAGGACCTCGTGCGCCCGCGGGCTCGGGATCGGGATCTGCTCCAGCGAAAGAGGCTTCCCGGATTCCGTGAAGCGCGCCGCGAGCATGGTCTCAGCCATCGCGCCAAGCCTCCCACAGGTCGAGATCGGGTGTGACATCCTCGAAAGCGGACAGGCCCGGAAAGGGGGCACGAATGAGTCCGTTCTTCATGCTGCCGGCGGCCGGCGGGTTCTTCTTCCTTGCCGCGTGGCTGATGATGATCTTCGCGGGTGTCCTCGCCGATGACATCGGCATCAAGCCGTTTGGGTACGGGACCGCCCTAGTCGCGACGATCGCCCTGTGGATGGTCGTTGCGCCCGCGATCGGCGCCATCGCGCGGGCCAGACGCCGCGAGGCCTGGCGCCACAAACACTCCACGGCCGAATAGCCGGCGTTAGCCGGCGAAGAACGCGGGCAGGATGCTGTCCGCGCCGAACAGGAAGATCGTGCCGACCACGAGGCTGAACACTCCCGTCACGACCGCCACGGTCGCGTAGACCCCGAAGTTCCGCTGCGCCGACACGAACCCGGCGATCGAGGCGATCGTGATCGCCGAGTTCGAAACGATCAGGCCAATCACGAACGCGACAAGCGCGGCGACTCCGGCGCCGACTCCGCCGGCTCCGGCGGCGGCGAGAAAGATGAGGACCTGCGTCGGCGTCTCCGCGCCAATCCCATGGATCATCCCGACGCCAAGGCTCGTCGCCCGCCCGTACTCCGGGAGATCGTCGTGGCCGGGCTCCGGCCTCTCGTGGTGGTGGTGACCCGGCCTGCCGTGGTGGCCGTGGTGCATCATCGAGGCATCCTCAGCCGGCATCTCACCCCCGCCCGCGGACGGCATCGACGCCGAGACCGGACCACGGGCAGTCCCAACCCGCTCGCGCACCCAACGAGCCGCCCGGCGAACCCCAGCGAACACCAGCATCCACCGGCTTCGCATCCGGAAGTCCCGGCCGTGGCGCACGAGGGACACGAACACGTAGATCCCGAGAAGAATCAGCGTGGCGCCGACCACCCTTCCAATGGTGGCGTCCACGCTCTCGGGCAGCCGGTCGCCGAGCACGATCGCGATCACGCCGAGTGCGAACACGACCGCCGCGTGCCCGAGGACGTACAGGGTCCCGTAGAAGAAGGCCCGTCTGCGATCCGCAACGGACCCGGTAATGTCGGTGATCGCCGCGATGTGATCCCAGTCGATCCCGTGCCGCAGGCCAAAGAGCAGTGCGGAAACGACGACCCCGAACTCGAAGCCGTTCGCGAGCGCCTCAGCCACCACGCTTCCTGCATTGTATTGCAATAGAGAAGGGGGGCAACTGGCTACCCGGCGCCCGAGGTTCAGACAGCCTTAAACGAATCGGTCAGCGACCATTCGCTCGAACCTGATATGGTCTAAGAAGTCCGATTCGAGGGAGGAAGCGATGCCGCAAGTCGATCGATGGGAACAGGGATCGTTCTGCTGGGCCGAGCTCAGCACGTCGGACGCGGAAGGCGCGAAGGCCTTCTACACGGGACTCTTCGGCTGGGAGGTCGACGCGCGGGAGATCCCGGGGGGCGTATACAACCTCTTCAGGGCGAACGGAAAGGGCGTTGGTGCATGCTTCGAGCCTCCCGAGGGCGCCCCGAGCGGCCCGCCAAACTGGAACCAGTACATCGCGGTGGATGACGTCGATGCGAAGACGAAGGCGGCAGAGGAGGCTGGCTCGACGATCATGATGGCGCCCTTCGACGTCATGGAGTACGGCCGCATGTCGTTTCTCACCGACCCTACCGGCGCTGCCCTTGGCCTTTGGCAGTTCGGCCAAGAGCGGAGCGGATGGGAGTTGTACGGAGAGGTGAACGCACCGAGCTGGAACGAGCTCATGGTCCCGGACACCTCGAAGGCACAGGCCTTCTACGAGCAGGTCTTCGGCTGGACGGGAGACACCCAGGACTGGGGACCGGGTCCCTACACGACCTTCAAGGTGGGCGAGAAACAGGTGGCGGGACTCTTCGCCACTCCCCCAGACGCCGCCGGCACGCCACCGATGTGGACCCAGTACTTCAGCGTCGCCGACGCCAAGGCCACAGTCGAGAAGGCCAAGGAGCTCGGCGGCCAGACGATCTTGACGAGAACCCTCGAGAAGGTCGGCACGTTCGCCGGCTTCACGGACCCGCAGGGCGCGATGTTCTCGATCATCGAGCCCGAGCCGCCTGCGTCCTAGCCCGGCGGGAGATTAGGCCGCGGAGCGCTCGGCGCGCCTGAGACCGAGGCGCGCCCAGAGCGTTAGCAGCGGAAGCAGCACCGCGACGATCGTCCATGCCCGGACGACGTCGGTGGGATGCCCGGCGATGAATCCGCGCCCGGCCTCCAGCAGGTAGGTCACAGGGTTGTACGTAGCCACGCCGTGGATCCAGCCGGTGAGCAGCGCGAGCGGCACGAACGCGGGCGCGAAGAACATCGCGAGGAAGATCGGGATCTGCATGCCGGGGGCCGCCTGGATCGTTCGCGTTCGAAAGGCGACGCCGACGCCCCAAAGTGAGGCGACGACCCCGAACGCGAGCGCGAGCACGAAGATCCCAGCGATCTCGAGTGCGGATCCCTCCAACCGCATCCCTGCGAGAACGCCGGCCACGAAAAGGATCACGAGGCTGAGCGCCGTTCGCGCCAATGCCGAGAGCGCGTAGCCCGAGATGAGGGCTCCCCGACGGGGCGCCGCGAGCATCAACCGCGGCGTGAATCCTCGCTCGTAGTCCTGCGCAAGCGAGAACCCGGCGAACACGCCGTTGAAGGCCGCGGCCTGGAACGACATGAACACCCAGCTGAAGGAGGTGTACCCCGCAGGAAAGTCGAATCCCGGGGCCCTCCCGAGCGTGCCGAGCCCTCCCGCGAACACCGCGAAGAAGATGAGCGGCGCGATGAGCGGCGGGAACAGAAGCGACGGGTTCCGGAGCGCCGTCTTCAGATTCCTGCCGGCGACCGCGAGTGTGACCGAGATGAACGATCTCATGACCTCACCAACCTCGTCCGAAGCGCCGCAACCGAGATCGAGAGTCCGAAGAGCGTGATCCCGGTTCCCATCGCGAGCGCCAAGAGCAACGCGCGGCCATCCCACCCGGTGATGATCAGGCTGCGCAGTCCCTCGATCAGGTACGACGCCGGGTTGTACGTCGCGATCGTCTTGAACCACCCGGCGCCGAGCATCTCCCTCGGAAGGAAGAACGATGAGAACCCAATGAGGATGAAGAACAGCGGAAACACGCCCTGGACCGCCTCACTGGATCCCGTCCGGAGCGCGACGAACGATCCGAGCGACGCGAACGACAGCGAGACGAGGAGCGAGAGCGCGAGC
>JBOGWA010000041.1:0-3220 GCA_050693155.1 Actinomycetota bacterium | reverse complement strand
GTGCACGATCCGCCACGCCCCGCCGGTACGGAAGTCCACCTCGCAGCTCGCCACCTCGTACTTCCTTGGGCCCTATCAGTGCGAAAGATGCTCGCACGAGCTGTGTGCCTCGAACACGAGGTCGCGCGGGGCGTCGAAGACACGGGTCATGAGGATCTCCCGGTCCGACGGCGTCGTCACCGTAAGCGCGTTGCTACCGCTTCCGCCCATCCCCCTTTTCCTTTCCTCGCCCCTGGAGCTCCTCCAGGTACTGGTCCAGGCGGTCGTAGCTCTCCTCCCAGAACCGCCGGTACCGCTCGGTCCACTCGGCGACCTCCCTGAGCGGGCCCGCTTCGAGTCGGGCGGGCCGCCACTGCCGTTCCCGGCCCCGCGCGATCAACCCCGCTCGTTCCAGCACCTTCAAGTGCTTCGAAACCGCCGGCAGGCTCATCTCGAACGGCTCCGCCAGCTCGGTGACCGAGGCCTTCCCCGCCGCCAGCCGGGCGAGAATCGCCCGCCGCGTGGGATCCGCGAGAGCGGCGAACGTGCGGTCCAGTCGATCGGTCACCGCAGCCATTCAACCCTCCCGTTAAGTAACCGCTAGGTAAAATAGCGTCACGCTCATGCTCCCAGTCAAGACCGGGATACTCAGGGTGAGCCGACGAAGGCTTGCGCCTCTTCGACCAGAGCGAGCCAACGTCGAGCGGCGCCGACTCGGGTGCTCGCAGCGATCGGCGAAGGAGGGGGCGGGTGAGATACTTCGAGGCGGGATCATTCGAGTTCCTCAACGATCTGAAGCGCAACAACGATCGGGCTTGGTTCAACGCGAACAAGGAGCGCTACGAAGAGAAGGTCAAGGAACCGTTCCTGGAGTTCATCGCGGACGCCGGCCCCGAGCTGAAGAAGATCAGTCGCAACCTCATGGCCGATCCGAGTCCGACCGGAGGGTCGATGTTCCGCATCTACCGAGACGTGCGGTTCTCGAAGGACAAGAGCCCCTACAAGACCTACGCCGGGGCCCACTTCCAGCTTGGCGGAAAGAGCGTCCACGGCCCCGGCTATTACCTGCACCTCGAGCCGGCTAGCTGCTTCGTCTCCGGCGGCATCTGGATGCCGGAGCCGAAGGTCCTGCAGAAGATCCGGGAGCGGATCGCCGAAAGGCCGTTGGAATGGCGGAAGGCGCGCGGGGAACTCGACCACGGGGAAGACGCCCTGAAGCGACCCCCGCGGGGGTTCGATCCGGACCATCCGATGATCGAGGACATCAAGCGCAAGAGCTTCACATCATCTGTACGACTGACTAAGGAACAGATGATCGGGCCGGACTTCATGAAGACGTTCCTTCAGAGCTGCGGCAAGATCGCCCCTCTGATGAAGTTCCTCGCCTCAGCGGTCGGAGTCAGGTGGTAGAGCGTAACGAGCTCCCAAGGTGGCGTCGGACAGCTCTCCGAACCGAGTCTGGCATGGCAATGGGCGGTTCGTTCACGTGTCGTGACGAGTCTATTCGTCGGGGTGGCGGCGATCGTTCCGGGCACCGAACCGATCGCAACTTACCCCACGGAGGATTCCCGGGTCGTGTTCGCCCAGACCCCGGCCGCATTCATGCGGCCCAGACGTACTCGTGCATGAGACCACCGAGCACATCTCGTCGCCTGATCATCGTTCCTCTGGCTGCAGGACCGACCCTTTGCTCGCCTCGAGGTATCGCCAGGCCCAGTCCCCGGTGCGGCAGGTTCCGGGTTCGAGTCCCGGGGAGCCACCAGCAAACCTACAGGTAGATGGCCTAAACGGCGATCTCGGGCGGTCCTCGTCATCACTCGTCCCGTTCTCCGTCCCGTCTCGGACACGACTTCGTCGCGACAACGGCCGCCAATCTTGCCTCCAAAATGACAAGCACCGCTGCCGCCATCCACCGCCATCCGTTCCCGCCGAGGCACACCCGGTCCTGGCCGTGAGAGGAGACCCATCGGCGGAGCGAGACGTACGATGCGGGCCGACGCCAGTACATACCAACCACATGCACCCCATCCTCGAGGAACTCGACGCACGCGATCGGCGACTGCTGCGGCGTCGCGCCATGCCGGCCTTCACACCGCTGATGCTGGCCACGTTGGCCAAGCGCGCCTTCTCCGACCCCGCGTGGGTGTTCGAGCCCAAGCTCGACGGTCAGCGCTCGCTCCTGTGGAGACGGCGCACGATCGTCCGGTTGATCACGAGGAACGAGAAGGACCGCACGTCGCACTATCCCGATCTGGTCGAGGCCGTTCGGCGGGACGACACCGCTCCGCTGATCGCGGACGGCGAGATCGTCGCCTTCCGAGGAGAAGTCACCTCGTTCGCACGCCTGCAGGAGCGGATGCAGAACGCGAGACCCAGCGCGGCGCAGGTCGCGGCCGTCCCGGTGCTCTTCTACCTGTTCGACCTGATCTGGTTCGACGGCTACGACCTCTCCGCGTTGCCTCTGCGCTCGCGGAAGTCGGTTCTGCGCCGCGCGATCGCCTTCGAGGACCCGATCCGCTTCTCCGAGCACCTGGACGAGGACGGAGAGGTAGCGTTCCGCGCCGCCTGCGAGAAGGGCTGGGAAGGCCTGATCGCCAAACGTGCCTCCGCTCCCTACACCCACGCGCGCTCGAAGGACTGGTTGAAGTTCAAGTGCGTGAACGAGCAGGAGTTCGTCGTGCTGGGGTGGACCGACCCCCATGGGGCGCGCTCGGGGCTCGGGGCGCTGCTGGTTGGCTACCACGAGGACGGCGAGCTGCGGTTCGGCGGCAAGGTGGGCACTGGCTTCGGTCATCGCGAGCTCGCCATGCTCACGGACCGTCTCGGCCCCCTTGAACAGTCAGTTCCACCGGTCGCCGACACGAAGGGCCTGTCGATGAAAGGCGTGCACTGGGTACGACCCGACCTGGTCGCACAGGTCGGCTTCAGCGAGTGGACCCCCGACGGCAAGCTGCGACATCCCCGCTACGTCGGTCTCCGCGACGACAAGCGGCCGGAGCACGTCGTCCGCGAGCGGGCGTAGGAAGCGTGATGGCACCCAGGCGCGTCGAGGTCACCCGTCCCGACAAGCCCCTCTGGCCCGCGCTCGGCATCACCAAACGGGCGTTCGTGGACTACCTCGACTCCGTGGCCGATCGCATGCTCCCGTGGCTGCGCGATCGACCGCTCACGTTGATCCGAGCGCCAGATGGCGTGGACGGCCAGCGCTACTTCCAGAAGGACACACCGGCGTACGCACCGT
>JBOGWA010000040.1:0-28127 GCA_050693155.1 Actinomycetota bacterium | reverse complement strand
GCCCAGGACAGGTGGCGCCATCGTCTCAAGCTGATTCTCTGCCATCAGCTCGACCATCTCGCCGTAGGCCTGATTCCAACGAATACGGCGCTTCCTACCACCCGCCTTCTCATGGTCATGGACGATCCAGTACAGGCCAGCTGTCACCCGCTCCCAGAGGTACGCCTCGTCAAGGACGAGCAGGCCCGGGGTCGCTCGAAGTACTGGTCTCTCCTGAAAGGCGAGGAAGTCGAACCGAGAGGCGCTAGTTCGAAACGCGGCCGCGAACTGTCCAGCATCCGCTGATATCAGCGAAACGAACGCTTCGATCTTCTCCTTCGGCATCCCGGAACCCATGTCGGCCTTGAGGTACGGGGGCTTCCCGGGTTTCCACTGCATGCTGTGGGCGAGGAGGGCGAATCCCAAACCAAGGATCTCCTCGAGGTCAAGACCTGTGGCTTCCGCCAGGAGGGCGGCGGGCTCGCCGCGGAGCTTGGATCGGCTCAGGGCCGGCCCGAAGCGTCTCCACAGCCGGACCAGTCGATCGATAGTCGCCCATCTGTCCTCGTGTTCGTAGAGAAAGCTGGCCCGGACCACCTCTAGGGCCAGCAGGGCCGGCCGCCCCGCAAGCGTTTCCGATGAGCCGTCTCGCTCGGCGTTCAAGGTCATAGCGACCGCCTGACTGAACAAGATGGCGGCAACCATCGGTGGGAACTGGTTGCGAGGCTCTCCTGCTGCAGGATGGGTCAAGAGGTATCGGATGGCTGCCAGGATCGGGTGACGGGCGACGATCAGGTGGCCCTCCCCGCCGCCGTCCGACCCCATAAGGGACTCGAATCGGTGCCGTGCGTCGTCCTTCAGGATGGCTGGAAACTCTCGAGTCAACTGCGCCAGCTGCTCACGATCTGAAGCGACCCGGTTCAGCAGGGCCAGGTTGAGGAGCATCGTTTCGCGGTCGTGCGCGGCGGCAAGGTGCGCGATCAGCGGCTCCATGACTAGCTCCTCGTACGGGAGCCCGATGTCCAGGTACTGATCCAGGGTGACGTAGGTTCCGATGTAGTCGATAGGGCCCGGGCCCGCCGCGTCGGTCGGAACGAACAACCCGTTCTTGCCGCTGGGGGCGAACTGGGACACTCCCAGAGGCGGAACGCTGCTGCCTGCGAGGGCCGGCCGTCCAACACCAGCGCCGGCTACGTACCCACGCAGTTCGGGAGGCTCATGCTCCGTGAAGAGGCGTTCGAGCTTGTCGAAGTCGGGCCGATCATGCTTCGTCATCGATTACCTTTTGCTGCCTGACACCGTGCGCGAAACGGGTCGCGCTCGCGAGAACTACGTCAGTGTAACTCAGGACTTACATCTCGCGCAGGGGCGGCCAGTGTTGCTCGCTTCCTTGGCGGGTAGACGGATGTTAGACGCGGGGCTCCGAGGTGAAATCACTCGAACAGGAAACCGCCGAGAAACCGCAAGTAGATCGTGTCGGAGGGGAGATTTGAACTCCCACGGGGTGTGAGCCCCACTAGGCCCTCAACCTAGCGCGTCTGCCATATTCCGCCACTCCGACGCGGACGCGATTATAGCCAGGGGCTCAGGACGCTCCGAGAGACCAGTTCCAAGCGTTCCAGAACGTCCCGTCGACGCTGGCGTTGGCCTGGATTCCCGTCACACCCTCGCGCGCGGCAACAGTTGCTGTGGGCTGGAACAGCGGGAGGAGGGGCACGAGGCGGGCCAGCCGCCGCTCCGCTGCGGCCAGCTCGGTCGGGTCGTACTCCGCTCCCTCCGCGGCGTCGCCAAGCTGCGCATCGACCCGCCGATCGGAGAAGCGCGTGGTGGGGGACGTCCCGCCGTCGTCCACCCAGCGATCGAGCCACGGGAAGGCCCCGCTCCTCGTCTCCCAGAGGGCGACGTCGAATCGTCCCTGTGGAAGCCAGTCTCCCCAGAACATGCTGGGGTCCAGACCGATCAGCTCGACGACGACCCCGGCCCGGCCAAGCTGCGTCTGGAGGAACCGGGCAGCAAGGATCAGCAGTTCCGACTGCGGATAGATGAGGGTGATTGGAGGGACGCCCGTAAGGACCGTCGCTTTCCTTGGCCGGTACCGACGCCAGGCCGGCTCATATCCGATCTGTCCCGGGGCGAGGAGGGAGTTCGCAAGTCGGCCGTCGCCTCGGACGAGCACGTCGGCGAATCGCCGGCGATCGATCGCGTTCGCAACTCGACGGCGGATGCCGGCGTCGAGCCCGGCGTTCGGGTTCGTGACCGCGTGGACGAGCCACGGACCGGTCGCGCGATCGGTCACGACTCCCGGCAGCTCCATCAGTTGATGCGCCCAACCGACACCGAGCATCGGCGCAAGCGCATCCAGGCGTTCGCGTTCGAGAAGATCAACCGCAGTGGACGCATCTGGAACGAACAACACACGGACGCGTTCGGCCAGCGGGTTCGGACCGAAGAACATCGGGTCGTGCTCGAGTACGAGCGCGAGGCCTCGACGCCATCGATCGACAACAAACGGCCCCGCAGTCACCGGTGGTCCGCGGTCCCAGCTCCCCACGGGATCGGACTCCGTGACATGTTCGGGCAACACGAACCGACCGGCCGAGAAGAGGTCTCGCCATCCGGCATAGGGAGGACTGATGACGAGGCGTCCGATGCGATCCGACTCTCGCTCGACACCCCGGAGGAACTCGAAGCCGTGACGATCGGCAACCGGCAGGTTCGGGTCGGTCATGACCTTCCACGTGAAGCGGACGTCCTGTACGCTGATCGGCCGTCCGTCGCTCCACCGAGCACCATCACGGATGCGAAACGTAATCACCATTCGGTCCCCGGAGACCTCGACCGTAGGCTCCTCGGCCAGCAGATACGGCTCGTACGCGAGCTCGGGGGTAACCAGGAAGAACGACGGAAGAAGCGGACGAAGAAGATCCCGCTCGGCGGGTGAAACGGCACGGATCGGATCGAGCGAGACCGGCTCCTCCGGGTAGCCGATCCGCAGCGTCCCTCGCGGGGCGGGACGGGAGACGTCTTCGAGGACCGCCTGAATGCACGATCCTGAGAGGGAGGCGACCACAAGGACGCCGAGGAGCCTACGGACTCGTCGAGAGCGCAGCGACATCAAACCAGCCGAGCGGCGTCAACGTGAAGTCCTGCAGGCTCGGGCGGACCACCAACCGAGAGCGGAACCACGCGAGAGGACTAACCGGCATCGCGTGCATCGCCCGCTCCTCGATCTCGGCGTAGCGCTCCTCGCGCCGCGCGGCGTCCGTCTCCTCGCGCGCCGCCGCCAGCAGCTGATTGAGACCGGGCCGGTCGACCCCGGTTCGATTGTCGGCCGATTCCCCCAGCAGCAGGGGCTCGAGGAGGGCCTGCTGTCGCGGATACTCCGCGACCCAAGTCAGGCAGAAGAACTCGTGCTTCTTCCGGCGGAAGAGCTCCGAGAATCGACGGCTCGCGTGCGCCCGTGGCCGAACTCGTAGGCCGACCTCAGCGAGTTGTCGGCGAATCTCGAGCGCGATCTCGTCCCCCACGGGAGACGCGGCATAGTCGAGATGAAACGACCGGGAGCCCCGTGGAAGCGTCTCGACGAGCTCGCTCGCTCGCTCGATTGCATGCTCGCAGTCGCGGCCGCACGCGTCGCCCCGAGCCCCGGGGATCCCCGGCGGCACGATGCCCGTTGCCGGAGTCGCCAGCGGCCCGTAGACGCCGGCAACGAGTCGTTCCCGATCGATCGCCAGTGAGACCGCACGAGAGAGCCTCGCGTCCGCGAGTCGAGCTTGCCGCCGGTTGAAGCCGCAATACAAGAGGTGAGACAGCGTGACCATCCCTCGACGTCCAAAGCTGGCGGCGGCCTCGGAAACGAGTCCAGGGGGCGCCGGAGCGACATCGAGCCGCTCGGCCAGGAACTGCGGCCACGCTTCGTTCAGGTTGTCGAACGCTTGAAACGTGAGGGTTGACACCTCCGGGGAGGTTCCGTAGTAGTCGGGGAAGCGTTCCAGGCGCACATCGTCCGACGCGCCCACGTCCTCGATGAGACGGAACGGGCCGTTCCCGATGGGCCGAGCCGAGTATCTGGGGAACCCGGCCGTCACGGGGACCGGCGACAGAGCAGGGTGCGCGAGCAGCGCGATGAAATCCGGCCACGCGTAGCGAAGGCGAACGTCGAGCGTTCGTTCGGTCGTGGCCGCCAGACCACTGAGGCGACGGACCTCGGCGCCGAATCGTGTGGTGCGGTACCCCAACACCGGCTCCAGCAGGAACGCGTAGGGTGACGCGAACGCGGGGTCGGCGATGCGATTCCAGGCACGGACGAAGTCTTGGGCTCGGACCTGGGTCCCGTCGTGGAAGCGCACACCGAGCCTTAGCCGGAACCGGAACGCTCGACCTCCGTCGAGCATCCGCCAGCTTCGTGCGACGGCTGGGCGAACGGCAAGCGTCTCGGGCTCGTAGTCGACGAGGCCATCGAACATCTGCGCCGCGATGAGGAGGGCGTCCGAGGAATCCAGGCGCACCGGATCCAGGCTGCCGATCGGCCCCACGGCGATCCGGACCGAGGAGGGCGATTCGGTGAGCCCGGGTGTCGGTTCCGCAGCCGAGGGTTCCCGAAGCTCACTCGAGACTCGCGTGCACGAGCCTGCCAGCGTAGCGAGCGCGAAGATCAGCAGGAGGGGTCGGGCTCCCCGAGGAGTCCTAATCCCACTGCCAGGCAAGGATGAACGTTGTCGCCGCGAAGACGACGGCCGTTGCCACGGTGATCCGGTCGAGGTTCTTCTCGACGGCCGTTCCGCCCGAGAGGCCCCCGGCGCCTCCTCCGAACATGTCGGAGAGACCGCCGCCGCGTCCCGCGTGAAGCAGGATGAAGACGATGAGCAGCAGCGCAACGACGACATGGATCCCGATCAACGTGGCGATCAGCATGTCGCCGGAGTCTATCAGGCGCTTCGGGCCTGGAGCGGCTCGGCGAAGAAGCAGGCGCTCGGGTGCCCGTGCCCACGATCGACGAGCTGGGGCGCCTCCTCGGCGCAGCGCTCCTGCGCCTTCCAGCACCGGGTCCGGAACCGGCAGCCGGAGGGAGGGTTCGCTGGGTTCGGCACGTCACCCTCGAGGACGATCCGCGCCTTCTCCGCTCGTTTCGTGGGATCGGGGACGGGCACGGCCGAGAGAAGCGCCTGGGTGTAGGGGTGGGTCGCACGCTCGTAGATATCGCTGCGGCCGGCGGTCTCGACGATCTTCCCGAGGTACATGACCGCCACTCGATCGGAGATGTGACGCACCACGGAGAGGTCGTGGGCGATCAGCAGATACGCGAGGTCGAACTCCTGCTGGATGTCCTCGAGGAGGTTGATGATCTGGGCCTGGATCGAGACGTCGAGAGCCGAGACCGGCTCGTCGAGGATGAGGAGCTGCGGGTTCAGGGCGAGGGCCCGGGCGACCCCGATGCGCTGTCGCTGCCCACCGCTGAACTCGTGCGGGAACCGGTTCCCGTGCTCGGGGTTGAGGCCCACGAGACTAAGGAGATCGTCCACCCTCGACCGGCCCCCTTCGGAATACGCGTCGTGGATCCGAAGCGGTTCCGCGACGATGTCCCGGACGGTCATGCGTGGGTTGAGTGAGGCGTACGGGTCCTGGAAGACGATCTGCATCTCCCGCCGTACCTCGCGCATCCGCTGTCGGTCGTAGCCGGTGATGTCTTCCCCCTTGAAGACGACTCGTCCGGCTGTCGGGTCGATCAGGCGCATGACGGCGCGCGCCGTTGTCGATTTCCCGCAGCCCGACTCTCCGACGAGCCCGAGGGTCTCCCCCGCCGCGATGGAGAAGCTCACACCGTCCACCGCGTGGACCCGTCCAACCCGGCGACGAAGCAGACCGCTCCGGATCGGAAAGTGGACCGCGAGATCCTCGACCCGGAGGATCTCCTCGCCGTGTGGGGCTCGTTCGTGCAGAGGGCTGCGGGTGCTCGTGGCTGGGGCGGTGGCCCGGATCACTCCTCCGTCCCCGTGACGTCGACGCCGACTTCCTCCGCGACTCGCCGCACTTCTCTCGGCATCTCGTCGTGGAAGTGGCACGACGAGAGGTGCCCGGCGCCGTTCGCTCGCGTGAGACCGGGAACCTCCTGTCGGCATCGCTCTCGGCCGCCCGAGAGGCGGCAGCGAGGATGGAACGCACAGCCCGGAGGCCGATTGATCAGACTGGGAGGCTGGCCCGGAATCGATGCGAGGCGCTGGAGGTCGGTGTCGAGCCGGGGCAGGCTCCCCATGAGCCCGAGCGTGTACGGGTGCCGGGGGGCGTGGAAGATCGTTTCGACGTCACCGAGCTCGACGACTCGGCCCGCGTACATCACGACGACTCGATCGGCCATCTCGGCGATCAGGCCGAGGTCGTGCGTGATGAGGATCGTTGCCGCGTGCGTTTCCTGCTGTGCCGCGTGCAGAACCTCGAGCACTTGCGCTTGGATCGTGACGTCCAGGGCCGTCGTGGGCTCGTCCGCGATCAAGACGCGAGGGCGGTTCGCCATAGCCATCGCGATCATTGCGCGCTGCCGCATCCCCCCCGAGTACTCGTGGGGGTACTGATCGAAGCGGGTCGCCGGCTGCGGGACGCCGACGAGATCGAGCAACTCGATCGAGCGAGCTCGCGCCTGCTCGTCGGTGACCTCCTCTTCGTGCGCGTGCAGCGCCTCGGCGATCTGGTATCCAACGGTGAAGACGGGATTCAGCGAGGTCATCGGATCCTGGAAGACCATCGCGATGTCCTTGCCCCGGATCGCTCGCAGCTGCTTGGGAGACAGCTTCAGCAGGTCGCGCCCCTCGAAGATCGCTTCGCCGGAGACGATCCGGCCGGGCGGCTGGGGGATGAGGCCGAGGATCGAGAGCACGGTCACGCTCTTGCCGGAGCCCGACTCCCCCACCACGCCCAGCGTCTCGCCCGGGGCCAGGTCGTAGCCAACGCGGTCGAGAGCGTGGACGATCCCATCGGCTGTGTTGAATTCGACCGTGAGGTCGCGAATCGAAAGCGCCGGCTCGGTCACGTCACTTGGCTCGCTGAAACGGGTCGAGCGCGTCGCGAAGGCCGTCTCCAAGAAAGTTGATACAGAGCGAGATGACGACGATCATGGCTCCCGGGAACGTCACCAGCCACCACTGGGTCACGAGCGCGTCTTTCCCGTCGGCGATGAGTTTCCCGAGGGCCGGGGTCGGGGGCTGGATGCCAAAGCCCAGGAACGAGAGGGACGCCTCCAGAAGGATGGCGGTCGCGATCGTGAGCGTCAGGTTCACGATGATCGGGCTGAGCGCGTTCGGCAACATGTGGCGGAAGATGATCCGCCAATCGCTTGCGCCGCTCGCACGCGCGGCCTCGACGAACTCCTTCTCCCGAAGGGAGAGGAACGAGCCGCGAACCACTCGCGCAAGTGTCGGCCACAGCAGCAGGGCCACGATGAAGGACACCCGAATAGGTGATCCCCGACCGAGGAACGCCGCCGCGATCAGGAGCACGGCAAAGAACGGAAGCGTGAGGAACAGATCGGTGAATCGCATTAGCAGGTTGTCGACCCATCGCCCGAAGTAGCCCGCGATGGCCCCGACGACCGCCCCCAAGATCGTGGAAACGAGCCCGACCACGAAGGCCACTTGGAGCGAGGTCCGAATTCCGAACAGAACGCGGGTGAAGTAGTCCCGCCCGATCTTGTCCGTTCCGAAGAGGTGAAAGCCCTCGAGCGTCGGGCCCAGGCTCCGGTTCGCGAGGTCGATCTGATCGAATTCGTAGGGGGCAATCAGGTCCGCAAAGACGGCCGACACGATGATGAGGAAGAGGAGCACAAGGCTTCCCACCGCGAGCTTGTGACGCAGGAACTTTCTCTTGAAGAGGTCCCAGTGACTTCGTGCCTGGATTTCCAGACCTTCCCGGTGAAGCTCCTCGAGTGCCTCCTTCTCGGAGAGCGGCGACAACAGCTCACCCACTCGATCTCCGGCCTGGGGGATCCCGATCGCGAGGGGTCGCCGTCGTGCGACGTCATCAGTCATAGCGGATCCGAGGGTCGAGGACCCCATAGACGATATCGGCGATGAGGTTGAACACGATGATGAAGACCGAGGTCACCATCAGCCACGCCATAAGCGAGTACACCTCGCGCCTCGCGAGCGCCTCGACGAAGAACAGGCCCATGCCGTCGAGGCTGAAGACCGACTCGGTGAGGATGACCCCGCTGAACACGGCGCCCATGTTCACGGCCGCGACCGTGACGACTGGGATCAAGGCGTTTCGCAGCGCGTGCTTCATGGTCACGGACCGCTCGGAGAGTCCCTTCGCGCGAGCGGTTCGAACGTAGTCGGAGTTCAGCACCTCGAGCATCGACCCGCGCGCGTACCGGCTGTATTGGGCGATGCTCACGTACGACAGCGCGATTATCGGCAAGGCCAGGTGCTGTAGCCGGTCGATGAAGAAGTTCCCCGGGGCCGGCGACGAGAGGCCCGCCGTATAGAAGACCCGCACGCCCGTCGCAAGGAAGATGTTCGTGACGATCACCTGAAGGATGAGCGCGAACCAGAAGATCGGGACGGAATAGCCGAAGAACGAGATGGTGGTCGTCGCGTAGTCGAAGAACGAATACTGCTTTCGCGCGGAGAGCACGCCCAGAAGAAGCGCGAGAATGATGGCGAAGACCTCGGCGGCGATCACGAGCTGCACGGTGTTCTTGAGCGCGCGGCTGAGCTCGGGCCAGATCGGCCGGTCAGAAAGGAGGGTCGTTCCGAACCTGTTCGTGGCCGCATCCCCGAGCCAGTAGCCGTACTGGACGATCAGCGGATCGTCGAGATGCTTCCGTTCCGTGATCAGGTCGACCGTTACCTGACTGAACCGCGGCCTGAGCTTGATCTCCGCGAGCGGATCGCCCACGGAGGAGACGCCGAAGAAAACGATCAGGCTCGTGACGATCAGGACGGGGATGCTGCTTGCCAGCCGACGGACGACGTACGCCAGCACGGCTCAATCGTACCCGCACAAACCGGACCGCAAAAACGCGTCTCCCCCGGCCCGGCATACGCCGAGGGAGACGGTTCGGACTCTCGGTGAGCGTCGGCTAGAGGGCGGCCGCCCGAGCCCACTCTCCTGCGTTCCAGAGCGGTCCCCACTGCGTCGCGTTGTCCTTCGGGCCCACGATGTCGGTGTACCACGCGAAGAACGTCGGCTTCTGATAGAGGGGGACGACGGTCACGTCCTGCGCCATCAGCGCGTCGGCCTGGTTGTAAAGCTGCGCGCGCTCCGCCGGGTCGACGGCTTCGTCGGTCGCGTTGATCAGGTCGGTGACCTCCTCGTTGCAGTAGTCGCGGTAGTTCAGGTCACCGTCGCAGGTCCAGATCGTGTTGCCGCCGGCCGGATCGGGAGAACCGACCCACGCGAACTCGAAGATGTCGTACTTGCCAGTGATCAGGCGGTCGCCGAAAACCGTTGCGGCATCGCCGAAGTCGGCGTTTACCTTGATGCCAACGGCTTCCAGCTGCTGCTGGATGACCTCGAACGTGAGCTCTCGGGTTTCGTTGTCGGCTGTCGTCACCCAGTCGAACTCCAGGCGCTCGCCCTCGCAGATGAAGACGCCATCGGTGTCCCGGGTGCAGCCATTTTCTTCCAGGAGCGCGATCGCGCCCTCGGGATCGTGGGAGATCACATCCGACCAGTGGTCCTCGTACTCGGCCTGGTTCTCCACGTAGATGACGTTGCCGAGTGGTGCGGCCACATCCGGCGCCAGCGGCGTGATGAACGTGTCCACGATCTCCTGGCGATTGATCGCCTTCGCGAATGCGAGCCGCACGTACTGCTGGTCGAGCGGCGGCGTCTTCTCGTTGAAGTCGATGTGCTCCCAGATCGGGCCGGCGCTCGCCTCGCTCGTCACGCCTTCGATGGCCGCGACCTGCTCGACAAGGTCGAGCTGTGGCTGCGGGTAGAACATGTCGACCTCGCGGCCGCGCAACTGCTGGACCTGTGCGGTGGAGTCCTCGATGAAGCGGAACACGATCTCTTCGAGGCTGACATCCCCGCCCCAGAAGTTGTCATTTCGAACGACCCGTATCTGCTGACCCTTCTGCCACGAATCGAAGACGAACGGTCCGCTGGAAAGTGTGATCTCGTCGTTCCAGACCTTGTTGAAGTCCTCGCCTTCGAGCACGTGCTTTGGCAGGATCGCCCCATCGTGCGTGGAGAACATGGTCCGCCAGGGCGCGTACGGCTTCTTGAAGGTCAAGGTGATCGTCTTGTCGTCCACGATTTCCGTGTCGGTCACCTGGTCGTAGCCGGTGCGCGACGTGATCGTCCAGTCCTCGTTCAGGATCGTGTCGAGCGTGAACTGGATATCGTCGGACGTGATCGGCGTCCCGTCGCTCCAGACCGCCTCGTCGCGGAGTCGATAGGTAACCGTGAAGGGATCGTCGGTGACCTCCGGCTCGCTTTGGAGCAGGTAGGGCACGTACTGGAAGTCCGGCGTGACCCTCCAGAGCGGCGACGTCAGGACGGATCCGATGACTGCCGTCGCGAAGAGGTTCCCTTCCTCCAGGAGGTTGTTCAAGATGGCCGGCTCCTGGTCGGCCATGAAGATGACCGTCCCCCCTTCAATGGTCTCGACGTTCTGCCCGCCCCCTCCGCCGGCACACGCACCCGCAACAAGCGCGAGCGCGGTGATGAGTGCGAGGTACGCAGGCGTCTTTCTATAGTTCGGCATATCCCCTCCCTTGTAGCGCTGCCGTCAGACCTGTCTTAGCACACTCCGGACGCGTTCAGCCACCGGAGGATGTCTCGAGAACGGCCTGGTCTTCGAGCGGGAAGTGGCACGCGGCGACCTGTCCGGGGTGGTGGATCTCGAGCTCGGGCTCGGTTTCCCGGCAGATGGGGAACTTGGCTTTCGGACATCGCGGATGAAACCGACATCCCGACGGCGGGTCGATCGGCGAGGGAACGTCTCCTTCGAGCACGATCCGGTTCCTGGTGGCGGCGAGCCTCGGGTCCGGAATCGGCACGGCGGACAGGAGCGCCCCCGTGTAGGGGTGCTTCGGGTTCAGGTACAGCGTGTCCCCGGGAGCGACCTCAACGATCTTCCCGAGATACATGACGGCGACTCGATCGCTCATGTGCTTGACGACCGATAGGTCGTGAGCGATGAAGACGTAGGTGAGGTTGAACTCCTCCTGAAGGTCCTCCAGGAGGTTCAGGATCTGTGCTTGGATCGACACGTCGAGGGCCGACACCGGTTCGTCGGCGACGATGAGGCGCGGGCGAAGGGCCAGCGCTCGAGCCACTCCGATCCGCTGCCGTTGCCCGCCCGAAAACTCGTGGGGATACCGGTTGTAGTGCTCGGGGTTGAGACCCACGAGCTCCATCAGCTGTTGGACTTCCCCCCTGATCCGATCCTTTGGGATCGTCCGATGGACTCGGAAGGGTTCGCCGATGATGGAGCCAACTGTCTTCCGCGGATTCAGCGATGCAAAGGGGTCCTGAAAGATCATCTGCATCTCTCGGCGCAGGGGCTGCAGCTTCCTGCGGCGCCACCGGGTGATGTCCTGGCCGTCGAAGACGACGCTTCCTTCCGTGGGGTCAAGGAGCCGGGTGATCAGCCTGCCGGTCGTCGACTTTCCGCATCCCGTCTCCCCGACGAGCCCGAGGGTCTCGCCCGGGTAGACCTCCAGGTCGATGCCGTCGACGGCGTGGACCTGACCGATCTTGCGCTGGAAGATGAGCCCTCTCGTGATCGGGAAGTGCTTCTTCACGCCGGTGAGCTTGATGAGAGGTTGCCGCTCACCGACGGCGCCCGATGGCGTCTGGACGGCGGTCACGACCGGATGGCCACGTCCTCGGAGAAGATGCGGCGTTTCTCGTCGAGCGGCAGGTGGCAAGCGGAGCCGTGACCGCCCTCGTGGCTGACGAGCTCGGGAACATCGACCCGGCACACGTCCATGACGTGCGGGCATCGGGGATGAAAGGCGCAACCCGGCGGTACGAAGATCAACGATGGGGGAAGGCCCGGGATGGGACGCAACCGCTCGGTCTTCGGCTGGTCGACCCGGGTAATGGACTGGAGGAGGCCCCACGTATAGGGGTGCAGCGCGTCGTAGTAGATGTCGTCCGAGGTACCGCGCTCGGCCACGCGACCGGCATACATGACGATGATGTCGTCGCAGTGCTCGGCGACAACGCCGAGGTCGTGGGTGATCAGCACTACGGCGGCGTGGAACTCCTCCTTCAACGCGTCGATCAGTTCGAGGATCTGCGCCTGGACGGTCACGTCGAGCGCCGTCGTCGGTTCATCCGCGATGAGGAGGTCCGGGTTGAGAGCCAGCGCCATCGCGATCATGGCCCGCTGGCGCATCCCGCCGGAGAACTCGTGAGGATACTGACGGACGCGCTCGTCGGGACGAGAGATGCCCACTCGATCGAGCATCTCGACGGCCATGGTGCGGGCTTCGTCGTTCGAGAGATCGCGGTGAGCCCGGATCGCCTCCACGATCTGATCCCCCACCCGATACATCGGGTGAAGCGAGGTCATGGGGTCCTGGAACACCATGCTCATCCCGGGACCTCGCAGATGACGCATTTGATCCGGGGGGAGATCCAGGAGGGATTCGCCGCGGAATATCACCTCCCCCTCGATGTGCGCCTGTTTGTGGGTGATCAGGCCCATGACGCTGAGGAAGGTCACACTCTTTCCCGATCCCGACTCCCCGACGACACCGAGCGTCTCGCCCCGCTCGATGTCGAACGACACTCCGTCGACGGCCTTCACGATCCCATCGGGCGTGGCGAAGTGAACCATCAGGTCGCGAACCGAGAGCAGGGTGTCAGGCACTCATGCGTACCGTACGCGCGGATCGAGGTACGCGTACAGGATGTCGACGACCAGGTTCATGAACGCGATGAAGAACGACGCCACGAGCGTCACGCCGAGGACGGCAGGGAGGTCGCCCTCCACGACGGATTTCACCGTGTAGGCCCCGAGGCCGGGGAGGTTGAAGACCGTCTCCGTGATGATCGCTCCCCCGAGCAGGGTCCCCAGGTCGATCCCAAACATCGTCACGACCGGGGTCAGACTCGCCCGGAGCCCGTGTTTGAAGATGACGCGACGCTCAGATAAGCCCTTCGCTCGTGCCGTCCGGATGTAGTCCTCGGACATCGTCTCGATGAGGTTTCCGCGAACCATCCGCGCGTAGAAGGCCGCGAACAACAAGGAGACGACGACCCACGGCATGATCATGTGATTGAGAAAACCGAGGAAATCGTCGGTCGGCGAGACGTAGTTCGCGCCGGCGGCAATCCCCAGCGTCTGCCAGAACACGAAGAGGAACATGTACCCGAGCCAGAAGACCGGGGCGGAGACGCCGAAGAGCGCGAACCCCATTGCCGCCCGATCGGCGAAGGTTCGCCGCTTCAGGGCGGACAGGATGCCGATGGGGATGCCCAGGAGGAGCCAGATCACCGCCGCGCCTGCGGCAAGCTGAGAGGTGACCCCCAAGCGCTGAACGATCTCATCGCGGATGGGCGCTCGCGTGTCGAACGAAAGCCCCAGACCGGGCCACCCGTACTGATCTCCGACGAAGAATCGCTTCAGAAACAGGCCGTACTGCACGAACATCGGCTGGTCCAACCCGAGCTGTCGCTTCAGCTCGTCGAGCAGCTCGGGCGTGGGCTGCCTCCCGGCGAAGTTTCGAAGCGGGTCCGTGGGCGGCAGGAGAAAGAAGATGACGAACGTAACGAGAGTGATGATGAGGACGACCAGAGCCAGCCAGAGCACCCGCCGGACGATATAGCGACCCATAGACGGCACCGATTATAGAGAGGGGTCCGGGGGCTCAAGAAGCGGAGCCAGGAAGGATCAGGAAGCGGCTCCCGGAGTCAAGCGGAGCCAGGAAGGATCAGGAAGCGACTCCCGGAGTCAAGCGGAGCGGTAGCCCCCGGTCAGAGAGGAGGGGGCCAACCCTCCGGGTCGACCCCCTCCCGCGTCTACCGCCCGCTTATTGCTTCTGCAGCGACGGATCCACCGTCATGTGCGCGAACGCGTGCTCGCCGGAGAACTGATCGAACTCGTAGTTCGTCACCGCCGAGCTCACGACCGTCACGAAGCTCGCCCACAGGTAGGGGACCCACGGAACGATGTCCTCCATGATCTTCTTGTCGAGCGCGATCCAGCAGTCGATGCGCGCCTGATCCTGAAGAGCGTTGCAGGCGTCGATGTCATCATCGACGCTCGGGATGCCGTCGAGGTTGCCGGTGATCCCCTCGAGATCGGCAGCGATCTCAGGAGTCAACCCGACCAGCGCGTTGTTGATGTTGTTCGTGGGAACGATGCTCCTGCTGTCCCACAGCACCGCGAAGGTCGAGGCGTCCGCGTAGTCCTTCCCCCATCCCGTCCGCGATCCGATCGGAATGTTCTCGGCCACGGTTTGGATTGGGGTGTAGGCGTCTTCGAACTCCCTCGTGTTGATCGTGATCCCGATCTTGTCGAAGGACGACTCGATGACCGGCACCATCTCGGAGAACGGCGGAGTGTTCGCGGCCGCGTGAAGGACGTTGTCGCAAACCGGATCATCACAGAGGCCGTCCCCATCGGAGTCGTACTTCGAGAGCGCCATCTCTTCCTTGGCGGCTTCCACGTCCCCCGCGAACCCCTCGCTCGGGTACGGGTCGTACTCCTCGGCCGTCGGTGTACCGCCCGTCATCTCCGGTGGCATCAGGTGCGTCGCGATCGGCCCGGCGAACTCGCCGCCCCACGCACGCTGGAGACCGGCCTTGTCCATCACGAAGTTGGCCGCCTTCCGGACGTGGACGTCGTCGAACGGCGGCTGCGCCAGGTTGAAGTAGAGGTACCAGGTCCGGTCCGCGCTACTGGCGAAAATCTGGTCCTCGAGCTCCGCATCCCGAGTGAAGCGACGGATCACGTCCCCGGTCGGGTTGCCCGACGCTTTCTCGGTGTCCAGCTCGTCGAGCGCCACCTTGTTGTAGATGTCATCGACGTTGGTGTTGATGAGGACCTCGACGCCGTCGAGCAGGTTCTCCCGCGCCTCGGGGCTGTCGGTCGCCGGATCGTAGTTCGGGTTCCGGACGAACGACAGACGCCGCTCCGGATCGAAGCCCGAGATCGGCTCCATCGCCTTGCAGCTCGTGATGTCGAGGTTTTCACTCCCCTCGATCATGTACGGGCCCGAGGCGATCACGTACCGGCCGTACTCCGTCGCGTCTTCCCAGCACTCTGCGACCTCTCGCGGGATCGGGCCGGTCGCCGGCATCGCGACCCGGAACGGGAAGTCCCCGGTCGGACCCGTGAGGGTAAACGAGATCGTCTTGTCGTCCGTGGCCTCGATTCCGGAGATCGCGTCGGCCTTGCCGTTCTGGAAGTCCTCGAAGCCCTCGATCACCGTGTAGTAGAAGGCATACCCGGCGGCCACCGACTCGGTCCCCAGGCGCTCGAAGGCGTACACGATGTCCTCGGCGACGATCTCCCGATCAACGGGCGGGCCGAACGTGATCCCGTCCTTAAGGGTGAACGTGTAGGTCAGCCCGTCATCGGAAATCTCCGGCAGGTCGGTCGCGAGGTCGGGGACCAGTTCGTTCCCAGCCGCCCCCGAGACATGGTTGTAACCGACGAGCGTCCTCACGAGGAGGTTCGAGTAGTACCCCCACGCGGTCCCTAGGTACTCGGCGGAGGGATCGAATCCGGCGGTGAACTCGAACGAGTCGCCCGCCGTTCGAAGGATCCCTCCAGCCCCAGGTTGCTCCTGAGGAGCCTGGTCTCCTCCGCAGGCCGCGGCCAGCAACGTGACGGCCGCCAGACCGGCGATCAAACGCGAATATCGTCTACCTCTCACAGCCCCCCCTCTCTCTGGGCTCGTTTCCCTGATTCCGTCGTAGTCTCTTGCCCCTCCTTTCGTTCGCTCGCTCCATCATCTACCGGTTCTCGGGTCGAGCGCATCTCGAAGTCCGTCTCCGAGAAGGTTGAACGCCAGCGTCGTGAGAAAAAGGAACAGCCCGGGGAACACCATCATCCACCAGGCTATCTCAAAGATCGGCGCCGCCTCGGAGAGCATCCTCCCCCACGACGGGGTGCGCGCCGGGACGCCGAGGCCGAGGAACGACAAGGCCGCCTCGAACAGGATGTTGCTCGGGATGATGAGCGTGGAATACACGATGATCGGCGCCGCCAGGTTCGGGAGGATCTCGCGGAACATGATCCGGCGGTTGCCTGCGCCGAGCGAACGGCTTGCCTCGACGAACTCCTTCTCGCGGATCGAGAGCGTGTTCCCCCGCATGATCCGGGCGATGTAGGGCCAGCTGAACAAGGAGATGACGAACACCACCAGCCCCAAGCCGGGTCTGACCACCCCCCCGAGGCATCCCTCTCTCGACGTGGAACAGGCCGCCACGATCCCGAGCGCGAAGAGGAGGAGCGGCATAGCGAGCACGATGTCGATCACGCGAGAGATGAGCGTGTCCACCCATCCTCGAAAGTAGCCCGCGGTGATTCCGAGCGTCACCCCGATGATCACTGCGATGACCGTTGCAAACAGCGCGACTGCGAGTGAGGTCCGGGCCCCGTAGAGCACCCGGACGAACAGGTCGCGGCCCGATCGATCGGCTCCGAACCAGAAGTCGCCGTTCGGGCCCCTCGGGAGCCCGAACTCGTCCAGCATTTGCTCCTGGAAGAGATCGTTCGGACCGTGGCCGACGAGCTTGGCGACGAGCGGCGCCGCAAGCGCGAGCACGGCGAGCAGTGCGATGAAGCCGAGCCCGACGAAGGCGAGTCTGTCCTGCTTGAAACGGGCCCAGAAGAGTTGCCACGGGGTCTTCCCGATCGTGGCGGCCGTCGGCTCGCCGCCGAGCTGCGGTTGCACGGGCGCCTGGAGGGGTTGCGACGCAACTTGAGCCATCGTCTCTTTTTACACCTTCATCAATGCCACAAGCGCGGGGACGATCTCGACACCGCGGATCGTTCCGATCGATCCGTCGGCGGCGGCCCGCTCGCCAAACGCATCGGCGCCGTCCGGATCCACGCCCGGGCCGCCGACGATCAACGGGACCGGGTCGTCCGTATGTGCTTTCCGAACGCACGATGTTGCGTGATCCGCCGTGACCGCCAGCAGGGTCGCTGCCGGATCGATCGACGGCAGAAGCTCCCCAAAAAACGATCGGTCGATCGATTCAATGATCCGGCGCTTCTCCTCCGCCTTGCCATCATGGGCCGGGACGTCGGGGCCCTTGATGTGGATGTAGAGGGCATCGTGGCCCTCGATCGCCTCGGCTGCGAGCGCCGCCCACGCTGCGTACCGCTCGGCGGCGCCGGGAGTCGTCGGCGCCGGCACTTCGGCCATTCCCAGCACCATCGCGATGCCCCGCTCAACGGGCATCTCGACGAAGCATCCCCACGAGGGGCCGAACCGCTTCGCGATCGGTTCGATGTCCGGGACGTGGTCACCCGCATCCCTCGCAAGGATGAGGTTTGCCGGAAGCCTCCCCTCTCGTCGTCGTCGGTCGTTCACGCTGGATCCATCCAGGACCGCGGCCGAGGCCTCGGTGAACCTGTTCAGCAGGTCGGCGGTTCGCCCTGCCTCCTCCGTGTCGGCGAGCGGTTCGCTCCTTGCGACGCGATCTTCGAAGGTTTCGAGCGCCACTCCCAGGGTTCCCTGCTTCTCATACGCGGGGTCCGTGTTCGATACGTTCGCGGAGAGCGAGTCTTGCGCCGATCGAAGGACGAGTACCCCTCGGTGCTCGACCGTCGCTCGGAGCTCGGCCGTGGCGCCCGGGAGCGAAACCGCGGCGTTCACTTCCTCGGCGAGCGCCTGCGCGTCTTCGGAAGGAAGGTCTCGCCCGACGCGTCGATCTAGGATCCGATCCCCATCAGCGGTTGCGAAGTTCACCCGGAACGCCGCGTCGCCGGCCTCGAGGTTCATGCCCGAGCCGATGGCCTCGAGCACTCCCCGCCCCGGATGATCTTCGCGCGGGTCGTAGCCGAGGATCGCGAACACGGCGATGTCTGACTCCGGGGCGATTCCTTTCCCAACCGTGTGGACCAACCCCAGACGCCCTCTTCCGGCCAGTTCATCCAGCAGGGGGGTCGCGGCCGCTTCGAGCGGCGTTCGCCCATCGAACTCAGGAATCGGGTCGTCTCCGAGCCCATCGAGGCACACGTAGAGAAGCCGCTTTGAGGTCATGTGGGTCAGCCGCGGTAGCGGACGATCAGGGCGAACTCTTCGGGGTCCAGGCTCGCGCCGCCTACGAGCGCGCCGTCGATCTCGGGGTGGGCCATGAAGTCCCGGATGTTGCCGGCCTTCACGCTCCCGCCGTACTGGATGCGTACGGCTTCACCGACCTCGGCATCGAACATCGTCGCGAGCAACCGGCGGATCGCGCCGGCCACCTCCCCGGCATCCTCCGGAGTGGACGAGCGTCCCGTTCCGATTGCCCAGATCGGCTCGTAGGCGATCACGATGCGCCGAGCCTCGTCACCCGAGGTTCTCCCCAGATCTTCGCGAACCTGGCCCTCGACCTTGGCCTGCGTCCGCCCCCCTTCGCGCTCGTCGAGGGTCTCGCCGACGCAAAGGATCGGGGTCATGCCGTGTGCGAACACGCTCTTGGCCTTCTTCGCGATCTGTGGATCCGTCTCGCCGAAATGCTCCCGCCGCTCCGAATGGCCGATGATGACGTATCGGACCTTCAGCGCCTCGAGCATGGTCGGTGACACCTCGCCCGTGAAGGCGCCTTTCTCTTCCCAGTGAACGTCTTGGGCGCCGAGCTCGAACGAGAGGCGGTCGCTGTCGATCAACGTCTGCACGCTCCGGAGCGCGGTGAACGGCGGGCAGATCACGACCTCGACGTCCTCCGTGGTCGGCCGGTCGAGCAGATAGGAGAGCTTCTGGGTGGTCTGGATCGCCTCGAGATGCGAGTTGTGCATCTTCCAGTTCGCGGCGATGATCGGGCGCCGGTCGGTCACCTACTTCTCCTCTCGCAGGACCGCGACGCCCGGCAAGTCCTTTCCTTCCAGGAACTCGAGGGACGCTCCCCCACCGGTGGAGAGATGATCGACGTCGCCTTCGAATCCGAGGCGCCGGATCGCAGCGACGCTGTCTCCACCGCCCACGACCGTGAACGCGTCGGCCGCTGCGACGGCCCGCGCGAGGCCTCGGGTGCCCTCGGCGAACGGCTCCACCTCGAACACACCCATCGGCCCGTTCCAGAACACGGTCCGGGCGTCGGCGAGAACGCGCGTGAACTCCTCGACGGTCCGAGGGCCGACATCGAGACCCTTGAGGCCCGGCGGGATCGAGCGCGCCCGCACCGTTTCCACGCGCACGAGGGCCGCCGGTTCTTCCGCGACGACAACGTCCTCGGGGAGCACCAGGCGCACGCCCCGACGCTCGGCCGCATTCATCGTTTCCCGGGCCGCATCCAGATGACCGGTCTCGACCAGCGACTCGCCGGTCGCCGCACCCTGGGCGGCGAGGAAGGTAAACGCCATCGCTCCTCCGATCAGGATCGCGTCAACCCGCGGGAGCAGCGCATCGATCACGCCCAGCTTGTCGGAAACCTTGGCGCCGCCGAGGATCGCTACGAACGGCTTCTCGGGCTCCCCCAGGAGCCTCGTGAGCACGTCGACCTCGCGTTGCATGAGTCGGCCCGCCGCAGCCGGAAGGCGCTCGGCAAGCGCCACGACCGAAGCATGCGCGCGGTGCGCCGCGCCGAACGCGTCGTTCACATAAGCGTCGGCGAGACCGGCCAGAGCATCCGCAAGCGGCCCGTCGTTGCCCTCCTCCCCCGGGTCGAACCGCAGGTTCTCCAGCATCAGCACCTCGCCCGGCGCCAGCTCGGCGGCCGTTTTCGTCACGGCGTCCCCGACCACCTCGTCCACCTTCTGGACCGAGAAGCGGCCGAGCTCTTCCAGGCGAACGGCAACCGGGTCGAGTCGAAGGTCCTCGACGACGGTTCCCTTGGGCCGGCCGAGATGGCTCCCGAGCACCACTGCCGCCCCCGAGCCTCTGAGCTCATCGATCGTGGGAAGGACGGCTGTGATCCGGAGATCATCGGCCACCGAGCCGTCCTCGAGAGGGACGTTCAGGTCTACCCTGACGAAGAGACGTCGCCCGTCGAGACCCCCCAGATCCTCGATCGTCCGGAGGCGACCCGCCACCGAGCTACGCAGCCGTCGCGCCGACGAGCTCGGTCAGCTCAACGAGTCGGTTCGAGTATCCCCACTCGTTGTCGTACCACCCGATGACTTTCACGAGGTCACCGATCGCCATCGTCGAGAGTGAGTCGAAGACGCACGAGTGGGGATCCCCGATGACGTCCGACGAGACCAACGGATCCTCCGTGTACCTGAGGATTCCGGAGAGCCGCCCGCCGGCCGCCGTCCGAAAGGCCTCGTTCACTTCATCGACCGAGACCTCCCGCTCGAGAACGCATACCAGGTCGGTCACGGAACCGTCCGGAACGGGAACCCGAAAGGCCATCCCGTCCATCCTTCCCTTGAGCTTCGGGATGGCGAGCGCGGTTGCCTTGGCCGCCCCGGTCGAGCTCGGCACGATGTTGATCGCCGCAGCGCGCGCCCGACGCAGGTCCGTGTGCGGCAGGTCCAGCAGGTTCTGGTCGTTCGTGTACGCGTGGCAGGTGGTCATGAGGGCCCGGTCCAGTCCGAAGGCGTCCTCGAGCACGCTAGCCATGGGAACGACACAGTTCGTCGTGCAGGACGCGTTCGAGACCACGTCGTGGGAGCCCGCGTCGTACTGATCGTCGTTCACGCCGAGGACGATCGTGATGTCCTCATCCTTGGCGGGAGCGCTGATGATGACCTTCTTGGCCCCCGCCGCGAGATGCTTCTCGGCGTTTTCTCGGTCGGTGAAGAGGCCGGTGGACTCAACGACGACATCGGCGCCAAGGTCCGCCCAGGGAAGATTCGCCGGGTCTCGCTCGGCGATGACCCGGAGCTCGTCGCCGTTCACGCTGATGCTCTGCTCCCCTGCCTTGATCTCCGCGTCGAGGACGCCGAGGACCGAGTCGTACTTCAGAAGATGGGCGAGGGTGGCCGCGTCGGTGATGTCGTTGACGCCGACGAAGTCGATGGCCGCCCCCTTCTTCCTTGCCGCACGGAAGAAGTTGCGCCCGATCCGACCGAACCCATTGATTCCAACGCGCACCGTCACGTCTGACCCCCTCGTCGGCTTTCTCGTTTCATCCTACCCAGCAGGTCGAATTGGACGCGACCGCGGGCCGCCCTACTCCCGCCCGAGGTCCCGGTGCTCGACTCCGACACGCAGGCCTCGCTTCTCGAAATAACGGCCCAGCTCATCGGCGACGACCACGGACCGGTGGCGGCCGCCGGTGCAACCGACCGCGATCGTGAGGTACGACTTCCCCTCACCGACGTAACCGGGCATGAGGAAGTCGAGGAGTCCTCGAAGCCGGCGGAGAAACGGCCCATACGCGTGCTGCCCGATCACGTAGTTCCTGACCTTCGCGTCCGTTCCGGGAAGTGGGCGAAGGTCGTTCACCCAGTGCGGGTTCGGGAGAAACCGAATATCGAGAACGAGATCCGCGTCCCGCGGCAACCCGTACTTGTAGCCGAACGAGATGATGCTGATCTGGAGCCCTTCCTCGGGCCGGGCCTGGGAGAACGTGTCTCGGATCCGCTCGCGGAGCGCATTCGGGGTGAGATCCGTCGTGTCGATGACGAGGTCTGCCTCTCCGCGGAGCGACTCCATCATCTGGCGTTCCTTCCGAATGCCCTCGACCACTCGCTCACCCTCCGCGAGCGGATGCCGTCGCCGTGTCGCCTCGAATCGGGCGACGAGGGTGTCGTCCGACGCTTCCAAGAAGACGATGCGATAAGAGATCCCTCGCTCCCGGAGCCCTCGGAGCGCTTTCGCCAGGTCGGGAAAGAACACGCCTCCTCGTGCGTCGGCGACGATCGCCACCCGCTTCGGCTCTCCCGTTTTCGCCACCAACTCGGCCATCGTCTCGATGAGCGCCGGAGGGAGGTTGTCGACGACGAAGTAATCCAGATCTTCCAGACAGTCCGCGGCTTCCGAGCGCCCGGCTCCCGACAGTCCGGTGATGATCGTGAAGTCGGCATGAGTAGCCGCCTGCTTCGCGGCACGGGCCCGCGCCGCCCGGGACTTCCCCCTGGGAGCTTCTTGTGCGGTCACGACACCTGCTCCTTGATTCTCCTGGCGATCGCGGGACCCACGCCGGGCGTCGCCGCGATCTCATCGACGTCGGCCTTCCGGATGCGAGTCAGCGAGCCGAACCGGCGGAGAAGCGCGCGCTTTCGTGCGGGTCCCACGCCCGGGACCGCGTCGAGTGGCGACGCGAGGGCTCGCCGGGCTCGTTTCTTCCGGTGATAGGCGACCGCGAACCGATGCGCCTCGTCCCGCATGTGCTGCAACAGGAAGAGGGCTTCCGAACCACGCGCGAGGCGAAGCGGCTCAGGGTTCCCAGGCAGGAACACCTCTTCGAGCCGTTTGGCGAGGCCGACGACGGGAACGCCCACGCCGAGCTCTTCGCAGACGCTTCGCGCGACGTTCAGCTGTCCTCGTCCGCCGTCGACGAGCGCGAGCGATGGTGGATACGCAAAGCGGCGTTTCTTCTTGACGCCGTCGCCATCACTTGCGAGCTTGGCGAACCGCCGCCGGAGCATCTCCTCCATGCTGGCGAAGTCGTCCTGGCCGCGAACACCCTTGATCTCGAAACGACGGTAGTCGGAGCGCTTGGGAAGCCCGTCTTCGAAGACCACCATCGACCCGACGGTCGCTTCCTTGCCGAGGTTCGAGATGTCGAACGCCTCGATCCGAAGCGGCGGCTCCGCGAGACCGAGCTCCCGTCCGAGCTCCTGAAGGGCGCGGGATCGAGCGGCAAAGTCTGACGCCCGCTTGAGCTTGTGACGCAGGAAGGCTTCTTTCGCGTTCCTCGTCACGACCTGGAGGAGCTGGCGTTTGGCTCCTCGCGATGGGACCGCGATCCGAACGGGCCCACCGCGCCTGTCCGACAGCCAGGACTCGAGAACGTCTCGGTCGATCGGCCAGGCAGGAACCAGGACGCGGGGGGGGACCTCCTCGCGCTCCATGTAGAGCTCCCGAACGAACGACGAGACGAGCTGCGGCGTCTCTAGGTCCTCCACGCGGTCGACGACCCACCCCTTCTGCCCGGTCACCCGCCCGCGCCTGACGAAGAAGACCTGGAAGGCCGCCTCCAGATCGTCCTCCACCATCCCCACGACATCGAGGTTCTCCTCGCGCCTGAGGACCATCTCCTGCGTCTCGAGGGCCTTGCGCGCCGCCAGGAGCCGGTCTCGAAATCGAGCCGCTTGCTCGTACTCTTCGTGCTCGGCCGCGGCGCGCATCTCGCGCTCGAGACCCCGAAGCACCGGCGCGTGGTTGCCTGCAAGGAAATCGATCAGGGCCTCTACCTCTCGCCGGTACGACTCCTCGGTGACACCCGTCTTCTCCGGGACACACGGGCCGGCGCAGCGGCCGATGTCGTAGTAGAGACACGGACGGCGTGCCCGGCGGCGTTGGTCGAAGAAGCCGTTCGAACACGTGCGAACGGGGAAGAGCCGAATGACGGCGTCGAGCGTCTCGCGGATCGCATACGCGTGGCCGAACGGACCGAAATACCGGACGTCCTTCGCCTTGCGTCCACGGAGCACCTGCGCGCGCGGCCACCTCTCCCCGACCGTGACCGCGAGATACGGATACGACTTGTCATCCCGGTAGCGAATGTTGAAGCGGGGGCGGTGCTCCTTGATGAGGTTGTACTCGAGCATGAGCGCGTCCACGTCGCCGGCTGCCACGATCCACTCGACGTCCTCGGCCTGATCGATCATGGTCTCTGTCCTCGGATGGAGCGGCTTGCTCCAATACGAGGGGAGGCGTTTCTTGAGCGACTTCGCCTTTCCGACGTAGATCACCCGGCCGTCGCGGTCCCGAAAGAGATAGGCCCCCGGCTCATCGGGAACAGTGGCGACGTCGGGCCGCGCGAGATTGGTCATGAACGCATTGTAGGAGCGAGGCTTGCGCGTTCTCTGGATGCGCGGCTACTGCGCGACGAATGTGCCCGTCATCGTCGTCGGGTGTACGTCGCACTGGAAGAAATAGATCCCCGCTTCCAGAGGATCCACTTCATATGTCGTGCTGTCGGGACCGGTGATCGTATTCGAGGCTCCCCCGCCGCCCAACGGACTCGACGTTTCCTGCTGGCTTGGATAGATCGTGACGTTGTGCGCCAATCCTTCGTCCTGATTCGCGAAGTCGATCGTGAAGGCCTTGCCGGCCGGGGCCGCGAGGCAGTCGGTTTCAAATCCGCTGGTGAACGCGCCCTGGGGAGCGGTAATCGAGAGCTCGGTTCCCGAGGCCTCACACGGAGGCGTACCGGTGGGCGGACCACCGGTCGGCTCCTCGGTCGGCTCCTCGCCGGCCCCCGGCAGTGCAAGAAGCGGCTCTTCGTCCGTGAGGATCGAGATCTTCACGTTGCCGTTGACGGCGTCGAACCAGGCGAGGGAGACGATCTCCTCACCGGACGCGATGGCCGGGTCGGTCCCTCCAAACGCTCCGGGAATTTCCTGAAGCCCGAACTCGCCTCCGGCGTTGTTCGCGTATGCGATCCCCTCCCCGTCATCCCATTCGATGTGATGCACGCCCTTCACGTCGAGCGCGATCGACGTCGCCGACCCGGGATCGGGACCCAGGGATTCTCCCACCACAGAGATCTCCCACGGAGCCCCGCCGATCGAGTGCGCGTGCCTGACCTCCAGCCCCGCGTAGTAGGAGAGGTGGGGATTGCCATCTCCGTCGACATCGAGATCCACGCCGCCCCTTCCATCGGGATCCACGTTTTCGGTGGTCCACCCTTGTGCTCCCCGTCGGGCCACGACCACCCCACCGCCCCCCGCATACGCGACCGTGGTGATCCCCCTCGCAAAGCCGATCGCGGTCGAGACCGGCGATCCAAGCACGTCCGCTGCGATTCGCTCGACCTGCCACTCCCCCCCGAACCGGGCGGCGCCCCATACGACCTCGCCGTCGAACACCGACGCAACCGGCGTACCGTCGGGGCCGATCGCAATCGCCGGCGCCTGGAGGTCTCCCCGCCGGAAGACCTCCTCGGGTGTCGAGAACGCGCCTTCGGCGTTGTGCGAATAAAGGAGGTGGGAGCCGGCCGTCCACACGATGTGGTGAACCCCCTGGGCGTCGAGCACTATGGCGGTGGCATCCTGTTCGGTTGCCGGCGGCGTCGCCTTCTCGTCACTCCCGGCGGGCGGTTGTTCCGAGACGACCGAGCGGGTCCAGGCGCCCTCCACGAAGTGCGCGTGCTTCACGGCCGGGTACTGAATCCCCAGGGGATCGTTCGTTGGCTCGGGCTGGCCCGGCTCGAGCTCCGGCAGGAATGCCAGATAGGACAGGTGTGGGGCGCCGTTCCCCTCAACGGCCAGCGACACACCGATCCCGACCTTGTCTTCCGAATCAGCGACCTGGGTGACGAACGCGCGTCCCTGGGGCCGCTCGGCGCGCAACTGGATGTCGGTTCCACCGCACGCGACGGCCGTAAGGGCCAGCAGGCACGACCCAGCAAGGAGCCTTCGCACGGTCAGCCTTTCTACCACACCCTAGGCGCCGACCTTCGCCGGCCTCGCCCGCCGGTTCCCGAGCACCCGTGCGAGCACGCGCCCCGTATGCGAGCGGGGCTTCGCCGCGACCGCCTCCGGAGGGCCGGCAGCGATCACCTCGCCGCCCGTCTCCCCACCCTCCGGCCCGAGGTCGATGACCCAGTCGGCCGTCTTCACGACATCGAGGTTGTGCTCGATCACGACCACGGTGTTCCCTCCGGTGACCAGTCGCTCGAGAACGGCGAGGAGCTTCCGCACGTCGTCGAAGTGAAGACCCGTCGTCGGCTCATCGAGAATGTAGAACGTTCGACCGGTGGACCGCTTGGAGAGCTCGGATGAGAGCTTCACCCGCTGCGCCTCACCGCCCGAAAGCGTCGGCGCCGGCTGCCCCAGCTTGATGTAGCCGAGACCCACGTCGGAGAGCGTTTGCAGGTGACGGGCGATCACCGGGATGTTGGCGAAGAACTCGAGCCCCTCGTCCACGCTCATGGCGAGAACGTCTGCGATGCTTCGCCCCTTGTAGCGAACCTCGAGCGTGGCCCGGCTGTACCGGCGGCCCTTGCACGTCTCGCAGGTGACGTAGACGTCCGGGAGGAAGTGCATCTCGATCTTGATCTGACCCTCACCAGCGCAGGCTTCGCACCGGCCACCCCGGACGTTGAAGGAGAAGCGCCCCGGCTTGTACCCCCGCACCCTGGACTCCGGAACCTGACTGAAGAGTCGGCGAATGTGATCGAACACCCCCGTGTAGGTTGCCGCGTTCGATCGGGGGGTTCGGCCGATCGGAGACTGATCGACGGCAACGATCTTGTCGATGTGCTCCCAGCCCACGAGCCGCCGGTGCTTTCCCGGAAGGATGCGGGATCGAAGGACCTTCGCCTGCAAGGCTCGGTGAAGGACATCCTCAACGAGGGTCGACTTCCCCGAGCCGGATACACCCGTCACGCAGATGAACGTTCCGAGCGGGAACGCAACATCGATTCGCTTCAGGTTGTGCTCGGCCGCCCCCTGCACCTCCAGCCACCGGTCGGAGGGCTGCCGGCGGACCTCCGGCGTCTGGATCTCCCGGCGCGACGCGAGGTAGTCGCCGGTGATCGACGACTCCTGTTTCTCGATCCCATCGACCGGCCCCGAATACACGATCTCTCCCCCCGCTTCGCCGGCTCCCGGGCCGATGTCGACGATCCAGTCCGCTGTCCTGATCGTCGCCTCGTCATGCTCGACGACGATCAGGGTGTTCCCGAGATCGCGGAGCCGAAGGAGCGTGTCGAGCAGCCGGCGATTGTCGCGCTGATGCAGCCCGATCGACGGTTCGTCGAGGATGTAGAGAACGCCGACGAGACCCGAGCCGATCTGGGTCGCGAGCCGGATCCGTTGGGCCTCGCCGCCGGCCAAGGTCGCGGCGGCACGATCGATCGTCAAGTAGTCGAGTCCGACATCCATGAGGAAGCCGAGTCGGGCCCGGATCTCCTTCAGGAGTCGCTCGGCGATCATCCGCTCCCGATCGCTGAGCGTCTCCTCCAGCCGGCCCAGGAAGTCGAGGGCGGCCCGGATCGAGTTGGCCGTGAGCTGCGCGATATTGAGCTCCCCGACCGTCACCGCGAGGGACTCGGGACGGAGCCGCTGGCCCTTGCAGGCGCGACACGGGACCTCACGCATGAACTGCTCGATCCGGTCCCGGCTGTAGTCGGAGTCGGTCTCCAGGTGCCGTCGCTCGAGATTCGGCACGATCCCTTCGTAGGTCGTCCAGTACTGACGGACGCGCCCGTAGCGGTTTCGGTACCGGATGTAGACCTCTTCGTCAGAGCCGTAAAGCACGACGTCACGAGCATCCGCGGAGAGCTTGCGCCACGGCGTCCCGACCGAGAAGCCAAATGCGCCGGCGACGGCATCGAGCAGCCGGTCCCAGTACTCGAGCCGCGACGAGGTCCAGGGCGCGAGCGCGCCTTCGGAAATCGAGAGTTCGGGGTCCGGCACGACGAGATCCGGGTCGACCTCGAGTCGGGTGCCGAGCCCATCGCAGGTGGGACAGGCCCCGTAGGGAGAGTTGAAGGAGAAGTTCCTGGGAGCCAGCTCGTCGAACGAGATCCCATCGAACGTGCATGCGAAGGACTGAGAGAAGGTGACGGTCTCCTCTTTGCCATCCGTTTCGACGTCGATCGCGGCGATTCCCTCGGCGAGGGCGAGCGCCTGCTCGATCGAGTCGGCCACGCGCCGACGGATATCGGGCTTCGCGACGAGCCGGTCGACGACCACGTCGATGTCGTGCTTGTAATACCGATCGAGTCGGATCTTCTCCGAAAGGTCTCGGACCTCCCCGTCGATCCGCGCCCGCGCGAAACCTTTCCGTGCGAGGCCGGAGAGAAGCCGCTCGTATTCGCCCTTCCGTCCGCGGACGATCGGGGCGAGGACCTGGAACCTCGTCCCCTCAGGGAGGCTCATGATCTGATCGACGATCTGATCCGGAGTCTGCCGGCCGATCGGTCGCCCGCACTTGTGGCAATGCGGTCGTCCGACGCGAGCGTAGAGC
>JBOGWA010000039.1:0-10293 GCA_050693155.1 Actinomycetota bacterium | reverse complement strand
CGCTCGCGCATCATCGTCAGGCCGAAGTGATCCTCCGGAAGCTCGGTGTCCGGGTCGAAACCCTTCCCGTCATCGATCACCGTGAGCCGCGTTGCGCCGTTGCTTCTCGCGAGGGTGAGCGAGATCGACGACGCCTCAGCGTGCTGGATCGCGTTCATCACCGCTTCCTTCGCGACCTTGTAGCAGAGCAGCTGAACCGGGACCGGCATCTCGACCTTATCGAGGTGAGCCTCGATCCGGATCCCCGACTCCGCTTCCGCCTCCGCGCACGCCGAGGAGAGGGCGTCGGCGAGCCCGGTCCGCCCGATCGGTGAGTCGTGTAGATCACGAATGAGCGCCCGAATGAGCTCGGCGGTCCGTTCCTTCGTTTCGCGAATCGACTCGAGCTCCTCTCGTACCTTCTTCGGATCGCCCTCTTCGAGCAGCTTCTCCGAGGTATCGATGTGAATCCCCATACGGAAGATGAGCTGAGCCAAGTCGTCGTGCAGGTAGCCGGCCACCTGCATCCGCTCGTCCTGTCGTTCCTCGGCCATCCGGTCGGAGAGAGCACGCAACACCAACTCGCGATCCTTGAGCTCCTTCGTCGCTTCCTCCAGCGCCCGCGTCCGAAATAGCATCTGCCTCGCCAACATCAGAGGCCCGGCAAATGCCGCCACCGCCCAAGCCCCCGGATCCAGGAATAGCCGTGCCAGGACGATGCCAAGAAGCCCGAGACCCACATAGGAGACAAGAAACTCCAGGGGGTTTCCCACCGTTAACTTTCGAATGACCTCAGAGAGACGGACATTGTGAGCTACTGACAACGCCCCGCTCACGGCGAGTGTGTTGACGAAATAGCTGACGAGGATGGCTGGTAGAGCGGCCAACACGTCGAAGCTCCACCTGTCAACGCTCCCACCAAGGCTTTGAAAGACCAGCGCTGCAACGAAGACGGACAGGGCGATTTGGGCTCGGTTGAATAGCGCTCGAAGAGAGTCGATCTCTCTTCTAATCTCCCTCGGGTCCGACGAGCCCAATAGCACTATCACACCAGCCACCGCCGGTTGATAGAGCAGAGCCACCGCCATGTCGAGTGGGAATCCCACGCTCACTTGTAGAGACTTCCAGCCCGGCACCTGAAGCAACTCCACTACCGCGATGAGCAGAACCCAAAACGCGACTCCCCAGGGGTCCGAGGCAATCTGCTCGCCGCCACCGAGAAACAGGCCGGCGCCGAGAAGTCCCAGCGACGGCACAGTGACCAGCAACTCATAAGTTGCGAATCTCCGAGCACCGGAATCCGAGAGGCCTGGGGCCGAACCCCCAGCCGCATTTGCTGCCTGCGTCGCCAAAGTGACAAAAGGATACGCCCAGCACCTACGGCTTCCTATTCGCCGAGGCTTGGCCGAGAATCTTTGGTGCGAACTACGTAATCTGCTGTAGTACCTGGATCCTCTTGTAGGCCAAATGGCTGACAGGCCAAAATCGGCAAAAGTCCCATAACTGACTGGTCGGGAGGGAGGTGAATTCAATCTTGCGACGTTTCATGCGTCTCGCGACAGCGCTCGGATCCCTCGTTGCCCTGCTCGTCGCCGGCGGGGCTCCGTGGCGAGTCCTCAAGGTCTAGCCTCTCGTCGATCTCAGGTCGAGGTCCGAAGAAGAGCTCCCCTCGGCTGGCACGGTTACTGTGATCGTGGTCCCAGCCCCAATTGTCGTGCGCACAATCGACTGGCCACCCGCTCGGCGCACACGTTCCTCCATCAGCGAGAGGCCGAAGTGAGTCTCCCGATTAACCTCTTTTCTACGGAACCCAACTCCATCATCCGAGATCGCCAGGGTCACGTCAGACTCATTGCGAAACAGACGGACGTGAATAGATCTAGCCTGGGCATGCCTCAGGGCGTTCAAGATTGATTCTCGTGCCACCTGATAGATCAGCACTTGAATGTGAGGGGGTAGCGCATCGTTCTCCACGAGGTGCAGCTCAATTGGAGTCTTCCAGTCGAGCCGGAGATCACGAATAAGATTGCGTAGGGTTGAGTTAAGCCCTCCCTTGCCCAGTGGCGACTCCTTCAGGTCGTGAATCACTTGACGAAGGGTATCCACCGATCCATCCACGGCAGACACGAGATCGCGGATGTCAGACAGCTCGGCCTTCCCATGCTTGATTTGCTTCTCGATCGACTGGGCGAGGAGGGCAATCCCCAACAGTTCCTGTTGAATATCGTCATGTAGATCACCTGCGATTCGAAGCCGCTCGTCCGCCCTTTCATCCTCAAGGCGCCCAAGAGCGTTCTCCAGCATGCGCCCTCTGTCTCGGAGATCGTCCGCCATTTGCTCCACGGACTGGGCTCTGGCGAGTGCTTGGCGCGCGATCATGGCGGGGATGAGAAAGACCACCACAGCCCAAGCCCCTACATCAACGAACACTCGCGCCACGACTAACGCCAAGACGGCGTAAGAGAACGACGTAAGAAGGAACTCGCTGGGCTTTCCCACTCGAAGGGCCATCAGTGTTCGCCGGAAACCCTTACCGGCTGTGGCGTCGTGAACGGAAACGAGGAGTACGTTCAGAATGAGGTTGACAGTAACTGCGAATGCGGTACCGAGAGTGGCAATGGGCCATGGGTCAAGAGAACCGCCAACAGCTTTGAAAGCAAAAGCGACGACAAAGACCGTCAGCGCAACCTGTACCCGGTTGAAGATAGCCAATTGCAGGGTGACTTCCCGGCGAAACTCTCGCGTGTCGGTGGCCCCAAGGAGCGTGACGGTCGCCGCCACCTCTGCGGGGTAGATCATGGCCACAGCAATGAGCAGAGGCTGATCCAGGACCAAGGCCCTGTCGCCCACACGAATCGGGAATAGGTTGAGAACACCAATTAGCAGGGCCCAAAAGAGCAACTCAGGCCACTCCTGGAGCATGAAGTCCATGAGCGTGGAGACTCGAACCGCAAGAAGTGCGACCAGAACAAGAGACACGAGCATCGTCACGAACATCTCCGCCAACGGTGCGCGCTCACGCGGCCGAACTGGGCCTGCAGAGTCGACAGTCTCGGCGGTGGTGGTGGTCATCTTCCCCGGGCGAATCGTGCTCCCGTTTCCCGGGCGAAGTCAATCCGTCAACGGGGGCTTGTCTATCCCCTAACCGGGGGATTTCCTTATGCTCGGCGGGGTGCCAGATCAGTTTGTCGTTGCTGGCGGGGCTCGGACTCACTTCCTGACCGAGGGGTCCGGTCCGCCCGTCGTACTCCTCCACGGTCTGCACGGGCTCGCCGAGCACTGGCAGTGGGTTCTCCCCCATCTCACGGATCGCGTGACCTGCTACCTCCCGGAGATGATCGGCCACGGAAGAACCGAGCGAATCCGATCCGACTATCGCCTTGACGACTACGCCGCCCACGTCCTCGCGTTCATGTCCGAGGTCGGGCTCGACCGCGCGAGCATTGTCGGAAATTCGCTCGGGGGTGCGACCGCTCTCAGAATGGCGGCGCTCGAGCCGGGCCGTGTCAACCGGCTCGTTCTCGCGTGCCCCGCGGGACTCGGAGGCTCATCGAACACCGAGGCTCTTCGCTTCGTCGGCGGGGTTCTCGAAATGCTCGCCGGGGTGCGGACCCGAGCCCTTGCCAGGTGGGGGGAGCGGAATCAGTTCGCCGATCCGCGGCGCGTGGATCCGGCGTTCTTCGAATCGAAGGAAGCCGACGCGCGAAGTCGTCGGAGCGATCCGGTGTTCCGGAAGACCAGCCTCCGACAGGCGCGAGGCATCGCCACGCTCGACCGGATCGACACGACGCAGATCCCGCATCCCACGCTCGTGGTCTGGGGAACCGAGGACAAGGGACTCCCCTGGGAAAACTCGGTCCGGTCGGTCGATCGGCTACCGAACGGCCGGCTCGTCCTTCTCCGAGGCTGCGGCCACCTCCCGCACGTCGAACAGCCGGAGCGCTTTGCCGAGCTCGCGCTCAAGCATCTGAGCGCGTAGCTGCTGCCTCCGCCTCGGCCCGGACGTATTCCTGTCCGGCGGCGCACACTACGCGGAAGTCGCACCAGTGGCATTGGGGCCCCGGCGAGGGGTCGAACTCCCCGCGGCTCATTCTCGAGAACGCTTCCGCTACGCGCGCTCTCGTCTCCTCCGGATCGCCTGCGGGTCGGCTGAGCTCCTTGCCTTCCCGAAGGTAGTAGTAGACGACGGTGAGGTCTTCCGGGCGCTTCCCCCACACGTCGACGCATGCGAGTGCATACAGATCGATTTGCAGATCCCGCAGCGGATCGTCCTCGGAGGGCGCCCGGCCCGTCTTGTAGTCGACGACCTCCCAGGGGCCCTCCGGAGTCCCGAAGATGGCGTCGATACGCCCCCCGACGACGACCCCGTCGAGATAGAGCAGGAAGGGCCGCTCGGTAAAGAGCGGAGTGTCCTTTGCGAAGCGGCTCGAGCGGAATTCCTCGCGGAGCTTCGCCGCGTCACCCGGCTCGCCCAGACGCTCTTCGGTGGAGAGGTCGGGGAGCTCCTCGACGTCGATGAGCGCCACCTGCCCCGAGCTCTGCTGTTCGATCCATCGGTGGACGTCGCTTCCGAGCCGGGCGGCCGGGCTCGGCCGGCGAGGCAGCGGCCGGACGACGGACCAATAGAAGAGCTTCGGGCAGCGAGCGAAGTCGATCACCGACGACACCGACAGGCTCTGCGGCAGGCGTTCCGGGCCTGGGTCGGCCGTCCGCTCCGCGATGAGGTTCGCGCGCTCCTGGTGCCCGGCAAGCTCGTCGCGAAACGCGCCGAGATCGGCGGGGGCGAGCTTCTCCGAGAATCGTTCGACCATCGACGGATCGCCTACCGCTTCGGCGGCGGCGGCATGCCACCCCTCGGGGAACAGCTCGTCGGTGTCCCCGTCACGGCCCTGCGGAGGCCAGCTTGCGTGAGACCTTCTTTCTTCCAGGAGCGGGCTCACCTCGGGGCGATCCACCTCGAACAGCACCTCACAGGCATCGTGGGCGGCGATCTCTTTGTAGAAGCTCCCCGGCTGTAGAGCCGTCGCCGGCCCCTCGTACCAGTGCGCGGCCGAGCAGACAAGCAGGTCGCGGGCCCTGGTGAGCGCCACGTAGCAGAGCCGCCGCTCCTCCTCGAGTCCGCGCTCCTTCAGACGTTCCTTGAACTCCTTGATGTTGCCCTCGTACTGGGGAAGGTCGTCCGCGTCCCCACGCAGCTCGAAGGGAAGCGTCTTCGGCTGCTCGACCGGGTTCGGCTGGCGGCTCGTGTCCGGGAAAAGGGAGGCGTTGGGCCGCCGCTCGCTCTCGGCGAGGCCCGGGACGAACACCACGTCCCACTCGAGACCCTTCGCCTTGTGGATCGTCATCATCTTGACGGTGTTCTCGTCCGAGGGCTGGACCGGCTCGAGCTCGTCCTCGGTCGCTCCCGCGGCGTCGAGGTATTCGACGAGGGTCGAAAGCGAGGCCTCCCCCTCAACGGGAGAGAACGCCGAGACGTGCTCGACGAGGTTGAGGAGGTTCCTACGTGCGCCCACGGCGGCAGGGTCGGCCGACGCCTCGAGCTCACGAAGGATGCCGGAACGCTCGATCACCTGGGCGAGGACATCGCCGAGAGCACCTCTTGCCGCCCCCCGCATCTCCTCGAGAACGCCCCGGAACTCGTTCAGGCGAGCGCGCGCCTCCTCGGAGAGGCCGTCGATGTCGTCGAGATGGTCGAGGGCTTCCAGCAGCGCGAACCGCACATCACCGGGACTCCGGTCCTGCTCGAGCGTGTCGGCGAGCTCGTAGTTCCGCTCGGCCGACCATCGGGCGAGGGCGACGAGGTCCCGGTACCCGATTCGCCACCTCGGGCCGAGCAGGATCCGGGCGAGCGCGACGTTGTCGGCGGGGTTCTCGAGGATCCGAAGCCAGGCGAGAACATCCACGGCCTCGGGCAGCCGAAGGAGCCCTCCGAGGTCCACAACCTCGACCGGAATGCCCCCCTCCTCTCGGAGCACGTCCGCGATGGGGCCCATGAGCTTGCGCTTGCGGCACAGGATGGCCACCTGGTCGTAGCGGAACTCACCGTCGCCGTTGCCCTGCTCGGAAGCCCGCTCGTTAATGAGTCGGGCGATCTCCTTGGCTTCGGCGTACTGATCGCCCGCGACGAAGGCAAGGACACGTCCCTCTCCGCGCTCCGGGTGGGGGCGGAGCTCCTTGTCCTCGGCCCGGCGCTCCGGCGGGACGGCTCCGATGACCGCGTCCGCAACGGCGAGGATCCGGGACCCGGAACGGAAGTTCACGTAGAGGGGGCGGCGGTGCTCCTCACCGGGCGGACTGAAGTCATGATGGAAGCGAAGGACGTTCGCGAGGGTCGCTCCTCGCCACGCGTAGATGTTCTGGTCGGGGTCGCCGACGGCGAGCACCGGATGACCCCGTCCGCAGAGCTGCCCGAGCAGCTGAGCCTGGGCCCAGTTCGTGTCCTGATACTCATCGAGGAGCACCACCCGGTAGCGCTCGCGGAACTCCTCGGCGATCTCGGGCCGCTCGCTCACCAGCCGGTGGGCGAGTGCGATCTGGTCGCCGTAGTCGATGAGGCCCAGCTCGCGCTTGCGGTCCCGGTAGGCGGAGACCACCTCGGCCAGCTCCGACCGTCTCAGCGCGGCGATTCGCATGTCGGTATCGCTCGACGTCTTGATTTCGCGGCGTTCGGCGAGCTGGAGGCTCGCCTCGACGAGGTCGTCGGGGTCAACGAGGTGGTTCGCGCACTGGTCGGCGAGCTGGAGGACGTCGGCGACGACGTGGGGAATGCTCCTAACCTCTACATGATGGAAGACCCGATCGGCGAAGAGCGACTGAACGAGCTGCCACTTGTGCGCTTCGCTGAGAAGCATCGGTCCGGGCTCGAGTCCGATCCGAAGGCCGTAGGCGTCGAGGAGATACGCGGCGAACGCATGGTAGGTGAGGACCGTCGCCTCCTCTCCTTCCGGCAGGCCGAGGTGATCCGTCGCATCCCGAACTCGACGAGCAAGCTCTTCCGCCGCCTTGTTCGTGAACGTGAGACAGAGGATCTCCGAAGGGAGCGCTCCTTCGTGGTCGGCCTCGACGAGACCCTTCCGGGCGAGGACGAGATAGGTGACCCGCGCAGCCATCACGGCGGTCTTGCCCGAGCCGGCGCCCGCCACGACCGAGCACGGCGTGAGCGGGTGACTGATCGCCTCCCACTGCTGAACGGTGGGAAGCCTGGCGCCCATCGCTTGGACGATCTCTGGGGGGGTGTCCTCGAACGGCATCTCGTCGGGGCGCACCTCGGTGGCCGTCGGATCGGCCGCGCCTTTCGGCGGCGTCACCTTCACCTGGGCGCCTCGCGTCCCTCGGGCCAGATCGGACAGATCGTCTTGAAGTCGCACCACTGGCAGTTCGCCTCCGGGCTGGGCGAGAAGTCCTCGGCGCGGACTCGCTCGAGGAGCTCACGAAGCGTCTTCTCCGCCCATTCGTCGTAGCCATCGACCTTTCCGGGCGTGACATCCCTTCGCGCGTATCCCTCGCGCTGATTCGCCTTTCCGAGGAAGTGCAGCTGAAGATACCGGGGTCTGCCGAGCTTCCGGAGCTCCTCGTCCTTCTTGACCGCCAAGTAGTAGGTGGCCAGCTGGAGGTCCTTCTGGACCTCGTCTTTTGTCGGAACCCAGCGGGCCGTCTTGTAGTCAACAACGCGGGTGCCGCCTCCCATCTGGAAGATGGCGTCGATCTTCCCGGTGAGGAGCGCTCCGTCGATCGGAAACGCGAACTTGACCTCCGAGCGGAGCGGGTCGTGCGTCTCGTGTTCGAACCAGCGGCTGAGCATTCCCTCCGCGTCCTTTCGACGCCGGTGCTCGACCGCGCGGTTTGGGAACCGAAGCGGGTCCCAGCGCTCCTCGAGCGCCGCGATGAGCGCCTTCTCCGAAAGCTCGATGTCGCCGCGCTGGGCGGCGTCGATGATGTCGTGCACGATCGATCCGAGCCACATCTGGTGCGTGGGGTCCGGATCGAGGCCCATCTCCACGTTGAAGAGGTATTGCAGCCCGCAATTCTGAAGGACGGAGAGCCGCGAGTAGCTCGTGCGGAGCTCTCCCTCGTGCAGCGGCGCCCCCGAGTCGGTCCAGTCCCCGGCTCCCCACCACGCCGAGGGGTCCGCGCCGGCGGCGGGGAGGGCGGCGAGCGCCGCGAGCCTGGAAGGGGCCGGCGCCAGCGGATCGGCAAGTCGGCGGCGAAGCTCGGCCTCCATCGAGCGAAGCGACGTGATCGCGGCCGGGCGCTGCGCGGCCCGCTGTTCCTCCGGTACCCACTCCAGTCCGAGTCGAGCGGCAAATCGGGAGGGGGTCCTCGGGTTGCGGACGCTCTGAGAATGGCTCGCGAAGAGAACGGTCGCCCGCGTCGCCCGGGAGCAGGCGAGCCGGAACAGCGCCCGCTCCTCCGCCAACCGTACGCGGAGGAGCTCGGCAGGCGTTCGAGGTTCGATCAGGCGTTCCAGGTCCACGTCGGGAACCAGGTGGTCCAGGCTCGGGAACTCCCCCTCGAGGCACCCGACGACGAGCACCACGTCGAACTCCTGACCCTGAGCACGGTGAGCGGAGATGATCCTGACACCGCGCGCCCCGCGCTCCTCGGGACCGATCGCGGGGTCGGGGTCGAACTCCGCAGCCTCGATGGTGTCGAGGTAGTCCTCGATCGTCGCACCGGGGCGGCGCTCCACGAATCGGCGGAGGACGTTTCCGAGCGCCGCGAGTGCGTCGAGGTCGCCCTCCGCCTCCTTGCCGTGCTCGGCGAGGCCGTGAAGGCCGGGAACCCGACGCCAGACTTCGTAGAAGGCCCCGTCCGGCCCGGCGCGGCGGGCAACCTCCGGGAGGTCGCCGACGAGCTCGCGGAACCGCCGGACCGGCTCCGCCAGGTCGGGCTCGAGGCCCTCCAGTCCCCCCTCCTCTACGAGCTGGAGAATCGGGACCCCTCGGGTCCGCGCCTCCCGACGAAGCCGGCGGACGCCGTGCGGCGCGAGCCCGCCGACAGGCGAGGACAGGAGTCCCTCCAGCAAGCCGTCGCGCGTCTCGGGGCGGAAGGCGTAGCGAAACAGATCGATGACCAGCGCGGTTGCCGGCTCCTGGGCGATGGCCGACTCATCGGCGATGACGACAAAGGGAATCGCGTGGCGGGCAAGCGCGTGGCGGACGGCGGTCAGGTACCCGCGGTACCGGCGCATGAGGACGACCATCCGCTCCCATGGCACATCGTTGTCGACACGCCAGCGAAGCAGCTCGTGCGCAACGCCGTCGGCTTCCTCGCCGGGGTGGGCGAACAGGCGCGCGTCGAACCGTTCGCTCGGTTTGGCGGGCTCGGCCTCAGGATCGTCCAGCGGAAGCAACGCGCTGGTCGCGGAGCCGAGGCGGTAGCTCGTCTCCAGCGAGACGCGGTCCTGGAGCCCGATCGTTTCGTCGATCCGCCTCAGGGGCTCGAGGCTCCCGCCTCGATACCCGAACACATGCCCGGCGGGATCGGCGGCCACGACGACGCTCTCCGCTGCCTTGGCGAGCGCTTCCAGGATTCCCTCGGCGGCGAACGTAGTGTCGTGGTAGTCGTCGATCAGGACGTGGCGGTACGCCTCACCTCCCGGGCCCTCGCGCCTCAAGAGTGAAACGGTCTGATGAAGCAGACCACTGAAGTCCGCCTGTCCCGCTTCTCGTAACCGGTCGAGGTAGCGGCGGTAGAAGTCCGCGATTTCGCGGTCCCCCGCCCGGCCGCCCCGATCGACGAGCGCCTCCAGCTCCTCCGGCGAGAGGAGCCGTTCTTGGGCGCGAAGAACGAAGTCGGCGACCTGCCGAACGAACCCTCGGACCTCAAGGAGGTGGCCGTACCGCGGCCAGTCCTCCGCCCGCTCCTTTGCGAGCAGGTCGCGGACGGCTCCATACTGCTCGGGAGCCGAGAGCACCCGCGGCGGATCGGCAAAGCCGAGCTTCTCGAAGCGCCGCCCGGCGAACCGGAAGGCGAAGCCGTGGACCGTCGTGACGGGGAGCGCAGGAAGCGAGTTGCGGAGGCGCCGCATGATCGCCTCGCGCGCCTCGGCGGCCGCTTTCCTGTCGAGGACGAAGAGCGCAACGCGCTCCGGGTCTTCCCCCCCCTCCACGAGGCGTGCGAACCGCTCGCGGAGGAGCGTTGTCTTCCCCGAGCCGGGAGGGCCGGCGGCCAGCAGCGCTCCGCGTTGGTGATTGAGAACGCGCTGCTGGTTCGGATCGGCCTCCATGTCCATGCTCGTATGCTAAACGTGACCACCGACAGGTCCAGCCGGCCCGACAGGACCGGACCGAAGCAAAGGAAGGAGGCGGCGCC
>JBOGWA010000038.1:0-2449 GCA_050693155.1 Actinomycetota bacterium | reverse complement strand
ACCAGATACCAGGCGCCGTGGCGAAAGACGAGAGCCCAGGCGTCCACCTCTCGCTCGCTCCCACGCCCTCGCACCGGCCGGTACCGGAACCGGACTCGCCGACTCGCCGACACCGCTTCCCCGATACCGACGAGGTGCTGCCCCGAAACATCGACACCTGCCGTGCCCGACTCATCGATGACAGACGCCAGGAAGCTGGCATCGACTCCCTGGGCAAGCTTCAGGAATGCGCGTGCGGCGTCCTGCGCGTCGTCGGGCGCCTGTGCGGCGACGAAGAGCGCGGCCACCTCGTCCGGGGTGAAGGAGATTTCGGGGAGGTAGTACTCCTCATTCGGGATGACGTAGCCCTCCTCCACCTCGAACGCGTCTGTCGCTGTCACCTCGACCGGAATGCCGATCCCGCGGAGAAGGTCCTTGTCGCGCTCGAACTGTCGCTTGGCGCTGGCCGTGTCCGACTGCGTGTATGCGGGAAGCCGGCTCCGGATCTCCTCAAACGTGAGGGGGCGTTTCGTGTGGAGGAGGAGCCCCAGGAGGTTGAGCTGACGCTCAAGGGGATCCATGCGCGGGGATGATACCGCTACGATTGGGCGCGTTGATCAGGCTCCGTCGCGGAACCGTGCTCCGCATCACGAGCGATCGCCCCGGCATCCAGGAGGTCGATGTCGAGGTTGACGGCGTGGTGGAACGGGCGCTTGCGTATACGGAGCTCTGTGGAACCGTCGACGAAGGGGCTACGGTCGTCCTCAACACCACCGCGTTGGCCTACGGCCTGGGCACGGGCGGATACCACTTGGTGGTGGCCGTGGAGGGAGCGGAGCTCGACCCCCTGCCGGAGGGCCATGTGATCAAGGCCCGATACACCCCGCTTCAGGCAAAGGTGCAGACGGTCGAGGAGCCCGGGAGCCCGCATCGAGAGGCGTTCGAGCGCACTCGCGACCTGGACGGCCTTCCCGTCGTGTGGACCCCGCTCCATTCGATGGTGGCCGCGGCGTGCGCGGGCGCGCGGGCTGCCGGCGCGTCTCGGGTCGTTTACGTGATGACCGACGGCGCTGCCCTTCCGGTTTGGCTGTCTCGGCAAGTTCACGCTCTACGAGAAAGCGGGTTACTCGACGCCGTCGTGAGTTGCGGCCAGGCGTTCGGGGGCGACCTGGAGGCCGTAAGCGTGTTTTCGGGCCTTCTCGCCGCGCGAGGGGTCGCCGGGGCCGACGTCGTCATCGTCGGCGACGGGCCGGGAAAGGTCGGAACGGCAACCCGGTGGGGCGCGAGCGACGTCGCCTCCGGCGTGGCGCTGAATGCGGTCTCGAGCCTCAAGGGCCGGCCGATCGCGTCGCTCCGGCTGAACTTCGCCGACCCCGCGTACCGTCACCACGGTCTGTCCCCTCACTCACTCACGGTGCTCCGCGATGTCGTGCTCGCCCCGGTCGCCGTTGCGATGCCGGTGCTTCCCGACGATCGGCGACGCGAGGTTTTTGCCGCTCTTCGGGACGCGCGGATCGAGGACCGTCATCACGTCGTCGAGGTCTCGGGTGAGCCTGCCCTCGAGCTGCTGCGCGATCGAGGCGTCGAGGCCGAGAGTATGGGCCGGAGACTCGAGGAGGAGCCGGCCCTCTTCCTCGCTGCGGGAGCGGCGGGGGTGCTGGGAGCTCGAATGGCCGCGGGGACCGCGCGATGGAAGCACGTCGCCCGCACCTCGTGAGCGCGCGGACCCTTGAGGTCACCTTCAACGCCAGTGGTGCGGCGGACGCGGCGGCACGAGGCCGTGTCGTCGTTGTCGTCGACGTCGTCGATGCCTCGACGAGCGCCGAGGCTGCCCTGGCTGCGGGCGCCGTGGCGGTGTTCGGCGCCGCTCCCGCCCGCGTCGAGGTCCCGGTCGCCGTCCGTCCCCGCGCGGTGGGCGTCCGTGCCGCCGAGGAGGCACGCCGCCGCGAAACGGACGTGGTGGTCGTGGCAGAACCGCGCGTGGGATCCGAGAACGAACGTTTCGTTCGCGTTCGCCCGATCCTGGAGGCGCTCGAGGCGGAAGGCGTGCGGTACGAGGTGGTGCCGAATCAGGGGGCCGAACTTCCGAGTCTCGCCGAGCTCGGGGGGCGCATCGTGATCATGGTCTCGACGACGGGTGGTTCCGCGTTCGATGCGGCGCTGCTTGCCGGAGCTCCCGCGGTGACGTTCGCGACGACCGCCCGGGTCGCAGGCAAGCCCGGGTGGGAGATCACCGAGATCGGAGCGGTGCGAGCGATCGGATTGGCCGACGAGCGCGATCGTGACCTTTCGGTGGTTGCCGCCAGCGCGAATTCCGCCGACGACTGCCTCGCTGCCTTCGAGGTCGCCCGCGCCATCATCAACCAAGGCTTCCTCCAGCTCGAGCGCTAGCTCGTTCCCCGCCGGCGGTCATCCCAGCGAGGATGGGGCCGAGAGGATGTGTCTACATGTGGGCGATGAGCTGCTCGAC
>JBOGWA010000037.1:0-3881 GCA_050693155.1 Actinomycetota bacterium | reverse complement strand
CAAAGACCTCCGAGCGCCGGTGCGCGAGGATGCGGCCGATCAGCTCCATCGGCGTATCGGAGAAGCCGAACGGGTCAACGAAGGCGAACGCCGGCGCGAGGTTGTGGCCAGCGCCCTCGAGCCCGTCGAGGATCTCGGTCATCTCAACGTCGATCTGCCCCGTGCTGCAGTGCGCCCGGACGTTCGGGGGTAGCGTGCCGAGCCTGGGGAGGGCGACGTTTTCCAGGTAGTCGATCCGGTCGGCGTGCTGATCGATGAAGATGAAGATGAACTCGGTGTCGCTCATTCGGACGAAGTACGAGTGCTCCAGGAGGGTCCGTAGTGCGATGATCGGCGATCCTTCCTCGCCGCCGGTGTACTCGCCGGGCCCGGAGAACCCGTCGATGAAGAGCACCCGCTTGTTCCACTTCGAGATGGCCGGGAGCCAGCCACCGAGGTACTTCCGCAGGATGCGGTGCTTGGCGATCGTGTGGGGCTCGGCGTCCCAGATCGTTTCTTTGGGAGGCATGGGACCTTCGATTGTCCGCGACGGCGGGGGCGGCGTCCAGGCGCCCTCGACCCGGTGGTGGTCAGATTTTGGAAAGGGCTGATCTCCGGCTCTAGCGTTCGTGCATGGCCAATGCCGAGAGAGTCTTGGAAGAAGCGATTCGCGAAATTCGAGGTGAAGGCTCGCAGTTGGGGCAAGCGGCAAGAGCTAGTCGATCTCGCCGAGCTGGCGTTCGAGGCGGGCGAGGCAGTGCGCGAAGGTAAGGAGTTCCCCGGTGTCCGGGCCAAGGCCTCGCGGACCCATGATCTCGACAAGCCTCCCGAACAACGGGCATCCGAGAACGACGCCTAAACGGGATTCGCCGCGGAACACACTTGCGGCAGCGGGTGGAAGGTGTTCAGGTTGCTGGGGCACTGCGGGCCGCCAGGACCTCAAAGGGCTGACGGGCTCCCTTGCAGACTTCCAGGCGGCGCGTACTTTCAATGCGGACCCAGTAACGGCGGCTCGGACAGCGCTCCGGCCCGGGCGTTCCGGCGTCTTCAGGAGATGCTGCGCGGCCGCCTCTTCGGGTTGACAATCTCTTCGAGACGTTGCGCCAACTCAGCCATGTCCTGCTCGAAGACATGCCCATACACGGACAACGTGAAGCCGGCCGACTGGTGCCCGAGGATCACCTGAAGCGCCTTGGGAGACGCGCCGGCCCGGATCATCGCCGCGGCGGCGGAGTGTCGAAGTACGTGCAATCCGACTTTGGCGACCTTCGCCGAGTTCAGCGCAGGGTTCCAGACCTCCCGCCGGAAGTTCGAGTACCTGAGGGGTCGACCCTTCTCGCTCGTGAATAGGAGCGCGTCCACGTCGACAGCAACACGCTCGTCGAGATGCTGCTGGACCTTGTCGGATACCGAGTTCGTGAGCGGCACGCTCCGCTCTGCATGGCTCTTCGTTGGACCGAAGATCAGCTCAGCTCCGATCTCGGCGAGCGATTCCGTAACGAGGAGCCTCCGTCTGAGCAGGTCCACGCTGCGGCGGCGAAGGGCCACCGCCTCCCCCCATCGGAGCCCCGTCGTGCCCAGGAGCCTCACGAGCAGGTCATACGGTGCCGGACATGCCTCGGCGATGCGTTCGACCTGTTCGGGTTCGAGCGCGACCGGCTGACGTCGTTCCAGCTTCGGGAGCTTGACGCCGGAACGCCTGGCCGGATTCCGGGCGATCACGCCGTCATGGACTGCCGTATCGAGAGCCATCCCAAGCACGATGTGCGCCTGCCGGACGCGCGACGAGGAGAGCCCCTCAGCCGCCAGTTCGTTCACCCACTTCTGGACATCGGATGGCCGGAGGGAGGCAACCTGCCGTCGCCCGAGGTATGGAAGGATCCGGACGTCGATGAGTCCACGGTAGGACGCGCGGGTCTTCGGCTTCAGCGGGGGAGCCGCGCTCGCGTACCACGTCTCGACGATCTCCGCGAGCGGAGTTCGACCAAGCCTCGGGTCCGTGTAGGAGCCCGTCGCCCTCGCCGCCTCCAGCCGCGCTAGGAACCGGTCAGCCTCCGCGTGTCGGCGGAAGGCCTGCGTCCTTGACACCCCATCCGCGTCCTGCCAGCGGGCCTCCCAGGAGGATCTATGGCCGCCGCACCTCGGACACGCGCGGGCGCCCGTGGGGATGGTTCGGCGACAGCTCGAACAGCGACGTTGGATATGGGCCATCTACGGGTTCTCGATCGACCTCGCGGCTCCCAGCGTCGCCGACGGTAGCCCATGCCTATGACGGATTTCGGTGGTTCGGCGACTGCTGCCTTTGCCTTTCCGAGCGTCGGGGACGCTAGGGACTCGGCCGCGAGGCATCGGCGAGGTGTGATCATCGAGCCACGCGGCGACGTCGTCGGAGCGGAAGCGCAAATGCCTACCCACGGCGATGCCGGGCGGTCCTCCCCCCCTGTATCGCCAGGTGTAGATCGTCTTTACGGGGACCTGGAGGAGCTCCGCGAGCTCCTGGACGGTCAGCAGTCGAGGCGGGGACGGCTTGCCCGAGTTGGATTCGTCGCGCTCCCGTGTCACGAGATGCTGCGGGGCGTCCAGAAGGGCGGCCGCTCTCTCCCCTCTCGGAAGGCGAGCCACTCCCGCACCTCACCGACCGACCGATCGAGACCGTCGAGGCGGCTCTCGATCCGGTCGAGCCTCGTCTCGAGGACACGGCCGAGCGGCTCGCCGTTCGATGTGCTGACGGATCGACGAATCGAACGGATGCCGACGATGAAGGTGAAGAGCGAACCGATCACCGAGGCAAACGAGGCGATCACTGCAGCCGCAATCGCATCGCTCATGGCGACCTCAGGTCGCGAAGATCGATGATACGAACCCTTCGGTCCGCGTCAACCGGGAGCCAGATGGCGCCGAAAGGATCGGCGAGATGCCGATCGAGTGTCGCTGTCGCGACTGGCATCGGTGTTCCGCCGAGCCCGGAGCGGGCGCTGGCTTCTCGAGCTTCGCTCGGGAAGCAGAACAGGACGACGTCGGGAGCAGTCGCTCCTCGCGCGAGGACGCGGTAGCGGTCCATCTTGTCCTCAAGGCGGCTTCGATTCTCGTTCCCGAGGTCAAGTTCAAGCAGGAGCTCGAGAGACTCCCCGGCGCCTTCCAGCCGAGCGTACCCATCGGGGCGAACATGGGCCTGCCACCGTCGGGCGCACCAGGTTTCACCTCGCCACTCCACGATCTGAATTGGGGCCCTCATCCCACGTGCGACGAAGCACATGCGCGTAAAGAAGCTGTTGGCGGCACGCGTGTGTCTTAGCCGAGGGCTATCGATGAGCGTCCGCGTACGGTCCTCTCGGTATCCCACCGCGCGCAGCTCGATCCCCAGATGTTCGGCCACGATGCGGGCCCCGATCTCGTCCAGCGTGTAGTGCCAGGGAAGCGATCCGAGTTCGGCGCGAGGCCGGCTTCGCCATAGCACTCCCATCTCGTGGAGTTGGAACAGCCGTGCACGTGTTCGTTGGACACTCGAGAAGTGAAGTTCGTAGAGCTGGTTGGTGGTGAGGATCCGATGCTCATGAAGATCAAGACAGATGAGCTGATCTCGCTGCGTAGCCGATGAGGCAACCCTCTGGATCTTGGAGCGGCTGCTGCGCGTGCTTGCACGCGCAGCGTCGCGACCGTCGGGCTGCTGCGGGGAGCCACGGTGAGCGGCTGGAGCAACTGGACGTGCCTCACATCGCTCCGGGACGTGGAGCCGGGTATCAACCTCGTGCTCGATCTCGACGACCTTGGCGACGGCACAGCGCCCGCGTTCGATTTCCCGCCAGCCGACAGAGCGAAGACCGGTGAGACCGACACCGATCCTGCCGCGGTGGAGGCCTCGACGTGAAGTCGATCGCCAGGCGTGTCGGGGAGCTTCGGCC
>JBOGWA010000036.1:0-7848 GCA_050693155.1 Actinomycetota bacterium | reverse complement strand
GGTCGAGGTGTGTGCGTTCGTCGAGGGCGTTCCCTCGAGTGCCGAGGAAGATGTCCTGCTCTTTCACGACGCCGTCTGGTGCCCTATCTCATTGACGCGATAGATGCGTGAGGCCGCAGCAAGCGGTTGGATAGACTCGCCGCGCGATGAAATCTGACGCTTCGCTGGAACGGGCCTACGATCCGTCGAGCCTCGAGAAGCGCTGGTACGAAACGTGGGTCGAGCGGGGCTACTTCGCACCGAATCCGAAAGGGGCGAAGGGTCGGTTCTGCATCGTCCTTCCACCTCCGAACGTCACGGGCGCACTGCACATCGGGCACGCGCTCGACCACACCCTCCAGGACGTGATCGTTCGCCGGAAACGGATGCAGGGCTTTGAGACCCTCTGGCTCCCCGGAACCGATCACGCGGGCATCGGAACCGAAGTCATCGTCAAGCGCACCCTCCGCGACGAGGGCGTGGATCCGATCGAACTCGGCCGGGAGCGCTTCGTCGAGCGGGTATGGGAGTGGAAGGAGCGGTACGGCGGCATGATCGTCGAACAGATGAAGCGGCTCGGGAACTCCTGCGATTGGGACCGCCTTCGCTTCACGATGGACGAGGGCCTCCAGCATGCGGTCCGGGTGGCGTTCGTCCGTCTGTACGAGGACGGACTGATCTACCGGGGCGAGCGAATCATCAACTGGTGCCCGACCGACCAGACGGCGCTCTCCGACTCCGAAGTCGAGCACGAGGAGGTCGACGGGGAGCTGATCCGCGTGCGCTATCCGGTCAAGGAGGGGGGCGACATCGAGATCGCCACGACTCGCGTCGAGACGATGCTCGCCGATACCGGCGTCGCCGTCCATCCGGCAGATCCTCGGTACGTCGATCTCGTCGGCAAGACGGCCCTCCTGCCGATCGTCGGGCGAGAGCTCCCGATCGTGGCCGACGAGGCGATCGATCCGGAATTCGGCTCCGGGGCGCTCAAGGTGACACCGGGGCACGACCAAACGGACTTTGAGATCGCCGAGCGGCACGGCCTCCCGACGATCAACGTCCTGAACGCCGACGCGACCTTGAACGAGGAGGCGCCCACGGTCTTCCGCGGCATGAACCGGTACGAGGCGCGCAGGGCCGTTCTCGAGGGTCTGAGGGAGGAGGGCGTCGTGGTTTCCGAAGAGCGGCCGTATCGTCACGCGGTTGGGCACTGCTACCGGTGCGGGAGCGAGATCGAGCCGTGGCTTTCGGGGAAGCAGTGGTTCGTTGCGGTCGATCGGCTGAAAGGCCAAGCGAAGGAAGCCGCGGACACCGGACGAGTGACGTTCGTCCCAGAGCGGTGGAAAGGGCCGTACGCGACTTGGCTCGAGAACCTCCGCGACTGGAACATTTCCCGCCAGCTCTGGTGGGGCCACCGGATCCCGGTTTGGTATTGCGATAACGGCCACGAGTTCGCCGCCGTCGAGGATCCGAACGAGTGCCGGGAATGTGGTTCCGAGGCGATCGAGCAGGACCCCGACGTCCTGGACACCTGGTTCTCGTCGCAGCTGTGGCCGTTCTCGACCCTCGGCTGGCCCGAGGAGGCTCCGGACCTGGCCCGCTTCTACCCGACCTCAGTGCTCGTCACCGGCTACGAGATTCTCTACCTCTGGGTGGCTCGCATGATCATGGCGGGTCTCTACCTCGTAGGCGATGTTCCGTTTCATCAGGTGTTCATCCACGGACTCGTTCGCGACGAGCAGAATCGGAAGATGTCGAAGTCCCTCGGGAACGTCATCGACCCCCTCGAGTTCATCGATCGGTATGGAGCGGATGCGCTCCGGTTCGCGCTTGTCCGGATGGCGAGTCTCGATCAGCAGAACCTGCCTCTCGGCGAGCGCGACGTCGAAGCGTCCCGGCACTTCGCGAACAAGCTCTGGAACGCGGCGCGGCTCGTGCTTGGTGCACACGGTGGTGCGCCGGCCGCGCTCCCGGACTCCGATCTGCTCACGCTCCCGGAGCGATGGTTGCTCTCTCGGCTCGAGTCCTGTCGGGCCGAGGTCGACGATGCGTTCGAGGCCTACCGGTTCGCCGATGCGGTCCAGGCCCTGTACCGCTTCCTCTGGTCGGAGTTCTGCGACTGGGGGCTCGAGCTGGAGAAGCCCAGGCTCTACGAGGGGACACCCGAGGAACGCTCCTCGGCTGCGTCGGTGCTGGCCTGGGTCCTCGAGCGGACGCTCCGACTGCTGCACCCGGTCATGCCGTTCGTGAGCGAGGAGATCTGGCAGCGGTTGGGCGTCGGTGAGTCGATCGTGATCTCTTCATGGCCCGAGCCCCACCCGGAGCATCGCGACGAGGACGCCGAACGTCGCTTCTCGTTCGCCGAGGACCTCGTCGTCGCGATCAGGAGCTTCCGAAGCGGTCACGGGATCGCTCAGGGCGCGCCGCTCACGGTGCGGGTGGGGGCCGACGAACGCCAGCGGCCGATCGTCGAGACCCTCGATGACGAGATCCGGCGCCTGGCGCGAGTGCAGACTTTGGAACTCGCGGATGGGCCGCTCGACGGCGCCGGCAGCGCGCGGCTCGTCGTGCAGGGCGCCGACGTCCTCATCCCTCTCGCCGGCGTTCTCGATCCGAAGGCCGAGTGCACGCGGATTCGCAACCGGCTGGACGTTCTTGCCGGACGGCGCGCGCAGGCGGAGCGGAAGCTAGCAAATCAAGGCTTCGTCGAGAAGGCGCCGCCCGAGGTCGTCGAGACGGAGCGCACCCGCGTCGCGGAGTTCGCTCGCGAGGAAGAGACCCTTCGAGGCCAGCTCGCCGAGCTCGGCTGCTGATCCTCAGGCACGGGAGCTCACCACGGTGACCACGAGTAGGTTCGTCGAAGCCGTGGGCGAGCTCGACGCACGGGGCCCCGGCCGCATGATCCCGGATCTCGACCGGATTAGGGCGCTCACGGAATTGCTCGACCATCCGGAGCTCGCCTTCCCAAGTGTCCAGGTCACGGGCACGAACGGGAAGACGACGACGGCCAGGCTGGTCACCCGGATCCTCTGCGCCCACGGCCTGTCCGCCGGCGTCTATACGTCCCCGCACCTTCGCTCGGTGACCGAGCGTCTGATGCTCTGCGACGAGCCCATCGGCGAGGTGGAATTCGCCGAGACCCACGCGCATCTCACCCCCTACCTCGCCGAGGTGGATGCACGAGGGGAGTCGGTGACGTATTTCGAGGCCCTCACGGCGATGGCATATTTGTGGTTCGCCGACAAGCCCGTCGACGTTGGTGTCTTCGAGGTCGGCATGGGTGGTACGTGGGACGCCACGAACCTGGTTCGAGGTGAAATCGGGATTGTGACGCCGATCGGCCTCGACCATCCCGAGCTCGGGAGCACGCTCGCCGAAGTTGCAACCGAGAAGGCCGGAATCATCAAGCCGGGCGCGACCGCGGTCGTTCGAGAGCAACGTCCGGACTCCATGGAGGTGCTCACCCGTCGGTCCGCGGAGGTCGGAGCCACGGTCGTTCTCGAGGGACGCGAGTTCGAGCTTTCGGAACGGGACCCCGCCGTCGGAGGTCAGCGCATCGCGCTCCGAGGTTTCCACGACACGTACGACGATCTGTTTCTTCCGCTGCATGGGGAACACCAGAGCCGAAATGCGGCGGCCGCCGTTGCAAGCTGCGAGGTCCTTCTCGGCCGGGCGCTCAACCACGACGCGCTTCGGGAGGCGCTTGGCGCGGTGGAATCGCCCGGCAGACTCGAGGTCGTGTCCCGGCATCCGCTGGTCGTCCTCGACGGCGCGCACAACCCCGACGCGGCCCAGGCGCTCGCGACGGCAATCGGGGACGCGTTCAGCTGGCAGCGCCTGCATCTCGTGATCGGCATTCTCGAGACAAAGGATGGCGACGCCATCGCCGCCGCCCTCGCCTCTCGCGCCGACACGGTCTACGCATGCGCGAACAGCAACGCGAAGTCACGTTCCGGCTCGGAGACGGCGGACATTTGTCGACGCGCGGGCATGTCGACCGCCGCGTACGAGACGGTGGGCGGCGCGCTCGACGTGGCGGAGGCCGCCGCCGACGAGGCGGACCTGATCCTCGTGACGGGCTCTCTCTATACTGTCGCGGACGCCAGACCTCGCTACGTCACTTGAATTCTTTGGCCGTCGAAGAAACCCTCGTGATCGTCAAGCCGGATGCCGTCCGGCGTCGGCTGACCGAAGAGATCCTGTCTCGCATCGAAGCGAAGGGCCTCGCGATCGAGGCACGGCGGTCGATGCGGATCGACCGCGACCTTGCCGAACGGCACTACGAGGAGCATCGCGAGAAGCCGTTCTTCGAGGAGCTCGTGGCGTTCATCACCTCCGGCGACGTGCTCGTCGCTCGGGTGGTTGGCGAGGAAGCGATCGAGGTGGTACGGAAGCTGATGGGGCCGACGGATCCCGCCGAAGCGCCTCGGGGAACGATCCGCGGTGACTACGGGGAGCGGATCACCGAGAACCTGATTCACGGCAGCGATTCTCAGGAGTCGGCGAAGCGAGAGCTCGATCTCTTCTTCGGCTGAACTACCGCCGAGGCTGCGGCGACCGTGCAAGCAGCCTGCGGTCGAGGAAGCAGAGCCCAGGATGCATCGCGATGCTCTCCGCGAGGTGATCGCGGTCCCAGGAAACATCGCCGCGGTCATCGCGGACTGCCGGTGTCTCGTCGACGTCCAGCGCGAAGTCGAGTCGGAACTCGAAGCGGCTCCGGGCCGGCTTCCGGGGAAGTCGCGCTGCCATGGCCGGACCCTACCCCGACCATCCGGTAGGGTCATCTGGCAACCTCCCGACAGGTAGGTTCCGGGACCTCACGATGGCCCCCTGTTGCCTTATCCGCGTTGCTCCGGTAGAAATACCCGACACTTCCCTAGGGCTCAGTTCTATTGGCGCTTCCCCTAGGGGCAAATGGAAGAGATCGTCCCAGAAGAGCAGATGGCTCCTTCCCCAGCCAGCGACAAGAACGGTCCCCGAGCAGAAGGGCTGAGCGGTCTCCTCGGCCGCGATATGGCGGTCGACCTCGGGACCGCAAACACGCTCGTCTACGTTCGGGGCCGGGGCATCGTCCTCAACGAGCCCTCGGTGGTCGCCCAAAACACCGAGACCGGCGAGACGCTTGCCGTGGGGACCGAGGCGAAGAGGATGATCGGTCGGACCCCGAAGCACATCGTTGCCGTCCGACCGCTGAAGGACGGCGTCATCGCCGACTTCGACATGACCGAGAAGATGCTCCGGCACTTCATCCAGAAAGTGCACACGCGCCGGCTCCTTGCAAAACCCCGGGTCGTCGTTTGCGTCCCCTCCGGAATCACCGGAGTGGAGCAGCGCGCGGTTGAGGAGGCTGCGGTTGCGGCCGGCGCCCGGCAGGCCTACATCATCGAGGAGCCGATGGCGGCGGCGATCGGAGCCGGCCTGCCGATCCACGAACCGCGCGGGAACATGGTCGTGGACATCGGTGGGGGGACGACCGAGGTGGCGATCATCTCGCTCGGCGGGGTGGTGACGTCGAACTCGATCCGCGTCGGCGGCGACGAGCTCGATGAAGCGATCATCAACTACGTGAAGAAGGAGTATTCGCTCTTCCTGGGCGAGCGAACGGCCGAGGAGCTGAAGAAAGCAATCGGGTCCGCGTTCCCCACAGGAGACGAGATGAATGCCGAGGTCCGAGGTCGGGACGTCGTCTCCGGGCTTCCGAAGACCGTCAGCATCTCCGCCGCCGAGGTGCGAAAAGGGATCGAGGAGCCGGTCTCCCAGATCGTCGACTCCGTCAAGAACACTCTCGACCGATGCCCGCCCGAGCTCGCTGCCGACATGGTCGAGACGGGCTTCGTGCTGACGGGAGGCGGCGCGTTGCTGAAGGCGCTCGACAAGCGTCTCCAGCATGAGACGGGGATGCCGGCGCACATCGCGGACGACCCTCTCGCCTGCGTCGCGATCGGGTCCGGCAAGTGCCTGGAGGAGTTCGACAAACTCAAGGCAGTCCTCCACTCGCCGTCGCGCAGGTAGCCGGACACACCAGGAGTAGACTCACACCCCGTGGCTGTTTCCTCGCGTCCGGGCGTCAGCAGGTTGCTCGTCATCGGTCTCATCGTGCTCAGTCTCGCAACGATAACCGTTGACTTCCGTTCCGGGGAGGAAGGGCCGCTTGCCGCGATCGGCCGGACGGCCCTTGCCATCATCAGTCCGCTTCAGGAGGGTCTGTCGAAGGTTATTCGCCCGGTCGGCGACTTCATCTCCAACCTCACGAGCGCGCAGCGCATTCAGGCCGAGAACGAGGAGCTCCACCAGCAGCTGGAGGAACTGGTCGGCGGGCAGGCGAGAACCCTCGAGCTCGTGCGTGAGAACGAACAGCTCCGTTCTCTGCTCGAGCTCCGGGATCAGCTGGGGTTCACCACGATGGGCGCGACCGTCATCGGGGAGTCCCCCACGAACTTCGAATGGGCCGTCTTCATCGACCGCGGCGCCAGTGGAGGCGTGGAGCTGGACATGCCCGCGATGGGACCCGAGGGTCTCGTCGGTCGAGTCGTGAAGGCTTCCGGCGGATCGTCGAAGGTCATGCTCATCATCGATCCGGATTCCGCCGTCGCCGTGCGGCTCTCCTCGACCGGGGAACGCGGGATTCTCGTGGGGCAGCGAGAGCGAGATCTTCGCCTGGATCTCATCGACCCGCAGACCACGGTTGTCCCGGGAGAGCAAGTCGTGACGTCGGGCTACGGGGGGATCTTTCCGGCCGACATCCCGGTCGGAGTCGTGTCTCGTGTGACCCCGGATCCTTCCGGGCTCACACAACACGTCTTCGTTCGCCCGAACGTCGACTTCTCCGCCCTGGACTTCATCCTTCTCGTTCTGGCAAATCGGGACGTGCAGGAGTAGCGGGATAGACTGATCCGGTGCGCCGTGCTGTTGCCTGGACGGCGGTCGTCCTCACCGCCCTGCTGCTTCAGTCAACCGTCTTCGCACAGATCAAGCTCGCCGGGGCGAAGCCGGAGCTCATGTACCTGGTCACGGCCGTGCTCGCGATGCTCGAGGGCCCATCCCCGGGAGCGATCGGTGGGTTCTGGGCGGGCATGGGTCAGGACTTCCTGCTCAACCAACCGAAGGGAATCACGGCGCTGACGCTCACGCTCGCGGGGTACCTGGTCGGCCGGATGCGGCCATTCATCACCTCGCCCAGTCCATGGATCCCGGTTGTGACCGTCGCGACCGCCACGGCGGTGGGCGTCCTGTTCTACGGGCTCGTTGCCTTCCTGCTCGGCCAGCTCGAGGCGGGCATCGGGTTCCTGTTCCGGACCGCCGTGCTTTCGGCTCTTTACAATGCTCTCTTGACTCCCCTCCTGTACCCGATCCTTCGCCGCGTCGCGGAGGCGTCCCGGGTCAGGAACATCTATCGGTGGTAATGGTGACGTGACGCAGGACGGACTTCGGACACGGATGAAGGCCCTGGCCATGGTCGTGGCCATCCTGTTCTCGGCGCTCTTCACTCGACTCTGGTTCCTTCAGGTCCTCGCCGCCGAGCAGTATCAAGAGCGGGCCGAGGGCAACCGGGTTCGCCTCATCCCGCTGCCGGCTCCGCGAGGTCGGGTTCTCGATCGGGACGGGGAGGCGCTCGTCTCGAATCGTTCATCGCTCGTGCTCACCATCGAGCGGCAAGAGGTCGAGAACGAGGAGCAGGTCATCTTCGATCTGGCGCAAGCGCTCGACATCCCAGCGGCCGTGCTGGTCCGGAGGCTGAACGATCCCCGATACCTGCCGTACCAGCCGATCCCATTGCTCGAAGACGCGCCCGAGCAGGTCATCGCATGGGTTGCCGAGCACGGCCGAGAGTTTCCCGGCGTCTCCTATGAGGTCGCGGCAGTTCGGAAC
>JBOGWA010000035.1:0-14375 GCA_050693155.1 Actinomycetota bacterium | reverse complement strand
GCGGTAGCCAGCGCGCCCGCGTTGCAATGGGTCAACACGCGTGCGCCGTCGGCGATCAGCGCGGCGCCGATCGCCCCCATGCGGCGGTTGGTCTGCACGTCTTCGGCGGCGATCGCATGGGCCTCGTCCAGCAAAGCGCCGGCGATGCCCGGCGGCGTGCGGCCGGCCAGCGCGTCCAGCCGGCGCCGCATGCGCTCCAACGCCCATGCGAGATTGACGGCGGTGGGGCGGCTCGCGGCGAGCAACGCGATCGCCTGCTGCAACGGCGCCAGTACGGCCTCTGGCGCCCCGACGGTGTCCGGCTTCAGGTGCGCAAGCCGGTGCGCCTCCAGGGCGACGCCGTAAGCGGCGGCGCACCCGATCGCCGGCGCGCCCCGCACCACCATGCCGCGGATCGCTTCGGCAACGGCACTTGCCGAGTCGCAGAGGACATAGCGCAGCTCTAGAGGCAGGACACGCTGGTCGATGAGCGCCAGCTGCCCGTCTTCCCAGCGCAGCGTCTCGACCGGGCGCGCCGCACTACGCAACGCCCGCCTCCAGCGTGACGCGGGGCGAAGTGCGGGCGAGCGCCGGATCGCACAGGCGCGCGATCAGATCCGCGTGCACCGGCGAGAGGGCCGCGGCATCCGCCAGCCGCACGCCGGCGAACGGCAACCCCTGCCGCTTCGCTAGCCTCCTCGGTCTTCGAGGCGAACGACGAACCTGACGGCGGTCCAGACGTCGTCGATCGCGCATGACTTGTTGTCGACGAGCTCGCCCTCCAGCCCGATTCGCTGCACGGCCTCGAAAGAGAGATCGGTCGGAACGCCGGAGGCCTTCTTTGGATAGGCGATCCAGAGGCCTCCTGCGGGCGTCAGCAGCCTCGCGAGACCTCGGAAGCGATCGGCGAGCTCCGTCTTCGATCGTGTGAAGAACACGACGACGTCATTCGTGCCCGCAGCTCGCGAACGGAGCGAGACGCCGGTCGGCAGATCGCCGAGCGTCCGGTCGAACCCCTCCGGAGCCCGGAGGATCGCGACGACCGCGCCTTCCCGGATTCCGAGCTTCTGTGGAAGCGGTGCGGCGTCGCTCACGAAGGGAAATGCTAGTCATTGGAGAAGTACTACCTTCGGAGGAACCGCATGAGGAACCGCTAGGGAGGTGCCCGCGATGAACCGTCGTCTTCTCTCGATCCTCGGATTCGGAGTTGCCCTTTCGCTCTTGGTCCCGGCGCCCGCCGGCGCTCAGGACTTCAGCCCGAAGTCTTCCTTCGACATCTCCGATACGAAGGTGAGCGCCAACCCGGAGCTGTCGTTTCACCTCGAACAGGACGACGGCGAGGAAGCGATCGACGTCATCGTGCTGAAGATCCCGAAAGGGTTCGATGTGCCCGAGGACAAGGACATCGCGGACGGCGAAACGCTGGGGAGCGGCGAGATCACTATCGACTTCGGTCCGGGATGCGAGACCGGAACGCCGGGAACTGTCCCGCTGAACTTGCCCGTCGACCTCGCCGAGCGCGATCGAACCGAGGAGGAGAGCAAGGCCAAGGCGGTCTGGGTCGTCGATATCGGAATGGGACTCCAGGCGATCGACGTGATCATCACCGGGAGCGAGACGAAGGGACACACGCTCACGGCCCAAGTGGCATCGGAGGGCAGCACGCCCAGCGCGCCGACGTGCGCGCCGTTCATCTTCGATCTCACGGTCAATCAGAGCGCGGGTGACGTCGAGATTTGGACGAACCCGTCGAAGCCGGGCTCCTACACGTTCCAGGCGCTCTTCACGAGCACGGAAGGAAAGAAGAAAAAGATCAGTCAGAAGATCACGATCACGAAGTAGAGGCCCCATTTCTAGAGACCGGTGGGGCGCCTCAGGGGGGAAGTCCTGCCGAGGCGCCCCCAACCGGCGCGCACACGTTAGCGCAACCGACTTCCGCGAATACACTCGTTTGCCCTGCTCAAGGGGGTAAAGGGGCTGGTCGTGGTCCTCGTTTCGCTCGTGTGGCATCCTGGCGAGCGTTACTCGGAACGGTCTCGACGCGTTCTTAGAGACGAACTCCCAATGAGAACGAGACTGGTTGTCGCGTGCCTCTCGGCCGCGCTCGTCGCGGGGCTCCTCGGCGCGCCCATTCCGGCCCGGGCGTCGTTTCCGGGAGGAGCAGGAAAGATCGCATTCTCGAGCCTCCGCACCGGTGAGGCCGATCTCTTCTCCGTCGGTTCCCAGGGAGGCGGCGACCAGAATCTCACGTCGGGTCCTGGAGCGGATCTCGACCCTGCCTTCTCGGCGGACGGGTCGAAGATCGCATTCGCGCGGACCGATGGGACCGGGAACTCGAGCATCTACGTTATGAGTGCAGACGGTGGAGGGGCAACGCGCCTCACCGACGACCTGTCGTTCGACCGTCAGCCTGCCTGGTCGTCGGACGGTTCGCGGATCGCCTTCGTCCGGTCGAAGCCGAACCAAGGGACCACGAACATCTACTCCGTTCGCTCGACCGATGGGGGCGGCCGAAGAAGGCTTACCGACACCGGCCCCGGCGTCTGGAACGGAAGCCCGACATGGTCTCCCACGCTCGACCGAATCGCTTTCGTGTCGAACCGCGGCGGCGGGTTTCCGGAGATCTGGGTCATGAATGGGGACGGTTCGGCAGCAGGAGCCCTCACCACGAACCCGTTCATCGACGCGAACCCGGACTGGGCGCCCGATGGGACCCGAATCGCATTCGATCGTTGTTGCCCAGTCGGAAGCTCCGACGTCTGGGTTATGAATGTGGATGGGAGCGGAGAACAGAACCTTACGCTGGTCGGCCAGGAGGACTACGACCCGGCCTGGGCGCCCGATGGCTCGAGGATTGCGTTCGTTCGCCACGCGACGGGAGGAGGGAACCCGGACATCTACTCCCTCGATCTAGCGACGGCGGAGGCGACTCCGCTGGTCGAGAGCCCCGGAGCCGATCTCTCCCCCTCCTGGCAGGCCGTGGCGGGAGGAGGCGGGAGCGGCAGCAATCGCGAGGAGAACCCCGACGCCCTCGTGCGGACCGACGTGCAAGCGGCGGAGCTCGCGGCTGACGCAATAGGCCGTAGGTCGGCGAAAGCGAAAGGGGGCGCGCGTCAACGCTCGCGAAAGGTCGCCCCAGGCGTCAAGTACACAACATGGCGACGCCCGGGTCCGCGGCGAGTGTTCGTGCTGAAGGTGAACCCGAGGAAGGCGGCGACGATCGACACGGCCCTTGCCGGGAACCAGCTCGGAAATCTTGAGCGAACGAGCTCGATGGCCAAGCGGCACGGCGCGGTCGCGGCGGTCAACGGTGACTTCGCAATTGCAGGCCCCCGCCCGGCGCATGCGTTTGCCGAGGACGGCGACCTCGTTCAGACGCCAATCCAATCCGGGCCGAACTTCGCGGTTGCCCACAACGAGCAGACGGCCTTCATCAACGCGCCCTCTCAGACCATTTCGCTCCGGAAGTCGAGCGGGGACGTGTTCTCTATCGAGGAGTGGAACAACGGCGATCCCGTCTTCAGTCAGCTCGCGGCGTTCTCGCAGGAAGGAGGCTCGCTCGAGTCCCCGCCCGGATTCGTGTGCGCGGCTCGCCTGATCGCATCAGGAGGGTTCCGCTTCGTGCAGGGTGGGGCAGAGCGGCCGCATCGGGTGGACGAAACCAGCTGCTCGGGGAGCCCGCTGTCAACGCAGGGCGGAGTGGTCGTGGTCGCGCAAGCCGGAAGTACGGAAGCCCTGCTCCTCAGGTCCTTGCAACCGGGGAACACGGTCGACGTCACGTGGTCGCTCGGCTTCCCCGGGGTGCTCGACTCCGTCGGCGGATTTCCTCTGCTCGTTCGCAGCGGTCAGATCGTGCTCGGCCCGTGCTCGGGCTCGATCTGTGGGAGACATCCGAGAACCGGAGTGGGAATCACGGGTGGCGGTCAGATCCTTCTCGTCGTTGTGGACGGGCGGCGTTCGGGCTGGTCCATCGGGATGACGCTCTCCGAGTTCGCGCAGGAGTTCCGGCGCCAGGGCGCGGTGGAGGCCATGAACCTCGACGGAGGCGGCTCCTCCACGATGGTCGTGAAAGGGAAGGTCGTGAACCGACCCTCCGACGGGGGCGAACGGTCCGTCTCGTCGGCGATCCTCGTGCACCCTGGAGGAGATCAGGGTGAGCCCGGGACCCAGGGCAACCGATCCGGGTGGCCTGAGGCTTCCGGGTCGCTGTTCCGCGCGTACCTCGACCCCGCTTCGACCGGGGGCTTCCTCGACTTGCTGGCTCGGCGCGGCGCTCGTCTACCTCCCGAGCTGTCGTGGATTGTCCGATTCTTCCGGTCTGCCTAATCTGCCACTGGCAGGAAAGCGCCCAACCTGCGAGAATAGGGACACGGGTTGCGGGGAATAACCCGGTCCAGAGCCGGGTTATGGAAAGTGGGCCTCTCGGAAGAATGCGCGCGAAGCGTTCGGCGCGAGCGGATTCCTTTGCGCAACTTCGCGAGGCGGATGTGATTTAATCCGCGGTCCGGCCTTTGTTTCAGTTGTTTCAGGTGGCGAGATGAAATGACCGACAAAATGACTGAGATGGATCGAATTGAAGTTCTGCTGGCCAACCCCGACGCGGCCTCGCTTCTCGAGCGTGGCCAGGAAGACGGTTCGGTCGAGCTGTCCGAGGTCCAGGACCTCGTGCGCCGAGCCGAGCTCTCCGACGAGGAGACCGAGTTGCTCTTCGCGCAGATCGAAGAGCGCGGCGTGGTCGTGCACGACGACGTCGGCCGCGAGGAGCGGAAGTCCGCGCACCAGAGCGAAGACCTGGCCGCGGCGACCTCGGACACACTCCGTCTGTTCCTGAACGAGATCGGGCGGCACCGACTGCTTACGGCCGAGGAGGAGGTCGAGCTCGCGAAGGGGATCGAGCAGGGCGACATGGAAGCGAAGAACCGGATGATCAACTCCAACCTTCGCCTCGTAGTCTCGATCGCCAAGCGGTATCAGGGTTACGGCCTCTCCTTGCTGGACCTGATTCAGGAGGGCGTGTTCGGCCTCATCCGAGCTACGGAGAAGTTCGACTGGCGGCGCGGGCTGAAGTTCTCGACGTACGCGACCTGGTGGATCCGCCAGGCCGTGACCCGTGGCGTCCACAATCAGGCGCGAACGATCCGGCTACCCGCCCATGTCGCCGAGCTGGAGTTCCGCGTCGCTCGTGCCGAGCGGGAGCTCGGCGCGCGTCTCGGGCGCGAGCCGACCGACGAGGAGATCGCCGGCGACCTCCAGGTGCCGCTCGAGCAGATCGAGCGGGTTCGTGACGCGGCCCGTGCGGTGACGAGCCTCGATCAGCCGATCCGCTCGGGCGAGGACGACTCCACGGTCATGGGCGACCTCGTCGCCGACGACGAGGAGTCTCCCGAAGAGGAGGTCCACCTCAGCCTGCGTACCGATGCGCTCCGAAAGGCCGTCGACGACCTCCCCGACGTGGAGCGCGAAGTCATCGTGCTGCGCTACGGGCTGAAGGACGACGAGCCCTGGACCCTGAAGGAGATCGCCGACCGGCTCGGTCTCTCCCGTGAGCGAATCCGGAAGATCGAGCAGAAGGCGCTCTCCCGCCTCGCCGTCGCCCGTGAGGTCGAGGCGCTCGGCGAAGCCGTCTAAGACACCGGTCAGGCTCGTCGAGCTTCGGGTGCTCGTCGGCCCGAACATCTACTTCACGAAGCCGGCGGTCAAGCTCACGCTTGCCATCCCCGGATGGCTCGAGATCGCCGAACGACGGGTTACGGTATTCGCCGATCGGCTCGGAGTCCGAGGCCCGGGAGGGCGGCCCGTCCGGTCGGGAGCGGCTCGCTCCGAGGAGCGGCGCCGCTTCGTCGCGCGGCTGGCAGCGCAGGTGACTCGCTCGGTCGCCCGGGCCTCCGGCTCGCGGCTCGCGGTTCGCGGGCGAGTCGGGTCGGAGCCCGATCAGATCGTCGTCGCCTATCCCTGGCGTCGGCGGGGCGCCGCCGAGGCTCTCGGGCGAGCGATCGCCCCGCTCCTTCGCGACTTGCTGTCCGCACGGCGCCCGTTCCGTGACCTCGTGGCGATCACGACCGCGCGGCTCGTCGGCGCGGAGCCGGGACCGGCGGCTCGGGTTCTCGAGCCGACGATCCCCGTCGTGGCGGTGACGGGAACGAACGGAAAGACGACGACGGTGCGGCTGCTCGCGCACCTTGCGCGCTCGGCGGGGAAGAAGGTCGCGTACTCCTCGACCGATGGAGTCTTCTTGAATGATCGCCTTGTCGCCTCCGGCGACTACTCGGGCCCCGGCGGCGCCGCGAAGGCGCTTGCGCTGAACCCGCAGGTCGCAATTCTGGAAACCGCCCGGGGCGGAATCCTGCTTCGGGGGATCGGTACCGCCCACAACGACGTGGCGGTCGTCACGAACGTCCAGGCCGACCATCTCGACCTTCACGGGGTGCGATCGCTCGACCAGCTCGCGGAGGTGAAGGCGGCGATCATCCGGATCACGAAGCCTGATGGGTGGTGTGTCTTGAACGCCGATGACCCCCGCGTGCTCGCGATGCGGCGACAGATCCGTGGTCGCCCGTATCTCTTCTCGCTCGACCCCGACCATCCGGCGATCCGGACGGCGCTCGCCGAGCGGGGGCGTGCGATCAGCGTGCTCGACCGGAAGCTCACGCTCTTCGGTCCGGGAACGACGACCCGCTCGCTGGTCCGTCTCGAGGATGTGCCTGTCACGCTGGCCGGGGTCTCGAGCCAGCACACGCAGAACGCGATGGCGGCAACCGCGGCCGCGCTGGGGATCGGCCTCTCGCAACGAAGGGTCGTTGAGGGGCTTCGCTCGTTCGTCCCGGATCCCGAGCGAAACCCGGGGCGGGCGAACGTGTTTGAGCTGAAGGGGCGGGTCGTCGTGATCGACTACGCCCATAACGAGGACGGGATGCGCGGCCTCGTCGAGATCTGCCGGGGACTCCGCGCGCCCGGCGCCGAGATCTGGATCGCCTACTCGGCCGCGGGCGACCGCACGCGGGAGATCCGGCGGGGGATGGGCCAGGCTGCCGGGCGCGGGGCCGACCACCTCGCCATCGCGCAACTCGGGCGGTACCTGCGCGGGGCAGACCCGAAAGCGGTCGTCGGCGATCTCCGCAGAGGCGCCGTGGAGGCAGGCTGGAACCCGAAGGACATCCCCGCCTTCGCCGACGAGCTCCGCGCACTCGAGTGGATACTCCAGCGTGCGCGGCCGAAGGACGTTGTGGGAATCGCAGCGCTCGCGGAACGTTTCGAGATCTTCGAGGTGTTGAAACGAAGGGGCGCCCGCCGAGTGGGCCCGAGCAGAGTCAAGCAACTCGTGCGGCGCGCCCGCGGATCCTGACCAAACGGATACAGTTCCCGAGAGAGGACGCATGGACGCGATGGATGCCGAAGTCACGAAGACCGACGAGGAGTGGCGGGCCCAGCTGACCCCGGAGCAGTACTCCGTCTTGCGCGAGCAGGGCACCGAGCCGGCGTTTACCGGCGCCTACTGGGACGAACACATGCCCGGCACCTACCGGTGCGCCGCCTGCGGAGCTGAGCTGTTCCGCTCGGACACGAAGTTCGATTCGGGAACGGGTTGGCCGTCCTTCACCGAGCCGATGTTCGCCGAGGCCGTTGAGCTTCGCCCCGACACGAGCCACTGGATGGTGCGAACCGAGGTCGTGTGCCGACGGTGCGGTGGCCACCTGGGTCACGTCTTCGACGATGGTCCGGGCCCGACCGGGCAGCGCTATTGCATCAACTCCTGCTCGCTGGACCTGGACGCCGAGGAATAGATGCCGGATCCGTTCCTTCAGGCGCCGCCGCAACGCCCGGATCGGTTCTCCGAGGACCGACCGCTCCGGCAGTCGCTCGAGCGGCTCCTGCCGGCGGATATCTTCGACGAGGCAGCTCCCGAGCTCGCGGAGATGAGCCGGCTCGCGTCGGAGGAGTTCCCGCCGCTTGCCGACCGGGCCGAAGGGAACCCACCACGGCACGTGCCGTACGACGCGTGGGGCCGCCGCGTTGACCGGATCGAGGTGGATCCGGCATGGCTCCGCCTCGTCGAGATCGGTCAGGAGAAGGGCATCGTGGCGACCCCGTTCGAGGATCGATACGGGGAGCACGCGCGCGTCGTGCAGTACGGGCTCTTGCTTCTGTATTCGCCGTCGACCGCGACGGCTGACTGCCCGCTCGCGATGACCGACGCGTGTGCGCGAGTCCTGCTGAACGAGGACGTCGTGCTTGCGGAGCGCTACGTGCCGCGCCTTGCGGCGCGCACCGACGCCTGGACCTCAGGGCAATGGATGACCGAGATAGAGGGCGGCTCCGACGTCGGGCGGACGGGAACGATCGCCCGCGACCGCGGTGACGGCGCCTGGAGCCTCCACGGAACGAAATGGTTCACGTCGGCGACGACGGCCGAGGTCGCGCTCGCGCTTGCGAGGCCGGAGCGCGCCGAGGATGGGAGCCGTGGGCTCTCGCTGTTCCTCCTCGAGCTTCGGAACCCCGACGGAGCGTGGAATGGGATCACCGTCAGACGCCTGAAGGACAAGCTCGGCACGCGCGCGCTCCCGACCGCGGAGCTCGACCTGGACGGAACCGTGGCCGTGCCGGTCGGCGGGATCGGAAACGGCGTGCGCAAGATAAGCGCGATGTTGAACGTCACGCGGCTGCATACGGCCGCAGGGAGCAACGGAGGCGTCGGCCTGGGTCTTTCGACCGCGCGCGACTACGCATTCCGCCGTGAAGCGTTCGGCCGACTGCTCGCCGACCTGCCGCTCCACCGGGTGTGGATGGCCGAGCTCACGGCCGAGTACGAAGCGATGACCGTCCTCGGGTTCCGAGCGGCCCAGCTGGTCGGAGCGGCCGAGCGCCGCGGTGATGCTCTCCTCGCCAGGATCGTTCTGCCGCTCGCGAAGATGTCTGTCTGCTCTCGCGGCGTGTGGGCGGCGAGCCAGCTCGTCGAGTCCTTCGGCGGGATGGGGTACCTGGAGGACACCGGGCTTCCGCGAATCCTCCGGGACTCCCAGGTTCAGTCGATCTGGGAAGGAACGACTTCGGTGATGGCGCTCGACGTCATGCGCGCGCTTCTGAAGGAGTCGGCGGCCGAGGCTTTTATCGAAGACATCGAGCGGGCCGTCGGAGCGTCGGGTGAGCCGTTACTCGAGGGTCCGGTCGCCCGCGTCCGCGAGGCGCTGGACGAGCTGAAGGTCCTGATCAAAGAGCCCTCGGAAGAGGGCGCGCGCCGACTCGCGTGGGCAATGGCGAGGACCTATCAGGGCGCGCTGCTCTGCGAGGCCGCCTCCTGGGCGCAGCGCTCGAAGGACGATCCGCGCACGGCGCACGCGGCACAGCTGTTCACGGCGCGTCAGTTGATCGGCCCTGCTCCCGCACCCTCGAACGAAGAGCTCGGCCGCCTCGCCTTCGGCGACCGGCCTTCTTAGCTGGGTCGGCGCTGCGGCGGCTCGAACGGAAGCAAGTCCGGGTCGCCCCCCGCGGACTCGACGTGGCCGTCGCCTTCCGTCGGTGGAGTGACCCTCGGTTGCGCGAGCGTGCGGCGCGCTTCCAGCTCGTGCCATATCTCGGTCACGTAGTCGACGCAGAGAAGCACGAGATCCCCCGGGCGGCTTCGGTCAAGCGCGAAGCGAACCGCCTCCATCTCGTCCAGGCGAATCTCGACGCTGCCGGCGCGTGCGCCTCGGCGGATCGCCTCTTCGGCGCCCTCTCGGACGAGCGCCGCGGTCTCGCCCGGCTTCCGCCCGCGAAGTCGTTTGTCCTCTCGGATGATGACCTCGTCGAAATACCGGGCCGCGATGCCGCCCAGCTCGCGGATGTCCTCATCGCGGCGGTCGCCGGGGGTCGCGACGACCGCGACCCGGAGGTTCGCCGTCCATGAGAGGGCGCCCGGGGTCCCCGTGGGTTGTTCCGCGGTGATCCGCTCCACGAATTCGCCTACGGTCTGGAGGCCGTGGGGGTTGTGCGCATAGTCGACGAGCACCTTCACGCCGTTGAGGTCGAACAGGTTGAGCCGGCCGGGCGACTGGTAGATCGAGGGGCTGAACGAGCGGAGGCCTTGGCGGATGTCGTGTAGGTGCGCACCGGCCGCGTGCGCGGCCGCAGCCGCGGCCATCGCGTTTTGCACGTTCATCCGCGCGCGCCCGTCGTAGGTTGCCGGCAGCAGATGGGTCCATGCGACCGGCATCTTCCGCCGGCCCTCGCGAATCACCATCATCTCGCCCCGCGAGCTTCGTTCGAGGACGACGGCTTTCCTCCCGCGCCTGATCCATCGCTCGACCAGCTCGTGCTCATCCTGCATCGTGAAGAGGATCACGCTCCCGGAGCAGTGCTTCCGCATCTCGAGCACGAGCGGGTCGTCGGCATTCAGAACGGCGGTGCCCGAACGCGGGACCGCTTCGACGATGACCCGTTTGATCGCCGCGAGCTCCTCGATGGTGTCGACGTCCCGGTGGCCGAGATGGTCGCCGGTCACGTTGAGCACGACCGCGATGTCGTTTCTCCCGTATCCGAGGCCCTCGCGAAGGATGCCGCCCCGGGCGACCTCGAAGACTGCGAAGTCGACACGGGGGTTCTGCAGGACCATTTCCGCGGAGCGCGGCCCGCTTGCGTCCACCCGCTTCACGAGGCGCTCGTCGATGTAGATCCCATCCGTCGAGGTGACGCCGACCCTCCGCCCCATGCCTTTCAAGATGTGGGCAATCATCCGCGTCGTCGTCGTCTTCCCGTTCGACCCGGTCACGGCGACGATCGGGATGCGCGACGGCGTCCCCGGAGGAAAGAGCAGGTCGAGGACCGGCTTCGCTACGTACTGCAGCTCTCCCTCGGTCGGGTCGGTATGCATCCGGAATCCAGGCGCCGCGTTCACCTCGACGATGGCGCCGCCGGTCTCACGGACGGGCTGAGAGATGTCGGGGGTGAGGAAGTCGACGCCGCCGACGTCGAGGCCGATGACCTGGGCCGCCTCCTCCGCGATCTCGATGTTCTCCTCGTGGGCCTCCCAGGTGCGATCGATCGACGTTCCGCCCGTGGACATGTTTCCCGTCGCGACGAGCTTCACCATCTGGTCCTTCGGCGGCACATCGTCGAGTGAGAGGCCCTGTTCGCGGAGGAGCTCCTCGGCCGCGGAGTCGACCTTGATCTTCGTGAGCGCCTTCTCGTGCCCGATCCCGCGGCGCGGGTCGGCGTTCGTGAGCTCAACGAGCTCGCGCACGGTGCTCTCACCGTCGCCAACCACGTGGGCGGGAACGCGTTGGGCGACCGCGACCATCTTCCCGCCGACGACGAGGACCCGGTAGTCGTTGCCGGTCACGAACGACTCGACGACGACGTAGCCGAGGCGGGACTCCTGGATCGCACGTCGGAAGCCGACCCGGACGGCATCGTCGTCTCCGAGCTCGAGCCCGACCCCGCGTCCGTGGTTCCCGTCGATCGGCTTCGTGACGACGGGGAAGCCGATCCGCCGGGCCGCCTGGGCGGCCTCGTCCTCGGCCCGTACGACCTCGCCTCGCGGAACCGGCAGTCCCGCGGCCGCCAGGAGCTGGTTCGTCAGCTTCTTGTTCTTGGCAATATCGACGGCGAGCGCCGACGTCATCGACGTCATCGTCGCCCGGAATCGACGCTGGTATTTGCCCTGCCCGAGCTGGACCAGCGATCGATCGTCCAGCCGCATGTACGGGATGTCTCGGCTCGATGCTTCATCGATGATCGCCTGCGTCGACGGGCCGAACGCGCGTTGCTCGGCGAGCAGGATGAGGTTCTCGAGTTCCTGGACGAAGTCGAAGTCCGGCTCCGGTTCGACGACATGGTTGACCAGCCGGACGGCGAGCCGTCCCGCGAGAAGCCCGACCTGCTCCTCCGCATAGTGATAGATGACGTTGTACTGGCCCTCCTCACCGGTCCCTCGCGTCTTCCCCCGGAAGGCGTGGGCGCCGGTCTCGCGCTGGAGCTCGATCGCGATGTGCTCGGCGACGTGGCCGGCCCACGTCCCGTCGGCGAGGCGCTCGATGAACCCGCCGGGCCGGCCCAGCGAGCACGAGTGGTCCTTCAGTCCGGGGAGCATGTCTATGAGCGCGTCGTTGAAGCCGGGCAGGGTGTTCGATGGCCAGTGCTCGAGCGAGCCGAGCTCGACGAGCAGACGGATCGCCTGGCGGTGTGAGTAGTAGTTTGGGCCTCGGAAGACCTGCTCGTCGAGAATCCTGAGGTCGCCCCTGACCGGTGGTTTCTCGGCAGGGTCCTCTCGCTTCGCCCGCTCCCGCGCTTCGCGTGTGCGGGTTCGCGAGCCTCTCGTCACTCGGAAGCCTCCAGCTCCTCCGCGTCCGCTATCGGCGCCAACGTTCTCGTGCGCAGGTCGAAGCGATACCCGTCGGGCAGCGAGTGCATCACGACTCCCGACACGAGCATCGGCCGGTGCCCCTTCGTCACGTGGGCATCGGTCTGCATCCTCGAACCGTCGACGATCGTAACGGCGCCACGGCCGACGACTTCGAGGGTGCGATCCGCCCAGACGATTGCTGCGGTGTCCTCGTCGAGACCGACGCCGATCAAGCCGGGGGACTGAGCGACCGCCGCGACGAGGCGGCCGAGCCGGCCACGCTGTTCGAAGTGTTGATCCACGACGACGCCATCCACGATGCCGAGACCGGCCGCGATGTGGACCATGCGGTGCTTCGGTACCTCACCCTTTCGGCCGTAGGCGAGCATGTGCGAGGGGAGCGCGCTTGCGCCGGCGGAGGTTCCGGCGATCGTGGCTCCGCGGTCGTGAGCGCGGAACAGGGCATCGGCGAGTCGCGTTCCGGCAACCACCGAGGTCAGACGGATCTGATTCCCCCCGGTCAGGAACACTGCGGTCGCCCGGTCGACGAGCCGCGAGGTCGCCGGATCATCGGCCTCTTCCCGTGTTAGCGGCCGTGCGCCTTCGGTCTCCTCCGCGCCGAGCTCGCGGAAGAGCTCGCCGTAGTACTTGATCCCTGCCGCGCCGCGATCCGAGGCGGTCGCGATGATTGCGACTTTTGCGTCGGGACCGGCGAGCTCGACGAATCTCGTGAGGATCGTGCGCTCGCGGCGCTTGTCCTCGGCGCCGCCGATCAGGATGACCGGCCCCCGCCCGGCCACCGCCGGGCGACGCGGGGCGGGCGCGGTTTCGTCCGAGTCGGCCATCGCCTCATTCTAGCGGCCGGTGGACGCGCCCCCGGTCGAGCTCAGTGCTCGGGGCGAGGGTTCGGAGCCGATCCGGGAGGTCGAAGCACGATCTGATCGTGCGGTTCCATGATGTCGACGACGCCCTCGAGCCCCTCCCCGACGTAGAACGTCATCCCGTCGAGATCGATGGACTGATCGGTCGGCTCAGGTCCTGAAGCGAGCTGCGCCTCGATCCGGTCACCGGCGCGCACCAAGCGGATCCTCGTGTCGGGGCTGAATCGGGCGGCCGCCGTCTGCGACTTGGCAAGGATCTCACGCGCCCACTCGGTGACCTCGATCATTCGGCCGATTCTTCCACTTCTTCGGCAAGGGGCCAGAGATTGACATGTGACTGAAAGGTCACCTATACTTCACAGTTATGGATGCGGTGTTCAGAGCCCTCGCCGATCCCACGCGGAGGAGGCTGCTCGACGAGCTCTTCCGAGAGGATGGGCAGTCGTTGCGCTCTCTCGAGGGGCAATTCGCCATGACGCGATTCGGCGTGATGAAGCACCTGAGGCAGCTCGAGGAGGTGGGCTTGGTAGTGACCAGGCGGCGAGGGCGCGAGAAGCTCCACTTTCTGAACCCGGTCCCGATCCGGCTTGTCCACGACCGGTGGGTGAGCAAGTACGCGGAGCCCTGGGCGGCAGGCCTCGCCGGGCTCAAGAGATCGATCGAGGAGGAAGCGATGGAGAGAGTTCACGAGGGCGGACTCCGGCTGGCGGACGAAGACACCGTCGCCGTGTTCGAGATCTACATCAAGACCAGCCCCGAGCGCCTGTGGGAGGCGATCACCGACCCGGAACAGCGGGCGAAGTACAGTTTCGGCGTCGAGACCCACTCGGACTGGACTCCCGGCTCGATCTACACGGCTGGGGTTCCCGGGTTGAACATCGCGGAGGGTGAAAACCTGGAGGTCGATCCTCCGCGTCGCTTGGTCCAGACGTTCTCGGCGCTCTGGAGCGACGAAGTGAAGGCCGAGGGGCCGTCGAGGGTCACGTGGGAGATCGAGCCGATTGGCGAGGATTCCTGCCGGCTTACCGTGACCCATGACCAACTTCAGAAGGGCGCGAACGCGGAGCTCTATGGCGGCTGGCCGATGATCCTCTCCGGCCTGAAGACGTGGCTCGAGACCGGCGAACTGCTCACCACGCCGGGATCGCTGAGATACGCGTCCGGCTAGGACCGGGAAGAGGAGAGGAAACGGGCGGGGG
>JBOGWA010000034.1:0-12200 GCA_050693155.1 Actinomycetota bacterium | reverse complement strand
TCAACGTGGACTTCGAAATCTTCTACGGCCCGAACACGAACCTCAACGGGAACGCCGCGACCGCCGACAAGGAATGCACGACGGGTACGCAGGGCCGTTGCACCGTCTCCTACTTCGGCACGGGCGGCGCCGGAACCGACGGCATTGTTGGATGGATCGACGCCAACCTCGATGATGCGTTTCCCGGAGAACTCGACCCCACCGAGGTGGCGGATGAGGTCTCCGGTCCTGGGACCTTCCCCGAGCCCGACAACACCGACGTCGTGGAGAAGGTCTGGGAGGTCCAGGCCTGCACCGGCACGAACGACAACGACATTGTCACCGGCACCGACGGGAACGACTTCTGCCGAGGGCTGGGCGGCGATGACCACATCTCCACCGGCTTCGGGAACGACACCGCCGAGGGCGGGATGGGGAAGGACATGATCGAGCTCGGCCGGGGGACCGATACTGGAAGGGGCGATGCCGGAGACGACTACATCACATGTGGGCAAGGAACCGACACGGCAATCGGGGGAGCCGGCACGGACACCTTCCATCCGAGTTGCGAAAGCCAGACCCAATAGCCGCGGAGGGACAAGCGGGTTCCGCGGCTAGCCGCCGATACTGAATAGCGGTTTATTGAAGAAGCGCACGACCGCGCGCCAGGCACGATCCACGAACGGTCGCGCGAATCCCACCTCGATCACCAGGTCGCGGTCCGTGGTCCCCAGCCAGATCGCCCGCCCGCCGCTCGTCTGAACTCCAGGGCTCGCCGAGACGACGCGCATCCCCTCGGGAACGCGGATGTCGATCTCGACGTCGGTCGGCTTGATCGTCGGTTGGGATCGGTACGTCAGTCGGTAGACGCCTCGCCCCTCGTTGCCGTTCCAGGCGTCAACAATCGACCAGTCGTACGTGAGCGTCTGCGATCCTCCCCTCGGCGGAAGCCGGACGCGTACTGGATGGACGGGATGCCCAAGCTCGAGCTCCGATCCCACGGCTTCGGCGTCCTCGCCGCGGTGAAAGTTGGTCAGCTGGCAGGATCGGGCGCAGTACGTGCTGAGATAGGTGACGTTCTCGCCGGCATGGGATGCCCCGGGGAAGGGTCCGATCACGTAACGGGGAGGGCCCCTCAAGGGGGCGCGATTCGTGAGCGTGACGGTCGCCTTCCCGAGCGCGGAGCCTCGAGCTCCAAGCTGGACCTCGTAGCGGATGCTCCGCTTCGTGTAGAAGTCGACCTTGTTCCCGCCGGCGTTGTTCGCGGCAACGGCGAGGAAATCGCCGGCGGATTCGGCGAACGTGCCCGCGATGCCCGTGGTCTCGAAGGCTTGTTGGACCTCCTCGTTCGCCGCGTGGAGGAGCAGGTGTCCTCCCGCCGCCGCCCCGATGACGGCCCGGAGCGAGCGCACCTGGTTTCCTTGAAGGTCGAGGAACTCGTCGACCGCGGCCTGCGCGACGTCGCCGAGGAGTCGCTTGCGGATCGTGGGACTCGGGAGGTCCGCGTAGGCCTCATTCGCGACGTAGGGAACGACAGTCTGGCTGTTGACCCTGGTCTCCACCTCTGGAATCGCAACAGAACCGGTCACGGACAGCAGCTCCGCCAGCGCGAAGGGATCGGCGACGATCGTGCCGTCCAGGCGTTCGCCGCGGACTCGCTCGTAGAGCCTCTCGATCGCCACGGCGGCCGAGGGGAAGTCCGGAGTCATGTTGATGTTCTGCCAGAAGCCAGCTCCTCCGAACGCGTTGTACCGGGCCGCGTAGTCCGGGTTCGGCGCCGGGACCGCTGAAGGTAGGGCATCCGGAAGCGCCTGCACGGGGTTGAAGTCCCCGATCGTGATGCGACCGTTTTGGGCCGTGAGGATCGTGTATGCGCCGATCAAGCCGCCCGTTCCCCGAAGCTCCGCCGGGTTCTGGGCGCCGAGGAAGTACCGCTTCACGACGCCCGCTCCGAGGAAATCGGGCATCATGCGAAGCAGCTGCTCACCTGCGGTGGCGGCGCGCAAGACCAGCTCGAGCTGCTGGGCAAGCGCGTTCCTTGCGTCGGCGATCGGACCGAGCAGGAAGGATCGGGGGGCCTCGGCGACGGTTCGGTTGGCCTCGAGGGCGAGCGCCCGAGCGCGCTCGACCGGATCCGCCAGTCGCAGGATCGGTTCGATCGGAATCGTGCCCCCGCTCGGGCCCAGCGCTCCGATGCCCCCCGGAATCTCGGAGATCTCCTCGGTCACGATCAGCCCGACCTGGGCGGCCTTCATCCCTGCGGACGCGATCGCGGCGACGGCGTCCCGGTTGCTCCCAAGGACCGGGAGGAGCCCGACCGCTCGAAGGATCGGGTTGCCCACCTCGTTGGATGCCCTCAGGAAGGCTGATTCGGCCGTACGAAACCACCGGTCTGCCGACTCCACATCGCTGGCGAAGAGCGCGCGCCGTCCTTCGAGAACGGCGCGCCGACCCTGGACGAGTGAGTCTCGGAGTTGCAGGGCCGGCAGCACGGCGAGCCCGCCCAGGAGAAGGACGGCAACGATGATTCCGCCAATGACCAAGGGGCGCCGACGGCGTCGGCGAAGCCTGCCGAGAAACCGCCTGACTCGTGGCCGGCGCCTCGCTCGATGCCGCCGAACCTGGAGTCGCCGTCGAAGTCTGGTCAGGTCAGCCACATACCGCGTTGTTGCGCTGCTTCCTCCCTCGGTTCCTCAGGAGGAGACGGTTCCTCGTACCGGTACGAGTAGTAGTAGCGGTAGTAGTACGGCGACGAGCGAGCGGTCGCGGGATCGAAGTTGTTGAGAACGGAACCGAGCACGAACGCGTCGACCTGCTCCAGCTGCTGTCGCGCGTCGGTCACCGAACCGCGGGTCGTCGTTTCCGCGTCGGCGACCAGGAGGACCGCATCGGCATGTCGCGCGAGGGTCGTGGCGTCGGCCACGACCAGGACCGGCGGGGAATCGATCAACACTAAATCGGCCATTTCCCGGAGGTTGGTGAGCACGTTCGCCATCGCCTCCGACCCCAGAACGTCTGCTGGGGCGCTGGGGACCGGCCCGCTCGGCACGAGTCGGAGGTTCTTGACCCCCCCGCGCACGAGCGCGTCCATGAGGTGCGTTTCGTCTGTGAGGATGTTCGAGAGGCCCCGGTTGTTCGATGCGCCGAAGAACCGGTGCAGGCGGGGCTTCCGCAGATCGGCGGAGACGATCACGACCCGCTTCCCCGAATCGGCGAGGACGACGCCGAGGTTTGCCACGGTCGCGGTCTTTCCCTCGCCCGATTGCGGGCTGGTGACGAGCAGGGTCTTGACGCCATGCTGCGCGGCGAGGAACGTGAGCCCGGTTCGAAGCGTCCGATATGCCTCCGCCGGGCTCGATTTCGGGTTCGTTGCGGCTACGAGGGGCGTCTCCGTGGCCTTGGTCCAGGCGTGGATCGTGGGAACCACGGCCAAGGTTGGGGCGCCGGCGCGTGTTTCCAGATCCTCTCTCCCCTGCAGTCGGTCGTCGAGTCGCTCTCGGAGAAACGCGAGACCGACGCCGGCAGCCGCGCCGACGAGCAGGGCGACGAGCCCGTTCGTTACATGGTTGGGGCTCGCAGGGGACGATGGAAGCTGAGCCGTTTCCACGATCTCTCCGACGCGGAGGTTCTCCGAGGTCGCCAGGCTGCTCAGCTGCTGTTGAAGGATCGAGATCTGAGAGATGAGAGAATTCACCTCGGCCTGCAGGTTCGCTCGGCGTGCCGGGTCGGCGGTCGTGGCAAGCTCGTGGTTCGCCAGTGTGAGCGCCTCGTTCAGCCGCCGGGTTCGCTCCTGGATCGGCTCCGAGGCTGAGAGGAGGCTGTCGATGGCTCGCTGCCTCCGATTGTTGAGGTAGGTCGTAGCGAAGGCTTGTGCCCGACGCTGGGCCTCGAGTGGGTCCGGATGTGAGTACGTGAATTGCAGGATCTCCGTGCCCGTGGCGACCGAGAGGGTCAGACCACTGCGAAGCGTGTTGGGGTCCTCCGGGATGTCGAGGGTCTCGACGACCTGCTGGGCGAAGGTGTTCGAATGCGCGATCGTGGCCTCGTTTGCCATGTTCGGCTCCTGAACGGCCTGATTGAGCGTCAGAACGATGGGCAGAACGAGGACGTCGGCTCGCGCTTGGTACACGGGCGTTTGTTGGAAGGAAAAAACCAGGGCTGCGGCCATCACGAGCGCGGTGATCGACACGATCGACCACCTCCGGACCCGCAGGATCGCCAGGTACTCTCGGAGTTGGGAGGGGGAATCTTCGACCGTGGGTGACTCGACGGGCTCTCTCATGGTTGGCGAGTCGTTACTCGCCGGCGGATTCTACCGTTCCCATCCTCAAGAAGGCCCCCACTGATGGTGCTTCAGTGCAATACTGCGAACCACCGATGAGTGCTGTGGAACGCCCCATGGACGAAACCCACATCCTCAGCAACCAAGAAGCGGTTGCTCGAGTGGAGGGAGGGCGCGGCGACGCGCTCACCGGTTACCGCCGCATTGCCGTTGCGATGGCGCTCACCGACGCTGCGGCCGTGATGGTGGCCCTGATCGTTTCGTACCTGCTCTGGCTAGGAGGCCGGCAGCTTCCGCTCGATTTCCTGGTCATCATCCTGCTCTCGCCCATCGTGTGGGTCGGCGTCTTTCGAGGATTTCGCCTGTACGCGACGCAGCATCTGTCGCCGTTGGAGGAGTTTCGGCGGACGATCTCCGCGACGAGCGCCGGCATGGTGCTCGTCGTCATGGCTAGCTTTTGGTCGAAGGGGCAGTTTTCTCGCGCGTGGGTGGGCCTGACGTGGATCATGGTCCTCGTCCTAGAGCTCTCGACCCGACGGCTCTGGCGCAAGTATCTCGCACACCTCAGGACTCAGGGACGCCTGGTGTACAGGACCCTCATCGTTGGAGGGAACGGCGATTCGGGACGCCTGGCAGACAAGTTGTCGGTACCGGGACTGGGGTTCCTCCCGATCGGACGCATAGTGGCCGGCGAATCCGACAAGCCCTCGGACGGTCTTCCGGTCCTCGGAACGTTTCGCGATCTCCGTCGCGTGATCAAGGAGAACGGCATCGAATGTTTGTTTGTGGCTTCTGGGACCGCTGGACAGAGGGAGACGCATCAGGTTGCAGTCGCGGCGCGCCAGGAGGGGATCGAAGCGATCCTCGAGGCCGACGTTCCCGAGTTCTTGGCAAGCAGGCTAACGGTTCGACCGCTCGGGCGATTGATGGCGCTCTCGATCATGCCCACGAGGCTGACGAGTGCGCAGGCAATCGCCAAGCGGGCCTTCGACGTGTTGGCCGGGTTACTTCTTGTTGTCCTCCTCCTACCGATCCTGCTCGGCGCCGCGCTCGCCATCAGGATCTCTTCGCGCGGCCCGGTGTTCTTTCGACAGGTAAGGGTCGGCCGCGGCGGCCACCACTTCTCGATGGTGAAATTCCGGAGCATGGAGGTAGGGGCGGAGTCGTTGACGAACGAACTTGCCGATCGAAACGAGCACGACGGCCGCCTTTTCAAGGTCAAGAACGATCCTCGAGTGACCACGGTCGGAAGATTCCTGAGACGGTGGAGCATTGATGAGCTGCCGCAGCTCTTGAACGTGATCCGCGGCGAGATGAGCTTGGTCGGCCCTCGCCCGGCGCTTCCGGAGGAAGTAGCCGCCTATGAGGATTGGCACCGTGATCGGCTGGAAGTGCCACCGGGGATCACCGGACTCTGGCAGGTCAACGGCCGAAGTGCGGTCTCCTTCGACGAATATGCACGATTGGACATCTACTACATCGAGAACTGGTCGCTCTGGTTCGACTTCTTCATCTTGCTGAAGACGCTCCCTCAGGTCTTTCGAGGTCAGGGAGCGTACTAGGAACGCACGAATGGAAGCTGCACCCCTCTCCGTCCAGCATTCCTGCCGCCCTGTGGAGGGCGGGGTCCGGGTCAATGGGGTTCGCATCGATCCGCTCACAATGGATTCTTTGAAGCGCGCGACCGCAGAGTTTCTTCGTTGCGGTCGAAGCCACGTCGTGCATTTCCTCTCCGCGGACCCGATTGCACGGGCGAGGGGAGATGAGGCGTATCGCGACCTCTTGAATCGGGCCGACCTGAACGCGCCCGACGGCATGCCGGTCGCCTGGGCGGTCCGCTTGCTCGGACAAGAGTCCGAGCGGGTGGCGGGCTCCGAGGGGATCGCCGCACTTTCAGCCTGGGGCGTGGAGTCGGGCCTCCGTCATTACTTGTTCGGTGGGCGCCCCGAGGTTCTGCAGAGACTCCGCTCGCACCTGGAAGGGTCGAATCCGCGCATCTCGATCGTGGGTGCAGAGTCTCCGCCCTTTCGACGCCTCTCGCGAAAGGAGCTTCGTGAGGCAGCCGATCGGATCCGAGAGGCCCAAGCCGACCTGCTTTGGATCGGTCTCGGCACGCCCAGCCAAGACTGGGTGGCAGAGGAGCTCCGGATAGAAACCGCGGCGCCGGTCATTCTGTGCGTGGGGGCGGCGTTCGATTTCGTCTCGGGCGCCAAGCGGCGAGCCCCCAGGTGGATGCAGCGCTTCGGCCTCGAGTGGATATACCGTCTCGTGCATGAACCCAGGCGCTTGTGGCGACGGTACCTGGTGGGGAACCCGATCTTCCTTCTCGGCGTCATGAGCGCGTACCGGCGGAATCGGCGGTCCGCATGACGAAGCGGGCAGTCGTCGCCGGTGCGGGTGGGTTCCTGGGCCACCACCTCGTGCGACGCCTGAAGGCGGTCGGATACTGGGTGCGCGGGGTGGATGTGAAGCCCCCTCAATACGTGGAGTCCGCGGCCGACGAGTTCAACACCCTGGATCTCAGGGAATTCGCAAGTTGCGTCGAGGCGACCAGCGACGTCGACGAGGTGTACCAGCTGGCCGCAGACATGGGAGGGATCGGCTACATCAGTGAGATCCGGAGCGACGTCGCCAGGAACAACGTCCTCATCGACACTCATATGCTCGAGGCGTCTCATCACAACCGAGTCGCTCGCTATCTGTTCACTTCTTCCGCCTGCGTCTACCCGATTCGTCGTCAGAACGCTCCTGATGTGGCGCCTCTTCGAGAGGAAGACGCCCACCCGGCGGACCCGGAAGAGGGATACGGGTGGGAGAAGCTCTACGCGGAGAAGCTCTGTCAGTACTACACGGAAGAGGGGAAGCTCGACACCCGGGTCGTGAGGCTCCACAACGCGTACGGGCCACTGGGAACGTTCGACGGCGGCCGTGAGAAGGCGCCCGCCGCCATCTGCAGGAAGGTCGCGTTGGCGGAGGACGGCGGCGAGATCGAGGTGTGGGGCGACGGCGAGCAGACGCGGTCGTTCATGTACGCCGACGACTGTGTCGAGGGACTGGTTCGGATCATGGGCGCGGACCATCGGGACCCCCTCAATCTCGGAACCGAAGAGCTCGTGACGGTCAACGAGTTGGTGGACCTCGTCGCCGACGTGGCCGGCAAGGAGATCCGCAAGCGGTACCTCCTCGAGAAACCCCAGGGCGTACGCGGGAGGAACAGCGACAACGCGCGGTTGCGCGAGGTCCTGGGCTGGGAGCCGCAGACCTCGCTCGCCGAAGGTCTCCGCGGAACCTACGCTTGGATCGAAGCGCAGCTTCGTGCGCGCGAGGAGACTTCCTCCGCCGCTCGCTGAGGCATGATCCGCACTGCGAGTCGCCAGGTCCGGCGCGACCTCGTATGGGCCGGGCTTGCGGTGGTGATCGCGCTCGTGATCGGCGCAACCGTCGGGATCAACCCGCTCGTCGGTGCTGCGGTGTTTCTCATTCTGCTTGGAGCGCTTTCCCTGTCGCTTCCCGCCTCGGTGTGGGCCGTTGCCGCGCTCGTCGCCGCGCTGGCGGCAAGAATGATCGTGACGCTCACGCCCGTCCCCGAACTGGGCGCGTTCCTGGACATCCCGCTTGCTTGGGCGGCCCTTGCCGCAGCGATCTTCCGCAAGTCGCAGTTCTCCCCTCGAGCACGGACGGTGCTTCGCTTCGTCATCGCCTTGATCCTTTCGATGGTCACCTCATCGCTGTTCCATTCCACAGAGTTCTTCCGTCTGGCTCTTTACCTCGGTCTCTTGGGGCAGCCCTTCGCCATCATCGCCGCGCTCCTCATCGACCCCCCCACGCAATCTCAGCGCCGTCTTTTGATCGGGACTGCCTTCGCGCTCCTATTGATCCAGCTGCCCGTAGGGGCATGGCAGCTCGCGACCTTCGGAAGTGGTGACCCCATCGAAGGTACGCAGTTCGGCGCGGGCGGGGGAACGCGCCCGATGGCCGGGGTCATGGTCCTCGGCGGGTTCTGGCTCCTGGCGAAGAGAGAGCGGGCTTCCCTTTGGACTTCCCTGCTCGCGCTCTCGTTTTTCGCCTGGCCATTCTTCGCGAACGTGCGACAGGTGATTCTGCTGGTGCCCCTCGCATTCGTCGTTGGGACGTGGGGCCGTCCGCGCCGAGCGTTTACGTCGCTCGTTCTCGGTATTGCCGTCGTCGGGTCAGTTCTCCTGGTGTTTCTGCCGGAGGTCTATCGATCGGATTCGTTTCGAATCCTTAATGTCGGCACGTCGGCCGAGGGTGGGAAGGCCCTGGCGGTGAAGGTCTTGAGGCGAGAGCTGACGACCGACCCCGCGTCCTTCCTCTTCGGGAAGGGCCCGGCACAGACCGTCGGGCGGACTGCGTTTCTCACCATTCAGGCGGTCGAACGCTTCGATCCCGCGATCAGGTCGCTTGGTCTGCAGCCCGCGAGGATCGCGCGCGAAGTGCAGGAAGATGTGCGGACGACGACGGGCCGCCACCCGTCTTCGTTCAGCGCTGGGACATCCAGTCTCCTTGGAGTTCTTGGCGACCTCGGCATGGTGGGGATCGCAATCTACCTGGCGGCGATGGTCTGGATCTTGCGCGCGGTGATGCGTGAGCGCTCGGCCGAAGCCAGCGTGGCCGCGTCTGGTTGGGCCATGGCCTTCGTCCTCGGGTTCGCGTTCGAATGGTTGGAGAACCCCGCCTTCATGGTGTTTCTGGGCGTCATTACAGGGCTCGCGCTGTCGAGTACACGAGGGCTCTCGCGGCCGAGGCGCGTGGCGGAGCGGGCCCCCTAACATTCGGTCGTCGCGATGCAGATCCCTCGCTCGGTCACGCGCCGGCTGCGTCCCATTCGCCCCCTCGTGATGCCATTTCGCCATCTGGGCCTGAGGGAGAGCGACGCGATGCTCGCCTGTTATCCGCGATCGGGCAGCACGTGGCTCCGCTTCATGCTGGTGGAGATTCTCGTTGGGAGCCCGGCCGAGTTTGGCCCGACGTTCCGGGCCTTCATCCCCTATGTCGGCCGTCATCGGCGGGCCATGCGCTTTCTGCCGGGGGGCGGGCGACTGATCAAGACCCACGAGCGCTACCGGCATGCGTACGATCGGTCGCGCGTCATGCTTCTCGTGAGAGATCCGCGAGATTCCCTCCTTTCGGAATACCGACACCGGGGCAAGCCCGGCTCGTTTGACTCCTTTCTCGGTGGCTTCCTCCACGGTCCCCACAATCCCTACGACCCGTTCGGGCCATGGGGAGATCACACCCGGGGCTGGATGGACAGTGCGCCGGCCAGCGAGGGGCGCCTGCTGGTCGTTCGCTACGAGGACCTCCGGCAGAAGACCGGGCGAACGCTGCACGAGATCCTCGATTTTCTCGGGGTGCGTGCGGCGCCGGGCCGCGTGGAGAAGGCCGTCTCCCACAACGAGATCGAGCAGTTGGGCCGGCGGGAGGAGCGAGCGAAGGCCGGTCGGAAGGGGCTGCCCGAGAAGGATCGGATGGTCTACACGGGGCTCGTTGAAGGCTGGCGCGAGCTTCTTTCGGAGCCACAAGTGGCCGCGATCCAGCGCTCCTGGGGCGATGTTCTGGAGCGGCTCGGGTATCCGCTCTCCTAGCCGGAGGACTCGCGTTCGGCGCCTGAGCGGATCGGGTATCCGTATCGACGAAGCCGTGGGAGCGCCATCACGGTTGCGATCACACGTGGCACGGCTCCGAGCGCCTCCCTCCACTCCCGATCGTCGCGGATCTCGACGTCTCCCGAGCTGAAGCGCACCGGGTTTCCCCACACGGTGTGATTCGTTCCGAGACGGGCGGTCCGCCCGTCGATGAATGGGAGCTCGTTGCGCGGCTCGCCCACGAAGTCTGCAATGGCGAGCACGGTTTCGCGCGGATCGCGCACGAAGTCCTCGTATCGGATCCGGAGATACCCCTCGGAACCATTCCGCCGCCCGAGCATCTCGGCCGCGAGGTTCCAGGTGAGCCAATTGATCGTGCTGTTCGTCGACCCGTGCCGAGGCAGCTCCCGGCGGGTGTCTGGCCGAAGCGTTTGACGCGTCCAGGAATACGCCACCGCCCGTGGGTCGCGGACCATGTGCAGGAAGTAGGGGCGAACGCCGGAAAGCATCCGCAGCACCGCAGCGTCCGGGGGCCGGCTCGACGAATCGACAATCACCCGTGAGTCCGTCGCGTCCGCGATCGTCGCGTAGAGACAGTTGAGAAGCTCGAGGTACGCGGCGAGCGCCTCCCGGCTCGTTCCCGTGGCGGGGCGGCCGCGGATGAGTCGCACGGTGTAGCGAAGCCTGACGACTTTCTTGTACCAGCGTTTGACCTCCGCGGGATAGAGTCCCGATGCGCAGGTCCGTAACGCCGGCCCCCAGATTTCGCAGTCCTCGACCCGCTCCCCGCATCCACATCGCCGAGCGTGAAACCCTTCCGGCCCTTTCTCGAACGAGCCCCACAGACCCCAGAGCTCGCCCGTGTGAAAGAAGCCGTCGAGCTCGCCGAGGACGTTGCCGAGAATCGTGCTGCCGCTCCGGCCCCATCCGACGATGTAGAGGACCTTGGTCATGGGTATCCGAGCCGCGCGGCGATGTCGGTGACCATGGGAAGCACTCGATCGAGCTCGTCCTCCGGCATGGTCCATTCTGCCGCGTGCCGGCTCCGGGTCGCATTGATCCTGGGAAGATTCTTCGAGAAGCGGCGGAAGGGTTTTGGGTCCAGCTCCGCCCACGTCGCGATCCTCGCCAGCTCGCGAACGGTTTCGCTCATGAGGTCCTCGTAGCGAGTCCGGAGCACCCGTGAAGGCGGGAGTCCCTCCAGATGCTCGAGTGGCATCTCGTTCGCGGCTCGCCATTGCACGGCGCAGATATCGGCAAGGGGTCTCCCATTCAGCTCCCGCCACCTCGGCGGGAGGATGAATGCCCAGTGGCTGCCGTGAAAGCCCTCGATGCGAAAGCCGTTCCAGAGCGGAAACGCAAGGTATCGATCCGGGTTGAGCCAGCTGCGGTAAAGGGCCGGAATGTTCGTCCGCGGGTCTCTTGTCAGATGGAGGAACTGTGCGTCGGGGAAGAGCGCCCGCAAGAACGGGATTCGAAGCGCGTTATGGGGAGTCTTCTCCACGATCCGAATCGGGGGGTGGCGGAACCACCGAGAGAGAGCGGAGATCGGTCGACCAAAGCGCCCGCGCCCCCGGAGCGGGATGAGGTGGGCGAGCGGCAAACGCTCGAGGTTGCCGGAACGCTCGTAGAACGAGCGTTCCAGTCGCAGCCGCGTCGACTCATCGAGATCGGCCTCGGTCAACACGTTCGATTCCCAGTTCCTGTTGGACGGATGAAATTGCGCGAGGACGTCATGGCTCTCTTCATACAGGCTCCACAGGTCGGAGTGCGCAGACAGGATTTGGAGAAGCAGGGAGCTCCCCGAGCGCGGGGCAGCGAGAATGATGATGGGCCGTTGGATCAGCTTTGAGCTCACCGTCTGACCCATCCCTGCTGACTATACTGCCGAGACTGTGAGTCGCTGGACGGCTGCCAGTCGATGGACCGGCGCGCGGGTCCAGCGGGAGGTTTTCTTCTTCCCGTCCAACTCGGTCGATCTCTACGGATCGTTGTATGCGGCCCAGCGGACACCAGCGCGCACCGGATACGTCATTTGTCCCCCTTGGGGATATGAGGCAGCGGCCATGCACGACGCCATGCACGCGTTCGCCCTTGGAATGAGTCGTCTCGGAGGAGCGGCACTCGTGTTCCAGTGGCCCGGTCACGGAGACAGTCGCGGAGATGCCGCGCGCGTGACGTTCGATGACCTGGTGCGGGCCACGCTGGACGCGACGGAGGCTGCGAAACGGCGATGCGGGCAGGTCGATTGGGCTCTCGCCGGATTTCGGATCGGAGCAGCAGCAGCCGTGCTCGCGACGGAGCTCTTGCCCGTATCGTCGTTGCTCCTGGTG
>JBOGWA010000033.1:0-34529 GCA_050693155.1 Actinomycetota bacterium | reverse complement strand
CCCGTACTCCGCGCCACCCACCCAGCCGTTAGGTCCTCCTCCCCGAGACTCTCGCCCCCTCGCGACCGGATGGCCTCCGCTGAGGCGCATCGCGCTGGTGATCGCCACCCTCGGCGCGCTTGCGACGGCAGCCACCGGCTACGTGACCGGGCGCGGCCTTCTGTTCGCGTCCGCCTGGACGTTCGCTCTCCTGCCTCTTTCCTACGGAATCGTGACGGGAATGCGCACCGACGGAGGGGCGAGAGCTGCACGGCTTGGAGGATCGGCCGTGCTCGCAGTCGTTCTCGGATTCTCAACGGTCTCATGGCTCGTCAACTGCGGATCTCGCATCGGACCGGGGGCTGACCTCGCCGGGTGCGACCTCTCCGACCTAGACCTCAGCAACCTGGATCTGAGCGGAACGAATCTGGAGGACGCCAGCCTCGCCGGATCGGATCTGTCGGGCTCGAACCTGAGCGATGCAAACCTCATGGGGACCAACCTCGAGGGCGCCGAGGTGGCCGGAGCGAGCCTGCAGGGCGCCACCCTTGCAAGGGCAAATCTCGGAGGCTTGGACCTGGATGGGTTCGATCTCGAGGGCCTCGATCTCCAGCAGGCGGTCCTTCGGCGCGCCTCGCTCGTCGGGGCGTCGCTCCGGGAAGCGAACTTGGCCGGCGCAGACCTCAGCGAGGCGGACCTGACGGACGCCACGCTCACAAACGCGGAGCTCTCGGGCGTCATCCTTCGGAACACCATCCTCGATGGAGCGATCCTCATCGGCGTGACGGGGCTCACCGACGCCGATCTCGCGAGCGGACTCGGAGTGGACGAAGCCGGTTTGGCTCAAGTGCTGAGCGAGAAGGTCATCCGGCTGGAGTTCCGTGATCAGATCCTGACCGCGCTGGGCGAGGCTTGCCGCGGAGGCGGCGTCGACGGAGCCGCCCCCTACGAAGTCGGCGGTGGATTCCACGCCCTCGTCGTCGTCGGCGATGGGGGCGAACCTTCCCAGTTCACCGACTCAGTCGCCCGATCCACGTGGGAACCGATGGCGACGAGGTTCGCCCAGCTGGTCGTCTGCGTCGGCGAACAGGAGCGAGAAACGATCGAGGTTTGCCCCTACTCGATCAATGGGGCGCCGGCTGCCCCCATCACGAGGTACCAGATGCACCGAAGCGTGCGGGCCGTCTCTGCAGCAACGGCCGCAACGGTCGCCGAGCAAACCCTCGATGGGAGCTTCCCGGCGACCTGTCCCTTTTCGGCGCCGGTCGGGCAAACGACGATCGAGGGAAGCGAGATCGGCTTTCGCGCGGTGAGACGGTTCGTCACGGACGCGGCGAGTCCATGAGTGGGCCCGGGGAGTTCGCGCCCGCCGGCATCGGCAAAACTGGTCGCGGGGGCGGCGGATCCGTGGCGCTGGAGGCGCTCTTCGTCGTCCTCGTCTTGGTAGCCGGGACGGTGCTCGCGGCGATGGGGCTCCTTGGCGAGACCGACGGAAAACCAGCGTCGGCGCGCGTCGCGCTCGATCAGCCGACTCGACCCGTGCCGGCCCCGGCCCCCTCCCCGACATTCTTTGACTTCTCTCAGGAGGTCTCTTTCCGAAACGCAACCAGCAACGCGAATCCCGATTTCTTCTCCTGCACCGCTGAGTTGATCTGGACCTGGCAGGCGGATCCCTCGACCGACCCACCCTACGGGGAGCAAGCACTGATCCGGGTCACCGGCCCCGGAGTCGAGGGGGACTACCGGCGAACGCTCAACCGAGCGAAGCTGGAGCTCAGGCTTCAGGTCCAGCTCGGGACGGGTGACGACCGATGGACGGCGCAGGTCATCTCGATCGGGGATCGCGAGGCGTTCGACCCCGTCCCACTCGAGGTCACCTTCGGGCCCGGCGCCTGTCTCTGAGCGGGGGGATTGGTGTCTGGTTTCACGACATAGTTAACACCTGTCTCGCGACATCGTTGACACCTCGATCAAGGGAGGTGGCGCCGGTGCTCCGCGCACGTCGCCGAGTGCATGGACGAGCTGCTCCGCCGCTACGAGCAGCGGGTCCGGGACTGCGCCAGGAGGATGAGTCTGGACCGCCAGCAGGCGGAGGACCTGGTGCAGGAGATCTTCGCCCGGATGGTGGCCTCCATACCTCGGTTCCGCGGCCGCTCTGCCTTCTGGACGTGGATGTACCGCCTGGCCCACAACACCTGCATCGACGCCTTCCGGAAGGCCTCCCGGGAGGCACGGCACCGCCTGACGATCGTCCCCGAGCACGAGGAGGGCGACCCGATGGAGCGGCTGATCGCGGGGTTCGGGGATCCCGAGGAGGAGCTGGACGCCGGGATCCAGGAGTGCTACCTGGGCCGGGCCCTGGCCGGCCTTCCCGAGGACTACCGGGAGATCGTCCGGCTCCGCGTCGGCGACGGACGGACCAGCGCAGAAGTTGCTGAGATCCTGGGGACCAGTGTTGACTCGGTGAAGTCGAAGCTCCGGAGGGCGCGGAAGCTGCTCCGCGAATGGCTGCTCGAGCGCCGGTCGTGCCCGCTCTGCGGGCGGATGGGGGCCTTCAGGATCGAGTCCCCCGGCCGGGTTCGGTAGGCGGATCGGATCCGGGCCGGGGGACCGCTCCCCGATCCTCCTTCCTCGTCCCGTTGCGCCATCCCCCCGAGGTGGACGTCACGGAAGCAGGCCCCGCACTCGGGGGAGCAGCACCACAGGCCCCCGAGCCCCCCGCTCCGGCACTCGAGGTCCGATCCGCACAGCGGACAGCGTTCCATTCGGCCCTCCGAAACCTCCATGTTCCCCGACCCTCCGAAACCTCCATGTTCTTTGGTCGCATCCCGTACCGCATCGGGTCGCCCAGGCGGAAGATCGCGGCGGCGGATCGCGTGAGGGCGCGCGTTGCGCGGACTAGGACCCAGTCCGGTCCAGGCGACCCTCCGCCCGGCCGACGGCGACTAAGCGAAGGGAAGAACCCACAGAAAGGAGGGAGCCGAGTACGGATTCGCGATCGTGGTTCTCCTCGCTGCTTTCCTCGCGAAGGTCGTGGACCTGATCGGCCAGGCCACCGGTGGGTGGCTGCCTCGGTGGGCGACGAACCTCATCGCCCTGGCCGCCGGTATCGGCACCGTCGAGGCGCTGCAATGGAGCCTCTTCGAGCAGTGGCGCCTGCCGATCGTCGTCGGCTGGGTTGGGACCGTCTTCACGGGCCTGATCGTCTACGGGCTGGCCGCCGGGATCCACAGCACCTACGAGGTGCTCTCCGCCGCGGCGAAGAGAACGCGGGGCGAGGTCGTGCCATTCGATCGGCAACCCCGGGCCGCCGCGTAGGAATGTGCCGGACGGGAGGAGGGGCCTCCCTCCCCGGCCCCTCCTCCCCCTTCGGTCGGAGCGGGTACCGAACGCCCCGGGTCTCGAGTGCTGCTCCCGGGGGCGGGTGCGCGACCTACCCCGCCGCCGCGGGCGAAAGGGCCTCGCGGAGCACCTCGAGCTGGGAGGGCTCCAGTCTGTAATACGTCCAGCTCCCTCGCCGCTCCCGGCGGAGCAGCCCGGCCTCGGAGAGGATCGAGAGGTGGTGGCTCAGGGTGGGCTGGGAGAGCCCCAGGGGTCGCGTGAACTCGATCTGGCAGACCTCTCGCCTGGGGTGGTTGGCGATGAGGTTGATGATCCGGAGCCGCGCCGGGTTCGCCAGCACGCGGAGGGCGCCGGCCATCCGCTCGGCCCGCTCCGCATCGAGCGACTCCGCGAGGAGGGGCGAGCAGCAGTCGGATATGGGCTCCACCTTCCGGCGCACGAGAGGATATTGACATATATCGATGGCTGTGCCAAGGTATCGAGCATAGTCGATATCGACGAGTGTCGAAGACCTGGGGGCCGGTCCGAAAGGGGGCCGCCCGAGAGCAGAGGAGGTGCCGAATGGAGCTGGAGCACGTGTTCGACGCGGACCTCGCATACCGCGAGGACATGGACCCCGTCGTCTCGCCCGACGGCAGGGAGGGGACTCTCCTGGGGAGCGGAGAGGGGACGGTCCGCGGCCCCGGGCTGACCGGGACGATCCGCTTCTCCTTCTACGAGGAGGGTTGCCCCCTCGACCCGGGCTTCCTCGCGTCCCCGACCGAGGCGGCCCTCGCGGAGGGAGACTACCTGTGCAAGACCAACCCCGGCGGGGTCATCGAGACCGACGACGGCGCCACCATCCAGTTCGACGCCAAGGGGTTCGCCCTGCGGCTGAGGAGCAATGCCCCAATCTGGCAGGTGACCTCGGGCCTGCGGTTCGCCACCGACGACCAGCGCTACCGGTGGCTCAACGGGATCCTGGCCACCTACGTGGGCCAGTTCGACGAGGGGACCGGCCGGGCCACCTGGCGCGTTTACACGCCGGCGGACGCCCTCACCGGGCGGGCCCGCCGCGTGACGGCGGTCGAGCGGCCAAGAGCGTCGGATGAGAGAAGGGAGTCAGGATGAGTGACATGAGGAGCGGACGGACGCCGGCCGGGACGGAGACGATCGACATCGGGGACCTCGCGGCCGAGATCGTCGACCTCACGCCGACCCTCGACGCCGGGCAGGCACGGGTCGCGGTCGCCCTGTACCGGCTGCTCGCCCGGGGGGAGCCCGTCCCCGACGGACGCCTTGCCGAGCACCTCGGGGTGCCGGTGGAGGAGGTATCCGCAACTCTCAACGCACTCCCGGCCGTCCACCGCGACGACGGGAAGCGGGTCGTCGCGTTCTGGGGGCTGAGCCTCGGGGAGACGCCCCACCGGCTCGAGGTGGAGGGACAGACGGTCTATGCGTGGTGCGCAGGCGACAGTCTCTTCCTCCCCCGGAGTCTCGGCCGGAGCGCCCGCGTGGCCTCCGCCGCCCCAGACACCAGGGAGCCGATCTCGCTCGTCGTGCACCCCGACGGCGTCGAGAGCATCTCCCCCGAGCGTGCGGTGCTCTCGTTCCGCCTTCCGAACGGGAAGAAGTTCGACGACAACATCATCAGCAACTTCTGCCACCACATCCTGTTCTTCCCATCCGAGGAAGGCGGGAGACGCTGGGCGGAGGGACGGGAGGACATCGTCATCCTCACCATCCTGGAGGGCTTCGAGCTCACGCGCCGGTGGGTCGACGGGGTGTTCGGGGCCGCGATCGGAGCCGCAGGGTAGAAGCGACCGACGCGTTTGGGGGCTCCTCGAATCCAGGAGCCCCGTGAGCGGCACAAACCTTGCCCCGGGATCACGCTCGGTCGGAGGTGGCGGTCAGGATCGCCGGGGGAGGCGAGCGACCCCGCGCTCCATGCCCAGCGTGACGGCGGCTGTGCGGTCATCGACCCCGACCTGGCGAACATGTGCAGCAGGTGGGTCGTCATCGTCGCTTCGCTGGCGTGGCTCGCGCCTGCGGGGGCGGAAGCGAATCCCGGGGCGGCTCCTTGAGCCGTCCCCTGGCTCTCGCCAACCCAAAACCACTGGTCACAGCGGGGGGAGTGGGATTCGAACCCACGAGGGGCCTCACGACCCCTAACGGTTTTCAAGACCGTACCGTTCGTCCGCTCCGGCATCCCCCCGAGATGAGTGTATCGGCCGGTCTCTCGGTCCCCGAGAGGCGATTTGTCACGATTTCCGAACGGAGAGGGAACGAGCCGCGTTGCGTCGAAACGAGTCCTCCATGAGAAACCGATTGTTTGTTGTCTCGGCTCTCCTGACGGTGTCGCTGCTCGTCCCAAGCGCCGCGATCGGTGCCGCCACGAACGGGCAGCGCGAGCCGCTGCTCGCCATCTGCGCCGGAGCTGAGGCTCAAGGCCCAGCTTGGGCATCCAAGCTTCCACAGCCCGTCGAGACGACCGTCACCAAACATGACGTGCAGATCGAGAGCTCCGACGGAACGCTGATCGCCGCCCGCGTCTACCTCCCCGACGCCTTCGCGGGCTCAAAGCCCACGCTTCTGGTCACCTCCCCGTACCACTCCGCGCTCGGGCTCTACGGTCGGGATTTGGAGGACCTCTCGGTCCTCGACTACGCGGACTGCATCACCCCGTTCTTTCTCACACGCGGCTACGCGGTCGTCCTCTCCGATATGCGCGGAACGAACAACTCCGACGGCTGCTTCGATTACGCCGGGCCGAGAGATCAGCTGGACGGCTACGCAACCGTGGAGTGGATCGCGGATCAACCCTGGTCCGACGGCACGGTCGGCATGTACGGCGCGAGCCACGTGGGGACGAGTCAGTACGCGGCGGCGGTGACGGCTCCCCCCGCGCTCAAGGCCATCATCCCGATCGCCCCGATGACCTCCTACTACCGGTACCTCCATAACGGGGGCGTGCACTACGAGACGAACATGGCGACTCCTCCCGCCTACGAGTTTGGGGTTGCGATCCCGCCTCCGACGAACGTCGAGGATCCGAACTACGTCGAGAACGCCGCCTCCTCTGCCTGTAGCACCCACCTCTTGTTTCGGGGGATGTCGCTCGACGGCGACTTCACGAACTTCTTCCGGGTGCGCGACTACTCGTTGATGGCGAAGAGGATCACCGCGGCCGTCTTCCACACGACCGGGACCCTCGATCAGAACGTCAAGATGGATCACTTCACGTCGATGTGGAGGAGGCTCGAGCGAGAGAACGTTCCGCGGAAGGCGCTCATCGGCCCCTGGGGGCACTCGGAACCCAATGTCGCCTACTGGCGCCTGACGGCGCTTCGCTGGTACGAGCACTGGCTCCGGGGAAACGACACCGGGATCATGGACGAACCGACCATCACGACGATCGACCAGATGAACACGATTCGGACGTCTGAAACGCTCCTCCCGAGGGGCACAAAGGACGAGGTCCTGTTTGCGAGCGGTGGGACTCTGCCCGGATCTCCAACCGAAGGCAGCGTCTCCTACACCGATATCCCTGGGTTGCCGCGCCAGCTCCTCATGGAAGCTGAGGGGGCGCGCCTCCTCTACGACTCGGAGCCCTTCGAGTCACCGACCAGGCTGGTGGGAGCACCGACCGTCGATCTGGTTGCGTCGATCGACACCACGGATACGAACTTCGTCGCGCACCTCTACGATCTTGCGCCGAACGGGACGGCAAGCTACATCTCTCGCGGTTACCTGGATGCCCGCCACAGAGAGGGGCTGCGGGATGGCGTGGATGTCGAACCCGGTGTGCCCCTTCACTACCGTATCGAGCTGCTGGCGCACGACTACATCCTCGATGAAGGCCACCGCCTCCGGCTCTTGATTGCTTCTAGCGATAGCTGCCAATGGCAGGTTGAGTTCAACAACTCGGCTTCCTGCCGGTCATCCGGTGTCGTTTCCGACACGACCGCGGCAACGGTGACGGCGCTCGAGGGTCCCGAGGGTACATCGCTCCGGCTGCACATCGCCCCGCTCTCGCGGAAGGGGTAGCCGCGCTCGGCTTATCGCCGGCTGGGGCCGTGGACGACGCGGAGGACTCGCCCCCCGCCGCTCGTGTGGAGAGTGAAGGTCCGGGGCTCCTTGCTCGGCTCGAACACGACCGCGTCTCCCCTCGCGAGGTTGACGCCGGCGCCGTTGAAGAGTGTGAAGTGGCCGTCGAGTGAGAAGATCAGGCCTCCTTCGTCGGTATCGAGCTCCGCCCGCAGAGTCGCTCCAGGCTCGAACGTCGAGTCGGCGAAAAGCCTGATATCGCCGTTGATCGGGAAGCCCACCTTTGATCCGACGATCTCCTTGGTCGCGACGCCATCGCTCTCGTCGTAGCGAGCGGCTTCCTCGTCTTCCAGCAGCGCGAAGGACGCCTCGCGGGGCGTGGGTTCGGTCTCGTAGACGAGGATGAACGCCCGCGCGACTCCATCGGTGTTGTTCCATTCCTTGTGGAGCATTCCGCGCATGCCTTCGGTCAGGCGCCCCAAGTCTCCAGCGCCCATGTGACCCTGGATGTCGTTCAGCGCATCGTCGTGGTCGACCGCGCCCTCGAGGATGTAGAAGAGCCGCTCGTTGAACCGGTGTGGATGGTGGCCGATCCCGTGGCGCGGCTGGAAGACGCCGTCGTGGACCATGATCAGGGGCCCGGATGACTGAAGTTCGACGAACGGACCGATGATCTCGGTCGCCACCAACCCGGGCACGCCGAACTGCGCCTCTCCCAGCAGGTGGTAGTCCTTATCGGTGAGGAGCTTCATCTTCGACACACCACCATCCTAGGAGGGCGGACGCGTTGGAGCGGCGCCGGTCTCTTTCGACTCCGGGCCTTTGCCCTAGAGTGGTGAGAGCACGCGCCGGTCTTCCGGCAGGTATGCGTGCAACACCTCGGGGAGGGCCACGGAGCCGTCGCCCCGCTGGCCGTGCTCGAGAAGCGCGATGAGAGTTCGACCGATGGCGCATGCCGTCCCGTTCAATGTGTGCACCGGCCGGTTGCCGTCGGGGAGTCTGACACGGCACTCGAGACGCCTGGCCTGGTAGTCGGTGCAATTCGAGCACGAAGTGACCTCCCGGTGCCGCTCCTGGCCCGGAAGCCAAACCTCGAGGTCGTACTTCTTCGCCGCCGAGGCGCCCAGCTCGCCGGCGCATACGTTCGTCACCCGGTACGGCAGCCCGAGGTCCGAGAGGATCTCCTCCTGACAGGCGAGCAGGAACTCGTGCTCCTCCCACGACGAGTCCGGGTGCGTGAACGAGAACATCTCCACCTTGTCGAATTGATGGACGCGAAAGAGGCCGCGGGTGTCCTTTCCATGCGCCCCCGCCTCTCGCCGAAAGCACGTCGAGTACCCGACATAGCGGCGCGGAAGATCCTCGGCGTCCAGGATGTCACCGAGATGGAGTCCCGCGAGCGGGACCTCTGAGGTCCCGACGAGGTACAGATCATCGTCGCGAGTGACGTAGAGCTGCTGCTCGTCGGTCGGAAGGAATCCCGTGCCGAACATCGCTTCGCGACGAACGAGCACCGGCGGGGCGACCGGGACGAAACCCTTCGCCGTCAGTCGATCCAGGCAGAATCGAACGAGCGCCCACTGAACCCAGACGGCGCCGTCGATCAGGTATCCGAACCGGGCTCCCGAGACCTTCGCGGCACGCTCGAAATCGAGGATTCCGAGTGCCTCCCCGAGCTCCACGTGGTCCCTGGCCTCGAAGTCGAACGACGGGGCCGTGCCGACTTCACGCAGGACCTCGTTGTCCTCTTCCGTCTCCCCCGGGGGCACCGACTCGTGCGGCAGGTTGGGAAGGCGAGCAAGCAGGTCCTCGACCCGTTCGGCTGCGGCCGCGAGTTGCGGTTCGAGCGCGGAGAGACGATCGGAGACCGCTCGGAGCGAGACAATGAGGCCATCGCGTTCCTTCCCTGAAGTCTCTCCGACGGCCTTCGAGCCGCGATTCTGCTGGGCCCGAAGCTCCTCGACCTCGACCGTCAAGCGACGTTGCTCCGCGTCCGCTTCGATCAATCGGTCGAGATCGCCGGCCAGGGCGGGATCCCTGCGGGAAAGCGCCGCACGGAACGGCTCGTCGTCATCGCGAAGCGCCTTCAGATCGAGCACGGCGCAAGCTTAACTACAAGGCTCGAGCCGCTTCACGCGGGCTCGTGAGCGCCCGGCGGATGGCCTGATGCTCTTCCGCCGAAAGGTTGTGATCGGATTCGCCACCGCGCACGGGTTTGGAGTAGCAGCGCGTGTCCTGGCGTCCGTTGATTGAGGTGATGACGACCCCATCGCCGCGCCCGTCGAGAAACGCCGCCGAGAACGACAGTTGCCCGCCCATGTCCTCGAACGCATCGAAGCGAACGACGCCGATGTTCTGGATCGCGGCTTCGAGCGCCTCTGCCAGACGGACATCCTCCTGGGCAAGCTCGTCGATCGCCTGGTGCACGCGCATGATGGATTGCTCCACGTCGGTCAGATCCGGGCGCCCTCGTTTCGAGACCGCACGCCGTCGCGCCGGGGACGTGGCGATCAACAAGACCAGCACGGAGGCGCTGAGAACCATGCTGACGATGACGAGGATCAGAAGAGTTTGGTTCGAGGCGCTCATCGGGCGGCGCCCGAGTATAGCCGCCTTCCCCCGGCCCCTCGACCCGCGAGCCGCGAGTCCCAAGTCCGAGCCCCGAGCCGCGAGCCGCGAGCCGCGAGCCGCTAGACAGGGTCGCAGATCCGACAGGCGGAGAGTCCTCGACCCTTCGCCGTCTTGACCCGCAAGCGCCGCGTCTGCTTTCCCTCGACCATGACGCAATCGGGGCGGTGAAACGTTCTCGCGCCTCGCGCGACGAACACCATGCCGTTTGGGGAAGCCGCTCCTCCATCGGCGGAGACGCTTTCCGGTCGGACGGACTCCTCGAGCAGGCGCCTCAACAACCGGGCCTGACGCCCGAGAGCGTGCAGCACGAGAAGCGCGCTCCCGACGATGACGAGCGCGAGTCCAAGGAGGCCGCCGCTCACGGCGTACGGCAGCTGAAGCCCCACGTGCAGGGTCCCCGCCACCCCGAAGTAGGCGATCACGATCGCGGCGAGCCCACCGGCGATGAGGGCCGACCCAAGGATGAACGGCCAGAACGCAACGAAGAAAGCCCCGGAGCCGGCGAACCGAGCCTTCCTCTGCACCCCTCCCGGCTGCGCACGACCGCGGCGGGACGTTCGGAGGGGGATCTGAAAACGGAGCTTCATTCCCGGATGACCTGGGCAACACGAAGGGAGACAAGACCAACGGCGAACATCAGAGCGATGAGGGCCGCCGCGACAATGGCCCAGCCTGGAACGCCGACGCTCGTGACGCCCGCCGTCCGCGCTTGAGCGATCACCCGCTGGTCCGGCGCGTCGGTGCTCGTCGTCATCGGGGGGAGAACCGCTTCGGAACCGCCGATCTCTCCGGCGATCGCGGGAACGCCGGCAGGCGACGGGGAGAATGCATCGGCCGGCGCTCCGAGATCCGTGGTGATCCCCTCGACGACACTGCGCGCGGCTTCCGCTCGCGCGTAGCCGAACGGCATGCGAATCACATCGGGGCCCTGGGTCCCTTCGGGGAACTCGTCGGGGATGATCTGCCGTCGGAAGTCGAGGGAAAACGCCCAGGTCTCAGATGCGAACCCATACCGCGTTCGCTCCACGCTTTTGGACCCGCGGCTGAAGGACATCCCGACCTGGGAGAGCGCGTCGTTCATGGCTTCGTTCAGGGTGGCGAGCTCGGCCTTTCCGAGCTGCCGATCATCGATCTGGATGCCGTCTCGCCCGATGCTGGCCTCGTAGCCCGCCACCTCGAGCGCGATGATTTCGGCTTCCCCCCGACCGCTGGATTCGGCGCCCGCAATGGCCTCGGCCTCGCCCCGGACCTTTCGAACCGTCACGAGGCCGCCGAGCAGCTCGAGGCGTTTGATCGACGACTCCGCGAACGCTTCGACAGCCTCTTCTTCACCTCGTGAGATCGCCGAGCGAGACGATATCGCCTCGGCCCTGATCAACCAGGAATCCTGATCGAACTCCCGCGCCTCTAGCGAGCCGGCGGCTCGTGCAAGGGAACGGGCCGCGCGGCGCTGCCCGGCATCCATCGGGATCGCGACGAGACGAGCGATGTCGGCTTGCGCAAGCGCACCGTCCTCGTTGGCCTCGGCGGCCTCATAGACCCCTCGCGCCCAGAACTCATCACCAGGGGAGGCGATCGAGAGCGTTGGAGCCTCTCCGGAATCGCCCGACGAAGGATGGGTTGCCCGAGCGACAAACGGATACTCGGGGAGCCCGCAGATCTGGTTTCCGGAAAGCACGCACACGATCGTCCCGAGTGCGGCCGCCTCCGGGTCCCACAGGAATGAGGCCAAGGCCTCCGTCGACGGTCCGGGCTCGAGACCGACGTCCGAATACGCGAGGGAGAGATTGAGAATTGGCACGGGGACGAGGTCCTCGTGGTTGAAGAACCCGTGTGCAGGCACGGCCGTGGCCGAGGCGCGGGCGATCACTTCCAGGGCTCCCACGGAGGGGCTGGGCCCGGCGAGTGCGACCAGAGCAACGGCGCCCGTGAGGACTGCCAGCCGTCTCATCGCGTTCCCCGTACCCTCGGGCCTGCGCCCAGATACGTCGCCTCAAGCGCCGGATCGCGCCTGAGCTCGCCGGGCTCTCCAGCGAACACGATCTGCCCGCGCTGCATCACGTAGACAAAGTCTGCCATCTCGAGAGCCCGCGTTACATATTGCTCCACGAGGACGACGGTCTGCCCCGATGCCCTCAGCTCCCGGATATGGCGGAATACCGCTTCGACCATACGCGGCGCGAGACCGAGCGAAGGCTCGTCGAGCAAAACGAGGCGGGCGTCGGTCGCGGCGCGAGCGAGCGCAAGCATCTGTTGCTCTCCGCCGGAGAGCGTTCCGGCTCGCTGTTCCAGTCGCTCGGCCAGCACGGGGAACGATCTGGCTGCTGAATCGCCGCCACCCGGAACCAATTGGAGGTTCTCCGAAACCGAAAGGGACGGGAAGATGCCGCGACCTTCCGGGACGAGAACGACGCCCTGCCGTGCGAGCCGGTGCGCCGGAACACCCGTGATGTCTTCACCTCCGAGCAGCACCCGCCCCCGGTCGGGCGGGAGCAGCCCGGCGACCACCTTGAGAAGCGAGCTCTTCCCCGCTCCATTGGGCCCGAGAAGCGCGACGAGTGAGCCCTCGGGGACCGCCAGGGAAACACCCTGGACGGCCCGAACTCGACCGTAGGAAGCCCACAGGTCACGAGTGGCGAGCAGCGGCGGCAGCCGACACCTCCGTTCCGAGATAGGCGGCCTGAACGACCGGATCGCGACGAACTTGCTTCGGTGTCCCCTCCGCGATCAGTCGACCGAAGTCCATGACGTACACCCGGTCGGAGAGCTCCATCACAAGGTCGACGTCGTGTTCGACGATTAGCATCGCGGGCCCGTCTCCCCGTCGCACGTCGCGAAGCACATCGGCAAGGCGGTCGGTCTCGGCGTCGTCGAGCCCGCCCGACGGCTCGTCCAGCAGCAGCAGCCGAGGTTCCGTGCAGAGCGCTCGACCCACCTCGACGAGACGGCCGACCCCGAGCGGAACCTCGTCGGCCCAACGACTCGCCACCTCTTGGAGTCCCAGTCGCTTGAGAACGCGGTTCGCCAGCCGGTCTGCCTTGCCGCGGCGGGTTCGTCCGAGGAGGTCGGCCATGAAATCGACTTCGCCGAATCGTGATTCCGCGGCAACGAGCAGGTTGTCGGCGACCGTCAGCTTCCGGAAGAGCTCGAGTCGCTGAAACGTCCGCGCCATCCCGGCAAGCGCTCGCTGCTCCGGATCCATCGCGGTTGCGTTCACACCATCGATGAGGACGCGACCCTGCCTTGGGATGATGATCCCGGAAAGGGCCGCGAGAAGCGTGGTCTTCCCCGCCCCGTTCGGGCCGATGAGGCCGACGACCTCACGCCGCTCGACGGCGATCGAGACGTCGTTCACGGCGACGAGGCCTCCGAACGAGACCGTGACGTTATGCGCTTCGAGAAGCGCCACCGACCACCTCCTCTTCGACGTGGACGTTGACCCGGGCTCCTTCATGGGCCGCGGTCGCCCGCTCGAGGGTTCGCCCGATCTTCGAGAGGCCTTCGCGCACGAACCGAACCCCGCCCGCGAGACCGCCCTCGTACCGAGCGAGCAGCATCGCACCAACGCCAAAGGCCAGCTGAGGGAGAGCGCCGACGCTCGTGGCGCCGACCCCCCAGAGCGCAGCGGCGACTACGGCCCCGGCAGCCGAGCCGAGCCCACCGATCACCGCGACCGAGAGCCAGATGAGCGACAGGAGCGGATGAAAATCTTGGAACGTCACTAGCCCCTGAAACGCTCCGAGCGCCGCGCCGGCGATCCCCGCCATGAACGCCGAGAGGGCGAAGACGGCCAGCCGGTACAGCGGAAGGCTTACCCCGATCGACCGCGAGGCAACCTCGCTGTCGCGAATCGCGGCAAGCACCCGACCGGTCGGGCTTCGTTGCACGTTCCGCGCGACGAGCACCAGCACGACCGCAATCGCCAGCAACACATAGAAGAAGGTGAGATCTGAGGCGGCGACGCTCGGGCGTGGAACCTCCATGCCCGTGGTGCCCTGGGTAAGCCGCGATTCGAACAACCTCGCGACGACGAAACCGAACCCAAACGTGATGAGCGCGACATGAAGTCCCTGGAGCCGGATCGCGGGAAGCGCGACGAAGACCGCCACGGGCACGCTCGAAAGGCCCGCGATGAGGAGCGCGATCGGCCACGGCACACCGAGAGTGCCGGCCACGGCCGCCATCACGAACGCGCCCGTGCCGACGAAGGCCGTATGGGCGAGCGAGATCTGCCCCGAGAGACCCGAAAGAAGGACGAGGCTGGCGAAAACACCCGCCATGGCAAGTCCTCGCTCCATTCGGACGAGCCACGTCCCGCTCACGAGCGGCGCCGCAAGCGCCAGGCCGGCAATGAGCACGCCAACCCATGCCCATGGCGTCTTCCGTTCGCCGGGCGGCGCTGTCGGCGGGGGAGCCGACGGCTCGTCGACGGCCGTTCGCACCCACACCCCGAGCTGTGACCTCGGCACCAGCGCGGCGAAGGCGAGCAGGGCAAAGATCAGAGCGAACGGAGCGGCGGGCCGAACTGCGAGGCAGACCGAGCATCCCGACGGCACGTATGCGCTCGCAGCCTCCTCCACGAACGCAACGAGAAGCCCACCGACGAGCACGAGCGGGAAGCTGTGGAGCCGCCCGAACAGCGCAGCGGCGAACGCCTGGATGACGAAGAGCGTAAGGGTGAACGTGTCGAGGCCGAGGAACGGGGACAACAGGATGCCGGAAAGCGCGGCCGTCGCGAACCCGAGCGCCCAACTCATCACGGAGACGAGGTTCGTGTTGATCCCAACGAGTTCGGCAAGATCGCGCCGGTCCACGCTCGCGCGAATCCGACGACCCAACGCCGTCCACCGAAGGACCGAGCCGAGAAGCGCGAGTGTGGCCAGGCTGACGAACAGGATCGCGACCTGGTCGTAGCCCAGCCGCACCTCGCCGAAGACCCGAACACTTCCCTCCGGGAAGATGGCTGGGAGGAAGAGCGCCTCCGCTCCCCAGATCGCGGAAGCCGCCCCCTGGAGCGCGATGAGGAGCCCAACGGTCACGACCACCTTGACCGACGTCGCCGCATCGCGCAGCGGACGGAACGCCAGGCGATCGAGCAGGATCGCCATCGCGGGTGCGAAGACACCGACGACGAGCAAGACGGCGAGCGGGAGCGGGATCCTCCAGCGAACCCAGGCCTGGAAGAACAGGTACGCGCTGAACATCCCGACCGCCCCGTGGGCGAAGTTGAAGACACGTGCGGTGCGGTAGGTGAGGACGAGCCCCGAGGCCGCGAGCGCGTAGACGCTCCCAACGGGGACGGCGACGATCAGAACGCCGAGAAGCTTCTCCACCGACTCGGGCCGCCCGAATCGTTCATGGACCGACCGGCGGCCCGTCGTAATCGCCCGACGCGTAGAACACTCCGCAGTCCAGACCTCGCCTCGCGAAGAATCCGTTCGGCTCCACGTGCAGGAGGTAGTTGCAGTGATAGATCAATCGCTTCGACGGAGTGAGCGGCCCCATCAGCCCACCCCCGGTCCAGTCCCGGACGGCGTCCATCCCCTCGTAGAAGCGCTCGCGCGTCAGGTTGGGGCCGATCGCTCGAAGGACCTCCACGAAGAGCTTTCCGCTCAACCATCCCTCCAGGCCGAACGTCGTCGGCCGGCAGGCCGGGCAGAACTCTCGGAGCGTCCGCATATACAGCGAAAGCTCCTCATTCGGCGAGTTGAACGGCCGGTGAAACGAGCGCATCCAAACGTTTTGGCTTCGGATGCAGTCGCTCCCGACCCGTTCGATGAAGTCGGGGTCGTAGGCGGAGATCTCGAGGTGCACGACTTTCGGGCGCCAGTCCTGCTGGCACATGGCGCGAAGCAGTTTCACGTTGTTGTTGAGATCCATCGAGGACCAGACGCCGTCCACGCCGGCGTCCCGCATGGAGTTCACATCCCCGGTGTAGGAGAACTGCGCTGGGGAGTGCTCCCCCTGCACGACGTCACCTCGACCCGACAGCCCCAGGGTTCGGACGAGAGCGTCGACCACGGCAAGGCCCTGATCCCTCGAGATCTCGATATCGAGCCAGTGGGCGGCGGGCTTCGTATACTCGAATCGGTCCCGAAGGTAGTCCCATTCCGTGCAGCACCCGTAGATTCCGCGCTTCAGCGAACCAACTGGTGCGTAGTGGTTCCTCGCCTGTGACCGGCAGTAGCTGAGGGCGAAGGTGCCAATGTCGGGCACGCCGTCCGGCGGCCTCTGGCCGGAGAGGTACCCGCAAGCGCCGTTGTCGGCGGCCGACATGTTTCCAACCATCGCGAACACCTCGTCCTGCTCGACGAGGTGCCGCACGTTGTCGGCGTACCGCTGCGCATTCAGCTCGTCGTTGTGGAAATGGAAGTCGATGCCGCGCCCACACACGCCTCCGAGGCGGTTGATGAGATCGAAGTACGCCTGCAGTGCGTCAATGGCCGGTCGGAACTGGCCGGGCACGAGGCTCGATTCCGCGTAGGAGGCGCCGACCACGATCTTCGATTCGCTCACTCCCACGTCGGTTCCCCCGGGATTGGACGTGCACGACGTTTCCGTACTCGTGGCGGGGGGTCCGGTCACGGTCCCTTGTTGAGCCGACGGGGCGATCTGCGTATCCGAGCCGACCGGCTGGGGGAAAGAGATCGCGGATTCGCTCCCGGAGCCGAGACCCGGCTCTTCGCCGATGCTGCTCACGCCGCTCGCGAACGCCGCCTCGACCTGGTCGTCGGGAACTCGCGTCCCACACGCCGCCCCGAGGAGCGCCAGGGCGACCGAGAACGAGAGGAAGCGGGCGCTCACCCGACGAGCGTCACGAGACATCAACGCCTCACCCTACCCCTTTCGAACACGGCCGCGCCTCGGGCTCGCCCGCGCCTCCCTCGCCCGATCGGCGAGCGGGAGCGCGAACCAAAGCAGCACGAAGATCGACGCGATAACGCTCGTCAGTGCGACGGCGAGCCGAGCTCCGAAGAGCAAGTCGGTCACGAGATAGACGACGCCCGCAACGGCGAATCCCAGAAACACGATTCCTCCTATCGCGAGGAATCCGGCGGTCACCAACAAGCGGACCTTCGCCTCCAGGCCTTCCTCCTCCCGAACCCGCCACCGGAGCCTGTGGTACGCGGAGGGCGCGATGAGAAGGGCCGAGGCGACGGCCGCGCAGAAGAACGAGCCGAAGTAGAGCCCGCGCTGGGTCACCGTGATTTCGTCAAAACGCCCCGTGAACGGGAGAGCGAGCAGGAAGGCGAAGAGCACCTGGACCCCGGGCAAGACGATCCGGAGCTCGTTCAGAAGCTCGATCAACTTGCGGTTGAGGCGATCCTTCTCGCCCTCGGGCACGGCGTCACGTTACTCGCCCTGGGGCATACGCTCCTTTGAAACGCTTCTGCATCCCCATCAGGTGATACGACTCTCGGAGCCACCCGAGGATCGTCTCGCCCGACCTGACATGCGGAGTGCGGGCGAGAGGAGTCGAACCTCCACGCTCTTTCGAGCACACGGACCTGAACCGTGCCTGTCTGCCAGTTCCAGCACGCCCGCGCCGCCGGACAAGTGTAGTCACGGCTCGAACCTATAATTCGGGCGCGGAACCCGCTCCACCCCAACTCTATGGGCATCCTGCGCGATTTCGAATCTCGGCTCGAGCGAGTCGTCGAAGGGTTCTTTACGAAGGCTTTTCGCTCGGGCGTGCAGCCGGTCGAGCTCGCTAAGCGCGTGTTGAAGGAGCTCGATGCGGGCAAGACCGTTAGCGTGAAGGGGGTTTGGGTCCCGAACCGCTACCGGATCCTGCTCTCCCCCGACGATCACGCGCGATTCGCAAACATCGAGAACGCGGTGGAGCGCGAGCTGGAACAGGTGGCCGTCGAAGGGGCAAAGGAACGAGGATACGGAATGGTGGCGCGCCCCGCCGTCATCCTCGAGGCCAGCGAGGAGCTGAAGCGCGGGGAGTTCCTCGTCAAGACCGAGATCACCGAGGAAACCGGCGGCCCACCCCCGCCGGAACTCGCGCTCACCGGAGAGAAGCAACCAGCGCTCGTGCTGCTCCGGGACGGGAAACCCGATAAGGAATACCCGATCTCGGGCAACCGAGCGGTTATCGGCCGGATCGTCGGCTCGGAGGTCCAGATCGACGATCCGGGCGCGAGCCGCCGCCATGCGGAGATTCGCCGGGAGGGGAACGAGTTCGTCCTCGCCGACCTCGGCTCGACGAACGGAACACTCCTCAACGATTCCGAGATCACCGAGGAAACCCTCCGGGACGGCGACCGCATCACGATCGGCGCGACCACGCTGGAATTCCGGAGCCCGTAGTGACGCCGAGCTGATGCCCCCCTTCGTCCTCGCGGTCCTCAAGTTCGCCCTCCTCGCGCTCCTCTACCTCTTCGTCTACCGAGCGGTTCGCGCGATCGTCGTGGATCTTCGTGGTCGAGCGCCGAAGCAGAAAAGCGCGGGCAAGGCTCCCAGGACCAGATCGCCTCGAAAGGCAGCACCAGGCGGGACACCGACGAAGGTCATCGTCCGCGGTGGCGGGAGGCCAGCCACCCGCCGGCTGCGCGGAACGCTCGAGATCGGGCGGGCCGATTCGTGCAACATCCAGCTCGACGACACCTACGTTTCTCAGGTCCACGCGAAGATCTACGACCGGAACGGCGCGTGGGCCGTCGAGGATCTGGGCTCAACCAACGGCACCTATCTGAATCGGCGCCGGCTCACGGTGGCTACCGAGATCGCGCCCGGGGACGAGATCCGTATCGGAAAGACCGTGCTGGAGGTTCGAGCGTGAAGGTCCGCGTTGGCGCGAGCACGGACGTCGGCCTGGTCCGCGAACGGAACGAGGACGGCTACCTCGTCCAGGATCCACTCTTCGTCGTCGCCGACGGAATGGGCGGGCACCGGGGGGGCGAAGTGGCCTCGAAGGTCGCCCTCGATTCCCTGGCGGCGGCAAAGCCCGACACGGACGGCGACGCGCTCGTCGACGGGGTCCGGGCAGCGAATCGCGCGGTCCATGAGCGGGCGGAGAGCGACCCGCAACTATCGGGCATGGGCACGACCCTCACTGCGATCCTCGCCGGCGCCGGCGTGGTTCATCTCGCCCACGTCGGGGACTCCCGCGCATACCTGCTTCGTGAGGGGGAGCTCCGCCAGGTCTCCGAGGACCACACCGTGGTCGAACAGCTGATCCAGGAGGGTCGCCTCACTCCCGAAGAGGCCGAGGTCCACCCACACCGGAGCATCCTCACTCGGGCCCTTGGGGTCGAGGAGGAGGTCGAGGTCTCGGCCCAGACCCTTCGGGTCGAGGTCGGAGATCGGCTCCTCCTGTGTAGCGATGGGCTCACCACGATGGTCGGCCAGGAGGAGATCGCCGACGTTCTTTCGAAGGAGAAGGACCCGCAGAAGGCCGCCGACGCCCTCGTCGCGGCCGCCAACGAAGCGGGGGGCGTCGACAACACCACGGCGATCGTGGTGGACGTGCTCGAAACGGAAAAGCCGAGGGCCGAGCCGACGGCCGTCCTGACACGCCCCCCGCCGAAACCGAAGGCCGAGGCGAAAGCGAAGCCAAAGGCGAGGACGCCGCCGGCCAAGGAGACGGCGAGTCGATGGTCCGTGCTCCGGCCCTCTCGCCGGGTTCTCATCGCAGCGGGCATCGTCGTCCTCGTCCTGGCGGGAGCCGCTTTCGGAGGGAAGCTCTATCTCGACGGGCAATGGTTCGTGGGAGAGACCGCCGGCAACGTCGCTCTCTACCGGGGGATCCCGGCCGAACCGCTCGGCTTCGATCTCTTCACCCTCGTCGAGGAGACCGATCTGCCCGCGGAACGCATCTCAGCGCTGCATCCCGATTGGCGCCGTCTCGAGGACGGGATCCCGGGGGGAAGCGAACAGAAGGCACGAGCGCTGATCGATCAGATGCGAGCTGACTTCGAGGTCCTCGAGGAGCAGGAGGCGCGCGAGGCTCGCCGGCAATCGAAACGGAACAAGCCGTGAGTGCGGCTCCCACCCGCCTCGAGGCGCTGGAGCGCGCTCGCCGGAACTCCGAGCTGGCGTTGCTCGCGCTCGCGATCCTGCTCTCCCTCGGCGCCTACGCGCTCGTCGGGCTGGGCCTCGAAGGAACCGTTCCCGCAGGCGTCGGCGGCTACGGGGTACTGATCGCCGCCGGGTACCTCTCCGCTCACGTGATCGTCCGACGCTTCGCGCCGGGAGCCGATCCGGTGTTGCTGCCGATCGCCGTTCTTCTGACCGGCCTCGGCTTTGCCGCGATCTACCGGCTCGATCCCGACCTGGCCGCCGCGCAGTCCGGGTGGCTGCTCTTCGGGCTCGCCCTCTTTGCGGTCACCCTCCTCGCGATTCGAGACCACCGCCAGCTCGACGCCTACACCTACACGATCGGGTTTGCGGGACTCGCGCTGCTGCTCCTGCCCCTCTTGCCCGGACTTGGGTTCGAGGCCCGCGGCGCCAGGCTCTGGGTGCGACTCGGCGCGCTCACGTTTCAACCGGCAGAGATCGGGAAGGTGCTCATCGCCGTGTTCATGGCCTCCTACCTCGCAGCCCGGAAGGAGCTGCTCGCCGTCGCCACACGTCGAGTGGGCCCCATCTCCCTCCCGGAACCGAGGCACCTCGGACCGCTGCTCTTCGCCTGGGGAGTCTCTCTCGTCGTCCTGTTTGTCGAGAAGGACCTCGGATCGTCGCTCCTCTTCTTCGGGCTGGTCGTCGTGATGCTCTGGGTCGCGACGAACCGGGGCGCCTACCTCGTTCTCGGCGCGGTTCTCTTCGGGATCGGCGCCCTGGTGGCCCATCAGACGTTCGCCCACGTGCAGGATCGTGTCACCGTCTGGTTGAACGCCCTCGATCCCGAGTTCATCCAGGCCGAGGGCTACCAGATCGCGCAATCACTCTTCGCGCTTGCCACCGGAGGAGTGGCCGGGACCGGACTCGGTCTCGGCCGACCACAGGACATCCCCGCGGCCCACACAGATTTCGTTTTCTCGGCCCTCGGTGAAGAGCTCGGCCTCCTCGGCACGATGGCGCTGCTCATGCTGTTCGTCGTGCTCGTCGCTCGCGGGTTCAGAACGGCTCTCAGGCGCAGGGACGAGTTCGGGCAGCTGCTCGCGATGGGACTCTCGACGATCCTCGCGCTGCAGACGTTCGTGATCGTCGGGGGAGTGACGAGGCTCATCCCTCTCACCGGTGTGACGCTTCCCTTCGTTTCGTACGGGGGCTCGAGCCTCGTCGCGAATTTCATCCTACTGGCGCTCCTCGTCCGAATCTCCGCGGCGCCCGATACCGAAACGCATGGGGCCGGCTGATGGAGCGGCAGATTCGCCGGGTCGCCCTCGGGTTCCTCGTCCTGTTCGGCCTCCTCGCGGTCAACGTGAACTACATCCAGGTGATCGCGGCCGACGACCTCGCCAACAATCCCGCGAACAAGCGGCTGCTCATCGCCGAGTACGACGTGGATCGCGGTGAGATCGTCGCCGCGGATGGGCGCACGGTGCTCGCGCGGAGTCAGTCAACCGGAGACGACCTGAATTACCTCCGGCTGTATCCGGAGGGTCCGCTCTACGCCCATGTCACCGGCTTCTATTCGTTCATCTTCAGCCGGTCCGAGCTCGAGCAGTCCTACAACGACTTCCTCTCGGCACGAGCGGACGAGCTGTTCCCGCAGCGTCTCGTGGACGAGATCCTCGGTCGCGATCTCCGAGGCGCGAGCATCATCTCGACGATCCGCCCGGACCTTCAGGAGGCCGCTGCGGAAGCCCTGGGCGATCGTCAGGGGGCGGTCGCCGCGGTGGATCCCCGAACGGGGGAGGTCCTTGCGCTCGTCGCGAACCCGACCTTCGACCCGAACCTCCTCTCGTCACACGACCCGGACGAGATTCGGGATACCTGGCGGGCGCTCAACGACGACCCGGAGAAGCCCCTTCTTTCCAACGCGAACGACGAGGTGTTCCCGCCGGGCTCGACGTTCAAGGTCGTCACCGCGGCCGCCGCCCTCGAGAACGGCCTGACCCCGGAGACGACCTTTCCGAATCCGCCGGTGCTCGATCTCCCGCAGACGGTCGAGGAGCTCGAGAACTTCGGAGGGAGCCATTGCCTGGGCGGCGCGTCCAAGGTCACGCTGGCGCAGGCAGTTCAGGTCTCGTGCAACGTGACGTTCGGCCAGCTCGGGCTCCAGCTCGGCGCGGCATCGCTCGTCGAGCAGGCTCGGCGATTCGGTTTCGGGGAGGACATCCCCTTCGACATCCCGTTCGCCGAGGGACAGTTTCCCGACACCGATGCGTTTGAGGATCGGCTCCCCGCCGTGGCATTCTCGGCGATCGGGCAGCAGGACGTGCGGACGAATCCCCTGCACATGGCCCTCGTCGCGGCGGCGATCGGGAACGGGGGAGTGATGATGCGGCCGAGCCTCGTCAGGGAAGTCCGCGATCCGGAGGGGCGAGTGATCCGCAGCATCGAGCCGGCGCCTTACGGCCGACCGCTTTCACCGACGAGCGCCGGCGCCCTCACGCAGATGATGCAGGCGGTGGTCGAGGGAGGGACGGGAACCGCCGCCGCCATCTCCGGCATCAACGTGGCCGGCAAGACCGGAACGGCCGAGAACCCGGGAGGGAATCCGCATGCTTGGTTCATCTCCTTCGCACCCGCGGAGCGGCCCACGATCGCGGTCGCCGTCGTCGTCCTCGAGGGCGGAGACCTCGGAAGCGAAGCAACCGGCGGGGCGATCGCCGCCCCGATCGCGCGGGCTGTTCTGGAGCGCGCCCTCACCTAATGGCCGAGTCGAAGGCTCGACGGACCAAACGCCTCCTGGGCGGACGCTACGAGGTGGACGCCGAGCTCGGCGCGGGAGGCATGGGAAGGGTCTTCGCCGGCACCGATACGACGCTCGGGCGAACCGTCGCGATCAAGATCCTGGCTCCCAGGTTCGCAGGCGACGAACGATCGGTCGAGCGATTTCGCAGGGAGGCACAGGCGGCGGCCCGACTCAGCCATCCGAACATCGTGGCGGTCTTCGACACGGGCGCCGACCACGGCGTCCATTACATCGTCATGGAGCACATCGAAGGTCGAACGCTGGGTGAGGTTCTCGGGGAAGGCCCGATGTCTCGAGAACGGGCGCTGGAGATCACGATGAACGTGTGCGACGGCCTCGCCGCCGCGCACGCGGCCGGGGTCATCCACCGGGATGTGAAACCCGGAAACATCATGCTGGCGGACGACGGCGGGGTGAGGGTCATGGATTTCGGCATCGCCCGAGCCGTCGAGGGCGACGCCACCCTCACCCAGACCGGGATGGTCATGGGGACCGCGTCGTACCTCTCCCCGGAGCAAGCGCGAGGTGAGCACGTCGGCACGTACTCCGACATCTACTCCCTCGGCTGTGTGCTGTATCACCTCCTGACGGGCCACCCTCCCTTCGCCGGAGCGCCTGTGGCCGTCGCCTACCAACACGTGAGCGCGACTCCCACCCCGCCGTCGACCGAGCGCCCTGAGCTTCCGGCCTCTGTCGACCGGCCGGTTCTCAAGGCGATGGCGAAGGATCCCTTGGATCGGTACCGGAGCGCCGAGGAGCTCCGGGCGGACCTCCAGGAGGTACTGGACGGCTTTCCGGCCTCGCTTCCCCCCGCGGTCGACGCAGCCACGCAGGAGGTCACCGAGCGTCGCACGGCGGTCCTCCCTGCTGCCGACGTTCCAACCGCTCCGGTGACCGCCGCTGCCCCATCAGCGCCTCGCAGTCTTCCCTGGACCGTCCCCGTGGCAGGGCTCGCAGCCCTCGCCCTCCTCGGCCTTGGACTCACCCTCGCGCTTACGGGCGGGGACACACCGCTACCGCCGCCAGATCAGCCCTCACCCACGACAGCCACCCCCCCACCGAGGCCCGCGACCATCGAGGAAGCCTCCCAGCGGGTCCTATTCCTGGTGAGCCAGGGACTCGAGGCAGGAGAACTGACAGAAATGGCCGCCGGCGAGATCGTGAAGCCACTCGGGGAGGCGCTTCAGAAGCACCTCGAAGGCGACCAGGAGGGTGCGCTCGAAAGAGTGAACGAGGTTCGTGAGAAGGTCGGTGAGTTTGCATCGAAACAGGAGATCACCTCCGACCGGGCCGCCGCGCTGTTGATCGCGATCGACGAACTCGAGCGTGCATATCTCGCCAATCCACCGACCCTCGTGGAGGAATCGCCTCCTCCGGAGGAAGACAACGGACACCCGGGCAGGGGCAAAGCGAAAGGTCACGACAACGACAAGGACGAGGACTAGACGGTCGAATGGATGCCGCTCATCGACCCGATAGCATGAGTCGACCGACAAACGGACCCTAATGGCGAGCAAACATCGACCGCAGAAGAAGCGGGTGCTCGGCGGCCGCTACGAAATCGGCGCGGCGCTCGGTGAGGGCGGCATGGCAAAGGTGTTCAGGGGAACGGACACCGTCCTCGGGCGAACCGTCGCGGTAAAGGTTCTTGCCCCGCAGTTCGCAAAGGACAAGCAGTTCGTCGAGCGGTTCCGCCGCGAGGCGCAGGCGGCCGCCGCGCTCAATCACCCCAACGTCGTATCCGTGTACGACACGGGAGATCAGGGGATCGTCCACTTCATCGTCATGGAGTACGTCGAAGGCGCCACACTCGCCGAGACGATCGGTCGGGACGGGCCCTTGCATCCCGAGCGCGCGATCGAGATCGGTGAAGCGGTCGGGCGCGCGCTCGGCGCCGCGCATGCGGCCGGCGTCATCCACCGGGACGTGAAGCCCGGAAACATCATGCTCACGAAGGACGGCGAGGTGAAGGTGATGGACTTCGGGATCGCCCGCGCCGTCTCCACCGACTCCGTTACTCAGACCGCAACGGTTCTCGGCACCGCGAGCTACCTCTCGCCCGAGCAGGCGCAGGGCGAGACGGTCGACGGCCGCTCGGACATCTACTCCCTCGGGTGCGTGCTCTACGAGCTGCTTACCGGCCGTCCTCCGTTCGTCGGGGACACCCCCGTCTCCGTGGCGTACAAGCACGTGAACGAGCCGCCGATCCCGCCGAGAACGCTGAACGGCGACGTGCCTCCCGGGCTCGAGCAGATCGTCATGAAATCCCTCGCGAAGAACGCCGCGAACCGGTTCCAGAGCGCGAACGAGCTGGTCGAGGACCTTGGGCGGGCAGCGGCGGGAAATACGGTACACGCCACACCCATCCTCGACGAGGCGCGGACGCACGTGATGACCCGGCCGGAGGAAACGCAGGTTCTGCGCGCACCGGAGCCCTCCTATGGCGGCGGTGGGGCGGGCCGAGCGGTGGCGATCACGATCGCGATCCTCTCGATTCTCGGGGTCGCGGGATTCTTCCTCGCCCGGTCGCTCCTGTCGGAAGCGCCGACCGTGACCATGCCGAACGTGATCGGGGCGACCGAAGAAGGCGCGCTCCGAACCCTCCGGGGCCTGGGGTTGCGCGTGGACGTGACAGAACGGTTCCGCGAGGAGGAGCCGCCCAACACCGTGTTCGCCCAGGACCCCCCCGAAGGGACAAGGCTCGAGGAAGGAGACACGGTCGAGATCTCGGTCTCGAGAGGCCTGCGCCAGGTCGAGGTCCCCACCCTTGTGGGCGGGCAGGAATCCGACGCAGCCGGGATCCTCGAGGCGTCGAGGTTGGTGCTCGGTTTCACGAGCCAGCAGCCGAGCGAGGACCCCGAGGGAACGATCATCGCTCAGGATCCGCCGGCCGGCGAGCGAGTGGACGAGGGTTCGTCGGTCAACATCACCGTCTCGAGCGGCCCGGCCCTGACGTCGGTGCCGAACGTGATCTGTCAGTCACGGGAGGACGCGCAGGCGGAGATCGAGGAGCGCGATCTCGAGTACCAGGAGGTCGGCACATCGTTCTCCGAGGACTGTCCCGCCGACACGATTGCGAGCCAGGATCCCGAGGCGGGGAGCGAGGTCGAACGCGGCTCGACGGTCCAGGTCGTCGTCTCAGAAGGCCCGGAGCCTTCCCCCTTCCCGTAGGCTTCCGGAGGGCCCGGGGAAGAGAAACTGATGACGCTCTGGTTCGCCGAGGACGAACTCAACCAAGACGAACGCACGCTGTTGGCGCCGTACGTCACGAACCTCGACGCGCCGGTCTTCGCGCTCGTGAACCTTCCGGAAGTCACGAAGGGCGCCCTCTTCGCTCGCTATTCCCGGTCGCCAAAATCGCTTCGGCGCCTGTTCATCGACGAGTTCGCGGAGCATGCGGAGGCGGGCGCGGAGACCGCTGAGGTCGGAACCGGTCGCGCCGAGGAGCTCTACGAGCGCGTCTTCATCGAGTACGGCGACGACTCCGTGGCCCAGCTCGGCGGCGTGCATCTCGCCTGCGAGCAGTCGTCACAGATCCTCGCGAAGGTCCTCGAATGGGGACGGCTGATGGCGTACTTGGAGCAGTCGACGCGCTACGTGCCCTACAACGACAAGCCCGGCGGACGCTGGCGGTACGCGGTTCCCGGCGAGATCGCGGAGGCGGGCCTCGCCGAGCGATACGAGGCCACGATCGACCGCGCGTTCGAGACCTACGACCGGTGGCTGGAACCGACGCAGGAGCTCTTCCGGGCGCTGTATCCGCAAAGCCCGAGAGACTCGGACTTCGTCCACCGGATGACGATCCGGGCGAAGGCCTGCGACACCCTCCGCGGACTGCTGCCGGCCGCGACCCGGACGAACGTCGGAATCTACGGGACCGGGCAGGCGTACGAACAGCTGCTCCTCCGGATGCGCGCGAACCCCCTTTCCGAGGTTCGCGCGTACGCCGACTTGATGCTGATCGAGCTCCGAAAGGTGATCCCCGCGTTCCTGAAGCGCGTGGACGTGCCGGATCGCGGCGGCGCATGGTCGGACTACCTCGCGCGGACCCAGATGGAAACGGGCGGCCTCGCATCGGAGCTCTTCGCCGAAACGCCGCCTGACCATCGACCGGAGGTGATCCTCACGGACTTCGACTCGGACGGCGAGATCAAGGTCGTTGCCGCGGCTCTCTACTCCGTCACCTCACAACCGGACGACGTGCTGTTGGAGACCGCTCGGAGGATGACGGTCGACGAGCGGGCGCGTGTGCTGGAAGCCTACGTCGGCGATCGGACGAACCGCCGTCACAAGCCCGGTCGAGCATTCGAGCGAACCGGCTACCGCTTCGACGTTCTTTGCGACTACGGCGCGTTCCGTGATCTCCAGCGCCACCGTTTGCTCACGATCGAATGGCAGCATCTTTCACCCGGTCACGGCTTCGAGCTGCCCGACGAGATCGAGGCGGTCGGGGCCGCGGACGACTGGGCTCGAACGATGGAGGAGTCCGATGCGCTCTACTGGGAGCTCCGCGAACGTGGCCTGCCCGAGGCGGCGCAGTACGGCGTGGCGATGGCCTACCGGATTCGATTCGTCATGCAGATGAACGCACGCGAGGCCATGCACCTCATCGAGCTGAGAACGACCCCTCAGGGCCACCCCGTCTACCGCCGCGTGGCGCAGGAGATGCACCGCCTCATCGCCGAGGAGGCCGAGCACCGGGCGATCTCAGAAGCGATGCGCTTCGCCGACCACTCCGGCGTCGAGCTGGAGCGCCTGGAGGCCGAGCGGCGATCCGAGGAAAAACGTCGGCGGCTGGAGCGCACGTGAACCGGGACACAGCTATCGTCATCGCCCTCGCACTGGTAGCCCTGGCCTCCGGTTTTGCATCGTTCAGAGCGTGGGCCATGCTCCTCCACGATCGGCGGCTCCGCCGCTCGGGCGGGCAGGCCGCGCCCGTCCGTCCCGCTCAGCCGAAGGTACAAGCTGGTCCTCCCGTATCCTCGCGCCCGGGAGTCAGACCACGGCCGGCTTCCGCGGGGCGTCGCGAAGACGAGTGGGCCTTCGGAGAGGCGCGCGAAAAGCGGCCTCCCCCCACCGCGACGGGCTCAGGTTCGCGGAGCCGCTAGCTCGCCGAGGCCTGCTGCTTCTCCTCCTCGACGAGCACCCGGCGAAGAACCTTGCCGACCATCGTCTCGGGCAGCTCGTCGCGGAACGCGATGTGATGCGGCACGCGGTAGCCGGTGAGGTGCTGGCGGCTCCAGTCAACGATCTCCTTCTCCGTCGCGGACTCACCCGGTTTCAGGACCACGTATGCCTTCACGGCCTCGCCGGTCTTCTCGTCCGGGATTCCCGCAACGCAGACCTTCTGGATCTTCGGGTGCCGGTAGAGCACCTGCTCGACGTCGGTCGGGTACACGTTGAAGCCGGACACGAGGATCATGTCCTTCTTGCGGTCCTCGAGATAGGTCCGCCCGCGCTCGTCCATGCGGCCGATGTCGCCGGTGCGCAGCCAGCCGCCGGGGAGCATGACTTTCGCGGTCTCCTCGGGCCGATTCCAGTAGCCGCGCATGACCTGCGGGCCGCGCAGGCAGATCTCGCCGACCGAGCCGATCGGCAGCGCCTTGCCTGCGTCGTCGCGAATCGAGACCTCCGTGGAGGGTATCGGGTAGCCGATCGAGCCCGTGAACTCGGTTTCGCGCGGCAGGTTCGCCGTGCCGACCGGCGAGGACTCGGTGAGTCCCCAGCCCTGGCAGATGTGCCGGCCGGTGACCTTGCGCCAGCGCTCGGACACGGCCGCCTGCACCGCCATGCCGCCGCCGAGCGCGACCTTCAGCGAGCCGAAGTCGAGCGACTCGAAGCCCGGCGTGTTGAGCAGCGCATTGAAAAGCGTGTTCACGCCGGTGATGAACGTGAACTTCACCTTCGCAAGCTCCCTGACGAAGCCCGGCAGGTCGCGCGGGTTCGTGATCAGGACGTTATGGCCGCCGACCTTCGTGAATACCAGCATGTTCGTCGTCAGCGCGAAGATATGGTAGAGCGGCAACGCAGTAATGACGGCGGGATTCGTGACCTCCGTCAACTCGGGCACGAATGAGACAACCTGTAGCGTGTTCGCGACCATATTCCGGTGCGTCAGCACCGCGCCCTTCGAGACGCCGGTCGTGCCGCCGGTGTACTGCAGGAAGGCGACGTCCTCGCCGCCGACCTCCACGGGATCGAGCGCGAGCGATGCGCCGCGCGCGAGCGCGTCCTTGAAGCGCGTCGCGCCCGGCAGCGCCCACGCGGGCACCATCTTCTTGACCCTGCGAATCACGAAGTTCGTGATCGCACCCTTCGGGAAGCCGAGCAGGTCGCCGATGCCCGTCACGACGACGCGCCTGACCGGCGTACGCCCGATCACCTGCGCGAGCGTCGCGCCCGCGTTCTCGAAAATCACGATGACGCTCGCGCCCGAGTCCGCGAGCTGGTGCTCCAGCTCGCGCGCTGTGTAGAGCGGGTTGACGTTGACGACGGTGCAGCCGGCGCGGTGCGCGCCCATGATCGCGATCGGGTACTGCAGCAGGTTCGGCATCATGATGGCGACGCGGTCGCCCTTGCCGAGGCCCGCCTCGTTCTGCAGCCAGGCGCCGAAGCGGCGCGACATGTCCTCGAGGTCCGCGTAGCTGAGCTTGCGGCCCATGTTCGAGTACGCGGTGAGCCCGGCGTAGCGCCGGCAGGCGTCCTCGTACAGGTGCTTCAGCGAGGGAATCGAGTCCGGGTCGATCTCCGCGGGCACGTCGGGCGGGTAATCGCGCAGCCAGATCTTCCCCGTAGCCGCCTCGGAGTCATTCATTGCTGCATCGCAAAATCACGCCGGTCATCCCGTCCGGCCATGGTCCGCGTTTCGCGTGGCTTTGGCTAGGGCAGCCCGGCCTCAGGGGCGGAGCAGCGGCGCGAGCTGGACCCAGACGTTATCGAGCAGGAGCGGCTGCGCCCTGGCGTTCGGATGGATGCCGTCGGCCTGGAAATAGGCGAGGTCGAGAGCGACCTCGGGACTCATCAGCGCGGCGACGCCAATCCGGTAGCGCGACTTGAGGTCGTCGTAGATCTTCTGGAACGAGCTCGAGTATTGCGGGCCGTAGTTGGTCGGCACGCGCACGGCGAGCAGCAGCACTTCGGCGCCCGCCGCGCGGCTCTTGGTGACGAGCAGCCCGAGATTGGCCTCGACGCGCGCGACCGGCAGACCCCGCAAGCCGTCGTTACCGCCCAGCTCGATGATCACGATTGCGGGCTTGTGCGTCGCGAGCGCGCGGTCGAGCCGCGCGACGCCGCCGTCCGTCGTCTCGCCGCTGACGCTGGCGTTGACGACGCGGTGACCGTAACCTCCTTTCTTCAGTCGCTGCTGCAGCAGGGCGACCCAGCCCTGGCCGGGCGCGAGCCCGTAACCGGCGGACAGCGAATCGCCCACGACGAGGATGACCGGCGGTTCGGCGGGCCGCGCGGGCAGCGCCGCGGCGAACAGGAAAACGAAGAGGACGAGCGCGCGACCCATGGACCGGAAGACCGTTCTCGAAGCCAGAAGTTTGTCCAAGGAGGTTACCAGCCCCGAGGGAATGCTGACCATCCTCGACGACGTGAGCTTCGCGGTCGGCGCGGGTGAGACGGTCGCAATCGTCGGCGCCTCGGGCGCAGGAAAGTCCACGCTGCTTGCGTTGCTGGCAGGCCTCGACGAGCCGAGCGCGGGCGAAGTCTGGCTCGAGGGCATCGGGCTGTCGGCGCTCGACGAGGACGGCCGCGCCGCGGCGCGCGCCCGGCACGTCGGCTTCGTCTTCCAGTCCTTCCACCTCGTGCCCTCGCTCACCGCGCACGAGAACGTGATGCTGCCGCTCGAGCTTGCGGGCCGGAGCGATGCGCGGGCCACCGCGCGCGCGGTGCTGGCCGAGGTAGGGCTCGCGCCGCGGCTCGGGCACTATCCGCGCCAGCTCTCCGGCGGCGAGCAGCAGCGCGTCGCCATCGCGCGGGCATTCGTGACCCGCCCGTCCGTCCTCTTCGCGGACGAGCCCACCGGCAATCTCGACACGGTGACGGGCCACCGCGTGATCGAGCTGCTCTTCGACCTCAACGCCGCGAACGGCACGACGCTGCTGCTCGTGACCCACGACCGCGAAATCGCGGCGCGCTGCGGCCGCCTCGTCGAGCTGGACGCCGGGCGCATGGTCGGGAGCGCACCGTGAGGGCCCTGCGCTTCGCGCTGCTCGCGCTGCTGCGGGACTGGCGCTCGGGCGAGCTGGCCGTGCTGCTCGCGGCGCTGCTGCTCGCCGTCACCGCGCTGACCGGGGTCGGCTTTTTCACCGACCGCATCGGCCAGGCGGTGGACCAGCGCGCCGCGGAGGTGCTGGCGGCGGACCTGCGCCTGCGCGCGGTTGAGCCGCCTTCGGCGGAATACGAGGCGCTGGCTGCCCGGCGCGACATCGCGACGGCCCGGACGGTCTCGTTCCCGAGCGTCGTTTTTTTCGGCGCCGACAACGCCCTCGCGGCCGTGCGTGCCGTTGGCCCGGGTTATCCATTGCGCGGGTAGCTGAAGATCTCCGACGCGCCCTTCGCGCCCGCGCGCGAGACCGACGCGCTGCCTGGCCAGGGCGAGGCCTGGCTCGACTCGCGCCTGCTCGCGCGGCTCGGCGCGCGCGTGGGCGAGCGGGTGAGCGTCGGCGCGGCGGGATTCACCGTGACTCGCGTGCTCGATTACCGTCCGGACCAGGGCTCGGCCTTCATCGATCTCGCGCCCTCGCTCATGATCCCGCTCGCGGATCTCGCCGCGACGGAGCTGCTCGGGCCCGGGAGCCGGGCAACGCACTCGCTGCTCTTCGCCGGCCGGCCCGCGGACATCCGCGAGTTCCGCGAAGTGCTGCGGGAGCGGAAGTCGAAGGGCGAGCGCCTCGTGGGCGTCGCCGAGGAGAGCCCGCAGATGCAGGCCTCGTCGCGCCGCGCGGGGCGCTTCCTGAACCTGTCCGCGATCATCACGGTGCTGCTCGCCTCCGTCGCAGTCGCGATGGCCGCGCGGCGCTACACGCAGCGCCACCTCGACAGCGTCGCCCTGATGAAGTGCATGGGCGCGCCGCAGCGGCTCGTGCTGCAGGTGACGGTCATCGAGCTGGCGGTGATCGCGCTCGTCGCCGCGGTCGCGGGTGCGGTTCTCGGCTATCTCGCGCAGGAGCTGATCACCCGCTTCCTGGGCGACCTGCTGAGCGCGGACTTGCCGCCGCCGACGCTGGCGCCCGCGCTCCTCGGCGGCGCCACGGCGCTCGCGATCCTGGTCGGCTTCGCGCTGCCGCCGATGCTGCAGTTGAAGCGCGTGCCGCCCGCGCGCGTGCTGCGGCGGAACCTCGAGCCGCCGCCGCTCCGCTACGCGATCTCCTACGGCATGGCCGTTGCGGCTCTCGTCGCCGTGCTGTACTGGCTGGTACGCGACGCGCGGCTGGTCGGCGTCGTGGCGGCGGGCATCGCCGTGACCCTCGCCGTGCTCTACGGCGCGGGCTTCCTGCTGGTGCGGCTCGCCAGTCGCATGCGCGGCGCGGTCGGCGTCGCCTGGCGCTACGGCGTCGCGAACCTCGCGCGCCGCGGGCGCGAAAGCGTCGTGCAGGTCGTGGCCTTCGGCCTCGGACTCATGGTCCTCCTGCTGCTCGCGGTGGTGCGCGGCGACCTGCTCGAGGACTGGCGCGCGAGCCTGCCTGCAGATACGCCGAACTTCTTCATGATCAACATCCCGGCGGCCGAGACGCAGGACTTCGAGAAGTTCCTCGCCGGGCACGGCCTGCCCGCGCCGCGGCTGTTCCCGATGATCCGCGCGCGCATGTCGTCCATCAACGGCACGCCGATCGAGGAAATCGAGCCCGCGACCGACCGCGGCGAGGGCTTTGCCGAGCGCGAGCAGAACCTGTCCTGGGCCGAGACACTCCAGCTCGACAACAGGATCGTCGCGGGCCGCTGGTGGAGCGAAGCGGATCGCGGCCGCGCATACGTCTCGGTCGCGACGGAGTACCAGGAGGAACTTGGCCTGAAGCTCGGTGACCGGCTCGCCTTCGACGTCGCGGGCGAGACCGTCGAGGCGGAGATCCTGAGCTTCCGGGAAGTGGAGTGGGACAGCTTCCGGCCGAACTTCTTCCTGGTGTTCTCGCCGGGCACGCTCGACGGCCTGGTCGGCACCTGGCTCACGAGCATGAGGCTCGACGCCGGGCAGCGGAAGATGCTCGTCGACCTGGTGCGGCGATTTCCCTCGGTCTCGGTCTTCGACATCGAGGCGATACTGGCGCAGGTGCGCGAAGTGATCGACCGCGCCTCGCTCGCCGTGCAGTACGTCTTCGTCTTCACGCTCGCGGCCGGGATCACCGTCCTGCTCGCGGCGATCCAGTCTACGCGCGACGAGCGACGCTACGAGAGCGCGATGCTGCGCACGCTGGGCGCACGGCGGCGCGTCGTGCTCGCGGGCGTCGCCTCTGAATTCACGGCGCTCGGCATGCTCGCGGGCGTGCTGGCGGCGATCGGCGCGACGCTCGCCGGCTGGCTGCTGGCGCGGGAGGTATTCGAGCTTTCCTACACGCTCGATCCCTGGGTCTGGGTCATCGGGCTGGCCGCGGGAGCGCTGATCGTGGGCGGGGCGGGGACGCTCGCCGCGCGCGGCGTCATCAACCATCCGCCGATCAGCACGCTGCGCGAGGGCTGAGGTTCCCTAATCGCGTCGAGGCAGGGCAAAAGCGACGAGATAGTCGCCCGCGCCGAACAAGTCCCCGCCGCCCGCCGCGAGTCCAAACGGCAACAATGACAAAGACGCAGCGCGTGCCGCGACCCGCAATGCCGTGCCGGCTGCGCCGTGCGGACTCATCGCCCCGCGGCCCGCAGGCGCGCCTCGGCGACGCGCTCCAGCTTTCCGCCGCGCGCATGGCCCTCGACGCGAAGGAGGTACGCGCCTTCCGGCAGGATCGAGCTGTTGAGCGAGAGCCGGAGGTCCATGTTCGAGTCGCGGACAAGCTGGTCGGCGTGCAGCAGGAGCGCGCCGTCGTCGCGCAGGAGGCTCACCCGAAAGCGCGAGTAGCGCTTGCCGGCCGCGTTGAGGCGGATGTCCAGGCGCTCCGGAAACTGGCCGCCGCCGATTGCGACGACGCCCGGCGCGCGCAGGTCGACGCGGACGCTTCGGCTGGTGGACGGCGCCTGCAAAAAGCCCGCGTCGGCCTGCTTCTGCAGCATCTCCATGCGGTCCTCGGCGACGCTCCAGCGCCAGGCGACCCAGGCGAGCGCGACGACGAGCGCGAGCATCGCGAATGCGATCGCGAACCGGAGCCGGTGCGGCGACAGCTTCTCGATCCAGGGCGAGATTTCGGTGTGCATTGACCCAACTCCCGGCTGCCGTCCGTTTATTCTATGCATTCACCGCCCAGGAGGGCCCTTATGTCATTTCCCGCCGCCCGTTCCGGCCTGCTGTGCGCCGGCGTCCTGCTCGCGCTCGGTGCCGTCGCCGCCGAGCCCGAGGTCTCGCTCACGGTGTACAGCTCCGCGCAGCCCGGCGGCATTCCCGTGGAGTGGTACCGGCCGCTGCCGGGCATGGGCGCGCCGATGGCGAACGAGCTGCCGGGCTTTGCGCTGGTGCGCCTCGACCGCGAGCTGCAGATTCCGCGCGGGCGCGGCACCATCCAGTTCACGGACGTCGCGGCGCTGATCGACCCGACGACCGTGCAGTTTCTCTCGCTGACCGACCCGGAAGGTACCAAGGTCCTGGAGCAGAACT
>JBOGWA010000032.1:0-3193 GCA_050693155.1 Actinomycetota bacterium | reverse complement strand
ACGTCGTCTCGCTCGATCCGAAGAACTTGGGCGAGATCCTCGACGGGATCGAGCAGGTAGGCCGTGCCACGGGAACAGAGGATCAGGCCACTGACGTTGTCGCGTCGCTTCGCGATCGGATCGAGGCCGTCCGCCGGCAGGCGGAACGGCTCCCGGCGATCCGGACGTTCTGTCTCGAGTGGCTCGAACCTCCATACGTCGGCGGCCACTGGATTCCCGAGATGGTCGCGATTGCGGCCGGCGAGAACCTCCTCAACGAGCCGGAGAAACGCTCGCGAACGGTCACCTGGAGGGAGATCGGGGACGCCTCCCCCGAGGTCGTCGTCTTCATGCCCTGCGGCTACTATCTGGCCGAAGCCGAAGACGAGGCAGTCCGCATCTACGAGGTCCCGGAGTTTCGCGCGACGACCGCCTACAGCGAACGGAGCGTGTTCGCCGTCGACGCGACGTCGTTCTTCTCTCGGCCCGGACCGCGGATCGTCGACGGTCTCGAGGTCCTCGCCTGGGCGATCCACCCGGACACCTTCCCCGAACCTCCCGCGAGCACGATCACCCGTGTCAGACCCGCCTGAGATCATCCGCGAAGCGATCGAGCGGCACCTCAACCAAGAGATCGAAGCCGAGATCGATCGAGCCATTATCGAGGGCTACACGAGGATCCCTCAGGAACCCGATCCCTGGGCAGATGCAGCGGCGAAACGATCCATCGCTGAGGAACCTTGGCGCTGAGGACCTGGTGAATCGCGGTCTGCCGCGCCCTCGAGACCGCAACGGGCTGCTAGCGCGATAGATTGACACCGTGCAGGGGCGGAAGGAAGTGTCGCCGGAGCACGTCGGCAGGCGCGTCTCGTTTCAGTACGAGCTTCCGAACGGCTATGTCGGTGAGGTCGTCGGCGTCCTCACCGGGTACGACGAATCCGCGACCACGTTCGTCGTGAAGAACCGGAAGGGCGAGCTCGTCCGGGTTCCGATGAAGGGCGTCCGCTTCAGCCGCCTCGTCGCCTAGCGAGCCCTCTGACGATCAATCGGACCAGGCGGGGTCGAAGTCGTCGGTGTCGGGGTTGAGCGTCAGGTTGGTGACCGCATGATCCTCGACCCGCACCACGTAGATCTCGTGATCTCCGTCACGGGTTGAAGAGAAGGCGACGAACTCCCCATCGGGGGACCACGTCGGGTCGAAGTCGTCCTCGGGGTGATCGGTCAGCCGGACGACGTTGTCGCCGTCCGCGTCCATGATGTAGATGTCGTAGCCGCCCCCGTCGCGGTCGCTCGCGAACGCGATCCGCGAGCCGTCCGGAGACCAGGAGGGGAAGGTGTTCGAGACCGCGTCCCCGGTGTTCGTCAGGTTCACGGGCTCCGTGCCGTCCGGGTTCATGACCCAGATCTCGTCGTTCCCATCTCGCGTTGTAAGGAACGCGATCTTCGAGCCGTCGGGCGACCAGGCGGCGTGGGTGTCGTCGCCCTTCTGATCGGTCAAGCGCGTCACGCCACTCCCGTCGGCGTTCATGACGTAGACCTCGAGGTTCCCGTCGCGGTCGCTCCGGAACGCGAGGCGCTCACCATCGGGAGACCACGTTGCGAACCCATCTGCGGCCTTGTGATTCGTGAGATTCGTGAGGCCAGAACCGTCGACGTTCACGACGTAGACGTCCTCGTTCCCGCCCACGACGCGATGAAAGGCGACCCTGGTCCCATCTGGGGACCACGCCGGGAAGGCGTCGGCGCCCCGCTCGCTCGTGACCGGCGTGACCGACGTGCCGTCGGCGTTCATGACGAACAGGTCGTCGCCCTGTGGGGCGCTCCGGCTGAAGACGATTCGCCCCTGAAGCGTCGCGCTCTCGAACTCTTGCTGTGGGGGCCCATCCTCGCTCACCGACGGGCTCGGCCCCGGCTCCGGCTGCCCTTCGCCATCTCCCCCGCCACAACCGGTGAGCCCAAGTGCGAGGAGTGAAATGAGCGGCAGGCCAAAGACGAAGCGCGGCGTCCTCACAATAGGCGCACCCCCCCACCCTCGATCACGCGGCCGATGACGAGGCTCCCAACCCCGAGGTTTCCGACGACATCGGTCAGGCGCTCGACTGCCGCCTCGGCCGCCACGAGGACCATGCCGATTCCCATATTGAAAGTCTGATACATCTCTTCCTTCTCCACCCCTCCCGTGGTCGCGATCCACTCGAAGATCGGCGGCGGAGTCCAGGAGAAGGTGTCGACTTCGGCGCCGAGACCCGCCGGCAGCGCCCTCGGAAGGTTCCCGATAAGTCCCCCACCCGTCACGTGCGCGACCGAGCCGACCAGTCCCTCTTTTGCGGCGGCGAGGACCGGGCGCACGTAGATGGCCGTCGGCTCGAGCAGCACGTCACCGAGAGGCGCGCCGAGGCCACTCGGGGTATCTGCGTAGGAGGTCCCCACCTCTTCGACAATCCGACGAATGAGGCTGAATCCGTTCGCGTGCGGGCCGCTCGACCGGAACCCGATGAGGACGTCGCCCGCGCGGACACGAGCCGGCCCGAGGAGGTCTTCCTGGACCACGAGGCCGACGCAAAAACCGGCAAGGTCGAGCCGGCCGTCCTCGATGACGCCCGGGTGTTCGGCCGTTTCCCCACCGAGAAGTGCGCAGCCTGCAATCCGGCAGCCCTCGGCGATTCCCGTCACGACTTCCGCGACCTCTCCCGGAACGAGCCGCCCAAGCGCGATGTAGTCGAGAAAGAACAGGGGCTCGGCTCCCGTGCAGACGACGTCGTTCGCACACATCGCGACGAGGTCGATCCCGATGGGCTCCAGGCGCCCGAATTCGCGTGCGACCTCGCTCTTCGTCCCAACGCCGTCGGTCGCGGCGGCGAGGAGCCGTCCCTCGCCGATCCGGAAGAGCCCCGCGAAACCGCCGATGTCCTCGACGACCTCCGGGCGTGCGGTTCCGGCAGCCAGGCCCTTGATGATCGTGACCGCCCGCTCGGCCGCCTCGAGATCGACCCCCGCCCGACGGTAGGCCTCACTCATGGGAAGCCAGGTTAGTCCAGCTTCTCCAGAAGGTGTTTCGAGAGGTCCGCCGGGACCGGGATCGGGTACTCGCCGTCGAAGCACGCTCGGCAGAACGAGTCCTTGGGGGCTCCGGTCGCTCGAACCAGCGAGTCGAGCGAGAGATAGGCGAGCGAGTCGGCGCCGATGAAGCCGCGAACCTCGTCGACCGAGAGAT
>JBOGWA010000031.1:0-2917 GCA_050693155.1 Actinomycetota bacterium | reverse complement strand
CGTGCTCGACGCCGGAGGCGGTGAGGTGCGGCTGTCGAGATACTGGCGGGACGCCCCGGCCATCCTGGGGTTTCTCCGCCACTTCGGGTGAGCGTTCTGCCGCGAGCACGTTGCGCAGTTGCGTGACTACCGGGACCGGATCGAGGGGTTGGGGGCGAACGTCGTGCTGATCGGCCTCGGGAGTCCAGGCCAGGCGAAGGTGTTCTGCGAGAGCCAGGACGTGCCGTTCGCGTGCGTGGTCAGCCCGGACCGGACGGCCCACCGAGCCTTCGGGCTCAGGCGAGGAACGGCCAATCAGGTCGCCGGGCCGCGCGTTTGGTTGCCGTGGCTCCGCAACATGGCGGCCGGCAACCGTCAGACGGCCTGGCGTGGACAGGGAGATGTCGCCACGCTGCCGGGGACCTACGTCGTCGATTCCCAAGGCGTGATCCGATACGCGTACCGGGGACAACGATCCAGCGACCTGGCGCCGGACGGCGACGTGTTGGCTGCGCTCGCGGAGATACGCGAGAAGGAGGAAACGGCATGAGCGGCCAGGATGCCTGCGTCATCACCTGCGCGGTCTCCGGCGCGGTGGCGAACAAGGAGCAGTGCGAGGGGATTCCCTACACACCCGAGGAATACGCCAAAGAAGTCCGCCGGGTGCGCGACGCGGGCGGGACCATGGTGCACATCCACGCCCGCGAGCGGAACGGCACGCCGACGGTCGACCCTGCGCATTACAAGGCCATCACCCAGGCGGTGCTCGCCGAGACCCCGGACATCATCATCAACTACTCGACCGGGTGGGTCGGCCTCCCGATGGCCGAGCGGGTCGGCCACATCACGCAGCTCAAGCCCGAGATCGGCGCACTCAACATGGGTTCCATGAACTACGCGAAATACTCGAAGAAACGGAAGGGATTCGTCTTCAACTTCGTCTTCGAGAACCATTTCGACGACATCATCTTCCTGCTCGAAAGGATGAAAGAGGCAGGCGTAAAGCCCGAGTGTGAGTGCTTCGACGTCGGCCACGTGGAGTCGGTCGCGCCGCTCGTCGACCTCGGGGTGATATCGGAGCCGATCCAGTTCAGCCTGATTCATGGTGTGCTCGGCGGGATCTCGGCGACCGCTCGCAACCTTGCGCACATGGCATCTGTGGTGCCGACGGGTTCGACCTGGGGAGTGATCGCGATCTCGCGGGACCAGTGGACGCTCGTCTCCGCCGCTGCCTCCCTCGGTGGGAACGTCCGCGTCGGGTTCGAGGACAACTTCTACCTGCCCTCGGGCGAGATGGCCTCGTCGAACGGCGAGCTCGTCGACGCCGCAGCGCAGATCGTCCGGCTCTCGGGCCGAACCGTTGCGGGGCCGGACGAAGCACGGGCACTCCTCTCGCTTCCCGAGCCGGATCGAAGCGCCGTCATGGCGTCGGCCTGACGTGGCCGAGGTCCTCTCCGAGATGGTCGCGAACGTCTGGAAGGTGGTCGCCCAGGCGGGGGATCAAGTGAGCGCGGGCGATCCGCTCGTGATCCTCGAGTCGATGAAGATGGAGATTCCCGTCGAAGCTCCGGCCGACGGCACGGTGAAGGAGATTCGCGTAGAGGAAGGTGGCGTCGTCCAGGAGGGCGACGTCATCGCCGTCGTGGAGTAACCGTTTCCGCCAACCCCTAGAGTGAAGGCATGAGCCTCGTTCGCATCGAGCCGGGCCGGATCTGGCGTCTCACGCTTGACGATCCCGCGACACACAACTCGCTGTCGACGGCGATGATGGATGAGCTCAGGGTCGGGCTCGAGGATGCCGCGTCCGATCCCGAGGCCAGGGTTGTCGTGATCGCGGGGGAGGGTAAGCATTTCTGCGCCGGCGCCAACTTCGACGAGCTCCAGGCCTCGGTCGGCGGGCTTCATGGGGAAGACTTCGGCTCGACCCTCGAGGCCGGGCTCCGGACGATTGAGGAGAATCCGCTGCCGGTCCTCGCCGTGGTGCAGGGCGCCGCGCTCGGAATCGGGTGCGCGCTCGTCGTTACGTGCGATCTCGCGGTGGCCGCAACCGATGCAACGCTTGGGGTGCCCCCGGCGAAGCTCGGGCTCGTTCTCAACTACGAGAACGTGCAGCGACTCGTACTGGCGGTCGGGCCGAAACGTTCAACCGAGATGCTCCTGCTCGGAAGGAACCTATCGGGCGTCGAAGCCGCCGATTGGGGGATCGTCAACGAAGCTGTTGCACCCGACCAGCTCGCTGCGCGAGGCGAAGAACTGGCCGAGGCGCTGGCATCCGCTGCGCCGCTGTCGCTTCGCGCATCGAAGCGAGGAGTGCGTGCCGCGCTTCAGAAACTCTCGGTGGAGCGCGAGACGGAAGGTTTTCGGATCGCCGATTACGACATGATGGCAAGCGCCGCATTCTCGAGCGAGGACCTGAAGGAAGGAATCCGGGCCCTCCGTGAAGGCCGGGATCCTGAGTTCCGCGGGAAGTGAGTCCGCCGAAGAAGCTCACGAGGAAGAGCTCACTCATCGAGCGCGCGCCCGAGGTCATCCGACTACTCAAGAAGGAATACCCGGACGCGACCGTCGCGCTGACGTTCACGAACCCACTCGAATGTTTGGTCGCAACCATCCTCTCCGCCCAGTGCACGGATCAGAGAGTCAATGAGGTGACCGCGGTGCTTTTCAAGAAGTACCGAGAAGCCGAGGACTACCTTCGGGTGCCGGAGTCAGAGCTCGCCGCCGACATAAGGCCGACCGGTTTCTTCAACCAGAAGACGCGCTCGATCCGAGGAGCGTGCCGGATGCTCGTCGAGGAGTTCGATGGCAAGGTTCCCGACACGATGACCGACCTCATCAAGCTTCCCGGCGTGGCGCGCAAGACCGCAAACATCGTTCAGGGAAACGCCTATCCGGAGAAGCACCGTAAGGACCCGGACGCTGGGATCGCGGTCGACAC
>JBOGWA010000030.1:0-16996 GCA_050693155.1 Actinomycetota bacterium | reverse complement strand
TCGGCTCCGAGGTAGGCCTCGATCACCTTCGGGTCGGTCCTCACCTGCTTCGGCGGGCCGTCGGCAATCTTCGCCCCGTAGTCGAGGACGCTGATCTGGTCGGCGACTGCCATGACGAGGTCCATGTGGTGCTCGATGAGGAAGACGGTGATCCCCGTCTCCTTGATCCTGCGGATGAGGTCGATGAAGTCCTGCACCTCCGCGGGGTTCAGTCCCGCGGCCGGCTCGTCCAGGATCAGGAAGGCGGGGTCGAGCGCCAGCGCCCGCGCGACCTCGAGGCGTCGTTGCGGCCCGTAAGGCAGTTGTCCGGCGAGCAGGTGCGCGTAGTCCCGCAGCCCCACGAACTCGAGCAGGCCGAGGGCTCGTTGCTGGATGCGCTTTTCTTCGCGCATCGCCCAGGGCGCTCGAAATGCCGACGAGAACAGCCCGGCTTTGCCGCGAACGTGAAGGCCGACCATCGCGTTCTCGAGCACGGTCATCCGCCGCCAGAGCTGAAGGTTCTGGAACGTCCGGCCCATGCCCATCTCCACGGTGACGTAGGCCGGCTTCCCGGAGATCTTCTCACCGAGGAACCAGACCTCACCCTCCTCGGGTTCGTAGACACCCGTAAGGACGTTGATGAAGGTCGTCTTACCGGATCCGTTCGGCCCGATCAGTGCGTGGACCGTCCCTCGCTTGACCGTGATCGAGACGCGGTCGTTCGCCCGCAGACCGCCGAAGATCTTCGACATCTCCTTGGTCTCGAGGATGACTTCCTCCCTCAGTGAAGGAATCTCCCGGCGCTGGGGCAGGCTCATAACTGGGTGAAGGGTCACGTAGGCGACTGCCTTCTCCTTTCGACCGCCGAGAAGGAGCTGGCGGAGGCGGTCCCCGATGTCTCGGAAGACGCCCACGAGCCCCGTTGGGGCCGTGATGACCGTGAAGATTGCAAGGCCCCCGAAGATCACGTTCTGGAGCGTCAGCAGTCCCGTGGTGAGCCGCCTTGTGATCTCGATCGCGATCGGCCCGAGAACGGGGCCTGCCATCGTTCCCGTGCCGCCCACGATCATCATGACGACATAGCGGAACGACTCGGGAATCTGCGCCGGGAAGTCCGGGGCGATGAAGCCGACGGAGTGCACGAAGAGCCATCCGCCGACGGCCGCGTACGCCGCGCTGATCGCGAACGCGGTGACCTTGAATCGGTAGACGTTCACGCCGGAGGATTTTGCTGCGATTTCGGACTCCCGGATCGCCATGAACGCCCGGCCCCAGCGAGACCGAACGATGTTGCGTGCGGCGACGAAGAGGATCACGAAGATGGCCACCGTGAGGAAGTAGAAGTCGATGTTCGACATGCATCCTCCGCCCCACGGCGGATAGAGCGATGTGCCGGTGTCACAGGCCGCCGTGGCCTGGAACGGCGTCCGGACGTCCTTGATGCCGCCGAAGCCGCCGAAGATGCTCTCGGGTCCCGATTTGAAGATCCGGGAAAAGATCGGGACGAAGGCGAGCGTCACGATCGCGAGATAGGCGCCGCGGACGCGGAGCGAGGGCATCGCGAGCACGATCGCCACGAGCACGCAGATGACCATCGCGACGATGAGCCCGAACCAGGGCCCGCCGTGACCCTCGAAGAGCTTCGTGCTCACGATCGCGGAGGCGTAGCCGCCGACCGCGGTGAAGATCGACTGCCCGAGTGAGAGCTGGCCGGTGAAGCCGGCAACGAGGTTCAGGCCGGTGATGATGATCGCGAATTGCAGGATCGTGTTGAGCGAGAGGAAGTTCACCTGGTCGGCCTTGAACATCGGCAAGAGGTTGAGGGGATAGGCGATCAGTGCGAGAACCAGGATCGCTCCGACGATGAACCCGGGCTTGATGAAGTTCTGAAGCTTGATCGGGATGCGGCTTTCGACCTCGTCCCATCTGGTTGGCTCTGCCTCCGTCGCGACCGCGGCAGCTTTCTTCGGTTTCGGAGGTGGGGCGATCGCGTCGGGGGGAACCTCCTTCGGAAGCTGCCCTCTGCGCGCGAGCTTCTGAAGAAGGCGGAGCGCGCGCCGGCGGTCCCGTTCGACCTTGGCCTTCTCGCTGGCCTCGCGGAGGCGCTGGACCATCTCCTGATAGCCGTCGCCGGCTGCGGATCGGCCGGCAGCCTGCTGGCCGTCGCCCGACTCGGGATCGCCCGGTTCCGGTTCGTCCGCCATGTCTTTCGGTCAGACCTTTTCGATGAGCGCCTCGCCGAGGATGCCGGTCGGTTTCAGCATCAACACGAGGATCAGGAGGACGAACACGACAGCGTCTCCCCATTCCTGCGCCTGGAAGAGCACGGTCGAGGACTCGGCAAGGCCGACGACGAGCCCGCCGAGGAGCGCCCCTCGCGTCGAGCCGATTCCTCCAACGACGGCGCCGACGAAGGCCTTCAGTCCGGTGAATGTCCCCATCGTGAACGTCACGAACGTGACGGGCGCGATCAGCCAGGCGCCGATCGCGGCCAGCGCGCCGGCGAGCCCGAACGAATAGAGGACCATGAACTCGGTGTTGATCCCCATGAGGGAAGCCGTGTTCCGGTCGTGCGCGGTTGCGCGCAACGCGCGGCCGAGCTTCGAGCGTCGGTGAACCGTCTCGATGACGAGCGCGAGGGCGATCCCGACGATGAAGATGAGGTACTTCTGCGGCGGGATGTTCGAGATCGACCGCTGACCGAAGAGCGAGTCGATGATCGGCGGGACCGTTCGGTTCTCCTCACCCCAGATCAGCCGCGCTCCGTCGACGAGGATCAGACCGAGAGCGAGGGTTGTGAGGATCCAGCCGATGTTGGTATTCGGGTCGAACCGTCCGAGCGGCCTGAGGCCAACGGCCTGCACGATGAGACCGATGAGGATCGAGCCCAGGATGGCCACCCCGAGCGCAATCGGGAAGGGCAGCCCGAGAGAGACGGTGATCGTGAAGTAGATGAACGCGCCGATCATCAGCTGCTCGCCTTGCGCGAAGTTGATGACCCGCGTGGTCATGTAGATGATCGAGAACGCGAGCGCGAGGACCGCGTAGACGCTTCCCTGTAGCAGACCCGAGATGACCGTCTGGAGGATGAGCTGCGGGTCCATCGGTCAGTGGATCTTGCAGTCGCTGGTCAGACGGAATCCCCACGGCACGGACTTGTCCGGAACCTTCGTGCACTGCGTCCCGTAGCTCTCCGTCAGGAAGATCTCCATCAGCTCCGGATACTTCGAGATGTTGGCTTCCAGATTCGGTCGAACGAAGTGGGTCGGGCCGATGTAGCCAGGTGGGTGGTAGACCTCGAACTCCGCGCCCAGCTCGTAGGCGGGGGTCGTGGAAACGGCTTGCCCGCGCTCGAGCGTCACGCCCACGATGTCATCTTTCGTGAGCGAGATGTGTCGGTCGGGCGCGAACTCGTGCGGTGTCGCGGAGGAGAAATTGATTCCGGTGTGATCGAGGGTCTCGAGCACCTTTGCCGATTCGGTGGTCCCCGCGGTATCGAATGCCTTTGCGAGCAGGAAGACAGAGTCGGCCGGGTTGTTTTCCCCTCCCGTCGGCGCCACACCCCAGCGCTCACGGAACAGATCGACGGCGCCTTGGAACTCCGGAAGGTAGCCGACCCCACCGAGATACCACGTCGACACCGTTCCACTCTTGGCTGCCGCGCCGGCGAGCTCCGCGAAGGTTCGCTCCGCAGCCCCGCCGGGGAAGCCCATGATCTGGGGTTTCCACGACGACTTCGCGGTGTCGCGGTCATCGTAGGTCCCACCGAGCGCCTCGATGTTCTGGAGGCCGTGAGCCGTGTCGCCGGCGAGGCCCCAGAGAAACAGCGCGTGGCAGCCGGTGCCTTTCACGCGCAGCATCTGCGCGGTCATGTCGGTGTCGCCGATGTTGTACTGCTCGGCGGTTAGCAGACTGAAACCGCGGTCGGCGAGGGCCTTTTCGACCATCTGCCGGCCCTGGTTGCCGACCGCGGTGTTGTCGCCGATGAACGCGAACTTCGAGAAGCCCCGGTCCTCGATTGCGTAGTCGGCCAAAACCTCGGTCGCCCAGATGTCCGGCGGGAAGATCTGATACACCTGCCGATAGTCCGACTGTGGGAAGAGGTTGTTCGTGCTGTACAGGTCGGAGTAGCACGCGATGGCCGGAAGGTTGAACTCCTGCACGAGCTTCTTGCAGGCGAAGATGTCGTCGAGAAGTCCGGCGAAGATGATCCCCTGAATGTCGAACTTCGTCTTCATCTCTTGGAGAGCCGCGACGGCAACCTGGGCCGAGAGATTGTCGTCGCGCTGGATGAGGTTGAGCTTCTTCCCACCCAACACTCCCCCGTTGGTCTGGGACTGGTAGGCATCGAACGACAGGAACACCGAGCCTTTCTCCGCGCGGGGAATGTTCACGCCGTGCTTGTTGATCTGCTCGACCGCGAGCTCCGCCCCGTGCTTAGCGAGCTGCCCGACGAACGCGCCGACGCCGGAGTAGATGGAGATGACGCCGATGTTGATCGTGTCGCCCGCAGCCCCGCCGCCGCCGAACCCCTGCCCGGGCTCGTCGATCGTCTGCCCGCACGCGGCAAGGAACGCCGGGTAGAGCGTCGAGACTCCCATCGCGGAGAGGCCGAGCTTTCCCGACAGGTGGAAGAACTCACGGCGGTTCATGGGTGTATCGAAGCCGAGTCGCGAGGCGTCGCCCTCCGATAGCGCCCCGTGCTCTGGGTGGTCGTAGGGATAGCGTCTTTGGTCGTGCTCCGGAAGTGGTCGACCCGATATGGGAAGCCGTGTGGTCCGCTTCTTCTTCCGGCGCATCGTCTATCCGCCTCCCTCTCGTGTGTTCTCCCTCGCCCTATTGTCTCGCGTCCCGCGGCTGTTCACGAACGCGTCGGGCACCGGGAAGTGCTCGATCAGCTGGCGGATCCGCTCGAGCTGGCGGACCTCTGCGGGCGTGAGCTGCTTCATCGAGCCGCCGTCGGTCGACACGTACGGGACGGGCGGACGCGGAAGTCCCGAGAGGTCCTCGAGCTGCTGGTTGGTGAACGGCGCGTCCGCGTAGGAAGTCTGGAGCACGATGAAGCCGGTCAGGATGAGCGACATGGCCATCGACACGACGAGCAGTCGTCGCTTCACGAGCGCCGGTGTCTCGATCCGTCCGGGCCAGGCTACGAGGGCGCCGGCCACCCGTCTGAGGCCAGGTCTCATATCGGCTCTCCGTTTCGTTCGACCATAACGGCGCGAATCACGAGCATCCGGTTTGCGCGAAACGGCGGGTCGCTGGTCACGAGCGTGAGGTACGGGAGCACGGTGTCCTCGTAGAAATCCGTTCGGTCCTCGTCCAGCTGGAACACCCCGGCCACCAGATAGACGGCGGTTCCGCCCTGCGTCTGCACAAGGATCCTCGATCCGTAGTCGAGGCGGTCGAGGTTTCTGAATGGGCCAGACCACAGCAGGCGGTGCCCGCGAACGACCGAGTTCCCGAGCTCGCCCGGGAGTGAAGATCCTGGGAGATGGCCCGGGCCCTTTCGAAGCGCCGAGCCGCCGACGCCCTCGACGACCACGCGTTCCAGTCCGAGATCGGGAATGATGATCTTGGCCACCGGGTCGCCCATCGCGGATGTGGACGCGGTTCCGGATGCGAGGACTGTGGCCCACTGCCCCTCGAGATGCCGCTGCCAAAGAAGCGAATACGTATTCGTCGTGACGAATCCGCCGCCGACCAGGCCGACTGCGACGCCGACCCCGACGAGAATCCTTCGCCATGGGATTCGAAGCGCCCGTACATCCGAATACGCAAGATCGTCTACGGCCACAAGTACTCCCCCCTCGGAACGGAGGCGCCCGCCTTGATCACGTCGCGTGATCTCCGGCGTCGCAGGTAGAGCCACACCCCGAGGCCGAGGAGCGGGGTGCCGAATGGAATGGCCATCGCGGGGGTGGGCAGCCGGAATGACTTCGGGCCGATCTGGTTCTTGTACCAATCGGCGGGGGTCCAGATCCGGTCGAAAGCGCCGCGGGGGTCGTCCCAGGTCGGGATGAACGGCACGAGGCCCGAACCGAGCACCGCGAGGTTCCGCTGCGTCTCGGCCACCGGCTGCTCGAGGTCGAACGAGTAGATGCTTCCGTCGTTGATCTGCGTGTACAGGTGGCCGTCGACTAGCGCAGGTGATCCCATCGTGAGCAGATCGATGTCGATGATTGGCTCATCGAAGGTGTCGCCGAACGGGGGATAGGGGAAGGTGTCGTCCCAGAAGGCCTCGTAGCGAAAAACGACCTTGGGCTCTGCAAGGACCTCGTCGGTCTTCGCGTCGAGGTACTGCACACCGTAGATCGCGTGCTCCCAGGTTGCGTTGTAGTAGATGACCCCGCCGCCGGCCACGGCGGAAGAAAGCACGGTCGTCCGCTGCTCCCATGGCCCGCCCTGGCCCCTCGGGAGGTAGTACGAGAGGGAATCCGGATCGGGATTCTCGACCGCAAGCGGGTTGTCGCCGTTGGCGATCCTTGCGATGAGGTTTGGGTTCTGTCCCTCGACGTCGATGTCGTCCCAGATATAGAGGTGGCCATCCTCATTTGGGTTTCCGATCACTCGGTGCTCGTAGTCGATGACGAGGTTCCCACCGAAGACCGAGCCGCCGATCGGACCATCGATTTGGACGTCCTGGGAGGTGGGTATAACCGTGCAGGTCGACCGGTCCGTCCGGTTCAGGCAGAGGGAGAGCTGTCCTGCATCCTCGGTGTGCCGCCACCTCGGTTCGAGCCCGGGGACCGACAGCCGGATCATCCGGTTCGAGAGCGTGTTCACGATGATGTCGCCGGACTCGGGATCGGCGAGGCCGGCCCCGATGTCGTGGGCGAACCCGAGGTCGCCGGCATGGAGCGCGTTGTACGCGCCGAGGAAGCGGCCGGTGTCCTTGTCGAGGAGCTTTACGAACCCGTCCTCGACCGGGACGAAGAGGTGCTCCCCAAGGCAGCCCGCGCCGGCCTGTGCCTCGAACCGCCGGGTCGAACGCCCCGAGGAGGGGACGATCCCGCCCTTCTCGAACTCGGGCCACACGAACTCGCCGGGCCAGTCGGGAGCGCCAACGTACCGGTGCCACTGCGTTCGTCCGCTCGTTGCGTCCACGGCGAACACGCGCGAGTCGAGCGTCATGACGAACACTTGGTCGTCGCAGTACGACACGGCCGAATTGAACTTCGGGTAGTCGCCGGTGAACGGTGCGACCTCGGCCCGAAGAGGATTGGCGGCGTGATCCGGGTTCGTGTAGTCCCACTCGACCTCGGCGTCGAGGACGTGGTCGGTGACCTCGCCCGGCGCGCCGGGGGCGGGGACCTCCCATCGCCAGATCTTTTGCCCGCTGCTCGCGCTGAGCGCGTAGAGCGTGCCGTTCGAGAACGTCCCGTATACGACCCCGTCGTTGTACCAAGGGGCATTCGTCGCCGGGTAGTTGCCCGAATACCCGTCCCCTGGGTTGAACCGGCTGCCGCGCGGATCCGGCTGGAACCGCCACTCGGGAAGCCCGGTCTCCTGGTTGAGCGCAACGATCGAATTCGTCGAGCCGCCGCCAAAGATGACCTTCCCCTCGGCGACGATCAGTCCGCCCATCGGAAAGACGCCGGAGGGAAGGTCGGAGAACTTCGTTATCCATTCGGGCTTCGGCTGGATCGCGCCCTTCCCGGACCGGACGAAGTACGGGGGCTTCTCCTCGGAGTTGTATCCAGACCGGAAATTGTCACCGCCACCCGCGACGTACCAGTCGCGTGCCCTCACCGGCCCCATCGAGGCGACGAGCAGCACGACCGTGCCAGCGACCACTCCACATGCCTTGACCCGGTTCATTCGGGGAGTCCCTCCAGTAGGTATGACAGTTCCGGTGGCAGCTCGGCGGTGATTGTGTCGATGGTGAAGAACCCGCCGCCGGTGCTCACGTCCGGCGCGAGGTCGCCGCCGGCTGAGTCGGGATTCTTTGTGAACGCCAGGATCGCCATGTCCTCGGTGTCGATGGCCTCGTGATCGGTGGGGCTGAACGAGAGCGGCACGCCCGCGCCTTCGAAGTTCTCGATGCTCTCGAGGCCGTCCACGACGGCCCCTGCGGTCGCGCCGTCGGCTCGACGGGCGGCCTCACCGATGAGGAGCACAGCGTCGTAGATCTGCACGGCCTGAACCGGTGCAAGCGCGTCGTTCTCTTCCTGGAAGCGCTCGTAGAACCCGCGCATGCGGGGTAGGTCGAACCACGGTCCCGACCACGTGCCGACCGAGAGGATCCCCTCCACGAACGCCGTCGGAACGACCTGGCTCGAGGCGTTCTTCCCGAAGCGGAAGGTCGCCTGATTGCCCGAGAGCACGACCTGGTAGGACTGCCTCGTCGTGTGGGCCTCAATCGTGATACGAGCCGACTCCCCGGTGTCTTCGGTCCAGATCACCAGGGCTTCCGCGCGCTTCTGTCCGGCGGTCGTTGTGAGGGTGCTGACGTCCCCACCCCGCTCGAATTCCTCGCGGAGGACGACGCGCGCACCTTCTGATTCCAGGCGCTGCTCGATCGCGTCTCCCCCGGCCCTGCCGAAATCGGTGTCGTCGTTAACGACGACCACGCGCTTGTACCCACGGTCGTCGACCATGAAGCCGGCGAGCGTCTCCGCCTGGAGTGAATTCGACGGCGCCACGCGGAAGCTCGCGGAGTCGGTGCTGACCGCCTCGTCGTCGGCGATGAGGGCATAGAGCAGCGGAACGCGGTCGAACTCCGACAGGGCGTCAACGAGCGCCGGGTCGTCGGAGGCGACCACGATCCCCGCGACGCCCTGATCGGCGAGGCGCTCGGCGACGCCTGCCGCCCGCTTGGGCTTCCCCCCATAGTCGGCGTCGACGATCTCGATCTCGTAGCCGCGGCCGTTTCCGTCCGTCGCGGCGAGCGCCGCAGAGCCGAGCGCCGCCTGCGCGAGATCCCCGCCGAACCCCGAGAGCGTGTACAGGAGTCCTACCTTCACGGGGACCGAACCCTCGTCTGCGGCGCCCGATCCCCCGCCGCACGAGACGCCCAACAGACCCACCGCCAGCGCGAGTCGCAGGAGCCTCGTCCGGTGGCGGCTCATACCTGGCTCACGAGGAAGGTAAGCGTCCAGGATCGGACACGTTTTGCGATCGAGGTGTCGGGCACCGAAAACGTGAAGAGACCGACGTTCGTCGGGAAGAAATAGAGGTCGTACCCCTCGAGGTCCGGGCCGAGGGGAGGCTGCTTCTCCGCCTTGTTCGGCAGCGAGGGCGGGTTCAGCTGGAGCCGGGTCGGCAGGTGCGTGAGGAACTGCGTCTCCGACCAGATGAGGCGGCCCTTCGCGTCGAAGAAGTCGGCCCGTCCTTCGAGGTTCCGGACGATGTCCTTCCCCTCGTTGATGACCGAAACGATGAGGTAGTAGAGCTCCTGGCGCTCGTTGAGCCCGAAGATCGGTAGTTCGAGGAGGGCTCCCGGGCCTCCCGACTCGAATCCGGTGAAGTTGATCGCGTCCCGGAGCGCCGGCGTGGTGGGGGAGATCTGGACGTTCGTGATGTGAAGCCCGGGGGGAGCGGCCTCCTCAGTTTCGACCGCCTCTTCACCAAAGGCCTCCGCGGCGCCCCCCGCTCCTCCGATCTCGGCGGCGGGTCCTCCGAGCTGGGGGACCTCGGCGATGGCGTCGAGCTCCTCCGCGGCGCCCCCCATCGGGGTTCCGCACGCCGCGAGGAAAAGGGCGGCGCTCACAAGGGCGGCGACGGCGCGAGCGCGCCCCGCCCGCCGTTCCATAGGCTCGGATATGACTAGATAAGGAACCATCGGAACCTCGCGAAGATGATCAGGGAACCGACGAGGGCCAGGAGCGCGATCAGCGTGATCACCTTCCCACCCGTCGAGGAGGTCGGCGATGCGGACGTCATCTCCGGCTCGTCGGTCGAGAAGGCGAGCACGAACTGGGTGTCGACCGGGACCTTCTTGGTGGCCTCGGGTGAGCCCATGAATGTCGTGGCTTGCTGGGTCACTCGCGCTGCGGCGGCCGCCCGCTGAGCGCTTTCGATGTCGATGGTGTTGATGTCGAGCTGGAGCGTGTTCTGCGCCGTCTCGACGCCGAAGATGCCGAAGTTCTGAATCGAGTCGGCGAGGTAACGCCAGGTCGAGCCGAGCTGATGGAACGAGTCGGAGAGTCCCTCCATGCCGTCGGTAAGAACGTGCATCGCCCAGATGATCGAGTTCGGAACGTCCCTGTTGCCGACGGCGGCCTGGAGCAGGTCGATCCCGTTGACCTTGATTCCGTAGAGCCCTCGGTCGAGTTCCTCGAGACCGAACGGGAACGTGATCGTCGTGAACTTCGAGAAGTCATTCGCGGCGGTCGACGACGCGGTGTCGGAGATCCCCGTGAACGTCGCGAGCTGGTTCGAGTGGTCCTCCTTCTGGAGCGCAGCGAGATTCTGCTCGAACAACGAGAGCTTCAGCCGAATCACGGAGAGAAGGAGGCCCGCCCCCGGATGGTCCGCCGTCAGGGAGATCGGCGCTTCCGGCAGGAACGGGTTCGGGTCTTCCCCGCAGTCGACGCAGCCGAGCAGCAGCTCGAGCTCCTTGATGTTCTGCCAGATCGAGCCGGCGAGGATCTCATCGATCACGCCCTCCAGTTCCTGCACCTCTGCCGGGTCGAGGCTCGTGACGGTGTCGAGAATCGTCGAGACGCTCACGGACGGGTCGTCGGTGGACTTCCCGAGCAGAAGCCGCATCTGGGAGAGCGTCGCGATTTGTCCCTTGACGGCGTTCCTCGACAGTTGCAGCGAGTAGTCGAGCACGTTCAGGGCTCGGTCGAGCTGCTCCATGCCCTTCGCGAGCGTCCAGATCGCCCAGAGCTGGTTCGGGTTGTCGAACGAGCCGGCCTCGCGGTTGCCCTTCGAGGGTGAGATCAGAGGAAGCGCGAGGTTCGAGAAGGCGTCGTCGAGCAGGCCGAACAGCCCGGTGAGCGCCACGAGATTCGAGCGCAGGAGCTCGAACACATCGAAGATGAACGAGCGTCTGCCTTTCTGGAACTGGATGCCTTCACTCGAGACCGCTTCGGCCTGCGCCGGCGGGTACTGAGGCTGGGCGACGATGCGGAACTCGGGGATCCTCGGACGTGCGGCGAGGAACTCAGCGATCGCCGTCTGCGTTGCGTCGTAGTCGGGCGGCGCGAGGTTGAGCGTCCACGTCACGTCCGTCGCCGGGCCGTCACGGGTCGCAACCCCGTCGGTCTTGATGCGGTCAAACTGACTGTCGGGGAAGCGGATCGGGCCGATCCTGACTACGTATGGCGTCCAGACGGGGGCCACGGCCGTGACGTCCTCTTTCGTCCGGACGTCGTTGTAGGTGACCTCCTGCATCTGCCGTGTGTTGTTCGTGATCTGGAAGACGATCTTCGCGGGGCCACGACTCGCCCTGAACTCGTCGGCGCTGACCTGGGTTTCGAGGCCGGGGGCTCCGGTGAAGTAGAGAATCTTCACCTCGATCGGAAGCGGGCGCGGCCCGTCCCCCGTGAGGTACATGTCTTCGTCGCGGACGACGTCACCCTCGTAATAGAGGTCGCGGAACTGATCGTCGGGAATCTTCACGTTCCACGAGAACGAGTTTCCGACGTCGGGTGAGGGAGAGCCGCTCACCGCTTGCACCCCGTTGAGCACGCCGGGATCCACGACGTCGATCTCCTCGCCCGCCGGTCCGCGGACGCGGAGCCAGTCCTTCAGGATCGCGTCACCCGGGGTCCCGGTTTCATCGATCTGCACTCCGAGATACTCGGTGTCGGTGATCGAGAGCGCCCCCGGAGCGACGGTGGGCGTCGGTGTGGGTGTGGCGCCGGTCGGGCCCGGAACCGGTGTGGCTTCGAGGGGGGTGGCTTCGGTCGGTCCTGGAGCCGGCGTTTCCTGTGCGCCAACCGCGAGCGGCAAGAGCACCGCTACCAGGAACGTGGCCAGTGAGGCGCCCGCGACCGCCGTCAGCCGATCTCTGCGGTGTCGTCTCACCACGTCCCCCGAATTCCCCCCTCCTCCCGGGGGGCTGACGGAAGTCTACGACGCAAGGTCGCCAATTTCCTACCGAGCGGGACGCGCTTACTGAGGCGCCCGAGCGGTGAGGAAACCTTCGGGTGTGAGCAGCCGTGCGGGCCGCCCCTCGTCTGCCTCGAGCACCAGACGGGCGAAGAACTCGTTGAGGAACTCCGAAGGAACCCCGGCGCGCTCCCAGTACTCTCGAGCCGAGAGTCCCGCGCCCGGTCTCGTCTGGAAGACCCGGGCGACCGATTCCCCCGAGTCGAGGCCGACGTGCCGGTCCACGCGCTCGACCTCCACGTCTTCGAACCCCGCTCCTTCATAGAGGTCCGAGAGATTCTCGTGAGAGAAGGAGAAGGACATCGGCGCGGCCTCGGTCATGATCGAACGCAGTCCGTCCCAGACGCGGCGGATGCCCGGCTCCGAGGTTTCCAGTTCGATCGCCGATCCGAGTGACTCCGAACACGAGACCCGGCCTCCCGCCCGAAGCACACGCCGCTCTTCCCGCGCCACGCCAGCCGCATCCGAGAGGTAGACGAGCACGGAGCGATGCAAGGAGACGTCGAAAGCCTCGTCGAGAAACGGCAGGTGTCGTCCGTCGGCCGCGACGATCCGGACTCTCGCTGCGCTCCTCGCGACGAGGGTGCGAGCCTTCGCAAGGGCTGTGTGATCGAGGTCGATCGCGGTGACGGACGCCCCGGTATCCGTCGCGGCGAACGCGACTGCTCCCGCGCCGCAGCCGACATCGAGGGCATGCATGCCTTCGAGACGACCGGCTCGGTGGATGATCTGACGAACGACCTTGCCGAGGTCTTCGGCCACGCGTTCGCCGTCCGACCTCGCCGCAAGCTCCTCGTGCCCGAGCCAGCGAAGGAACTCGTCGAAGGCCATCAATTACACTACCCGCGTTCCGCATGCCCGGATCTCGCGTTCTGCTCATCGGTTGGGACGGCGCCGACTGGAGGATCCTCGATCCACTGCTCCAGGCGGGAATCTTGCCCAACCTTGCGTCGCTGATCGAGCGTGGCGCGAAGGGCGTCCTGAAGTCGACGATCCCGAATCACTCCTGGTCGGCGTGGCCGTCCTTTCTGACCGGCGTGGAGCCGGCGAACCACGGCGTCTACGATATCTTCGAGCGCGACTTCTCGACGACCAAGCAGCTGCCGGTCACGTACCGCTCGATCAAGGAGAAGACCATCCTCGCGGACCTGACCGCAGCGGGGGCGACGACCCTCATGACGAACGTGCCGCTCACGTTTCCCCCGCCGCGGATCGAGGGAAAGATCATCGCCGGAGGCGTGCTTCCGAAGGGTCGACCGTTCACGTACCCGGAGAGCCTCGCCGGGGAGCTCGATGCCGCTGGAACCCCATTTCCGATCAACGGGATGTCGTGGACGACGTTCTTCAACCGGCCCGAGCCGCTCCTTGACGAGGTCATGGAGATCACGCGGGCCCGGACCCGAGCGAACGAGCACCTGCTCGACACGACCGATTGGCAGTTCGCGTCGATCGTGTTCGTCGCGACCGACCGCATACAGCACTGCCTGCTGAAGTACGTCTCGCCCGATCACCCGGAGTACGCCGAGCGCTCGCGTGAGCCCCTCGCGGAGCGGGTCCGCGAGGTGTACCGGCTCCTGGACGAGGGTCTCGGTCGAATCATCCAGCGGGCTCGCGACGATGACCTCGTCCTGTTCATCTCCGACCACGGCCATCAGGCATGTACGCGCGCCCTCCACATGGACCGCCTGCTCGAGCAGCTCGGGTTCCTGAAGTTCGCGGCGAGCCGCGCCGTCTTCGGACCGATGCAGTGGGGCAAGGTTCGGGCGGTCGCGCGGAGGGTCTACGACCTCTTGGGCCTGCACGGGAAGGTGTCGCTTCCCCAATCGGTGAACTGGAGAAAGACGACCGCGTACACCTCCGTTCGCTCCACCGGGGAGGGGGTGTCGATCAGTCTCGCGGGTCGCGAGCCGGAGGGTGTCGTCCCGGCCGAGGACTTCGAGGGCGCTCGAGCTCGGGTCATGTCGGCGCTCGACGGCTTCACCGACCCGAAGACGGGAACGAAGCCCTGGATCCGGGTCCGCAAGGGCGAGGACGTCTTCTCCGGGCGCCACACCGACACCGCACCGGACATCATTCTCGAGCCGGCGCACGGATACAGCCTCACCCACGCAAAGACGGCGATCGAGGACGCCGATTGGCTCTCGGGCGACCACCGGATGGACGGGGTGATCGCCGCGGCCGGACCGATGGTGCGACCGGACGCGTTCGCGGAGCCCGCGTTCCTCGTCGATGTTGCGCCGACCGTCCTGGCCGCGCTCGGAGTCCCTGCGTCCGTGAAGCACGATGGCCAGGTGCTCTCCGGACTCGTTGGCGCGGAGGCTGCGGTGACCGGGGAGGCACGGGCGACCGCCGATGTGGAGCTCGACGCCGACAGTGGCCTCGCGGCCGACGAGGCGCAGGAGGTGGAGGAGCACCTCAGAGGACTTGGGTACCTCGAGTAGGGGGTTCGGCTTCCGCCGCGCCATCGAGCAGGTCCTCCCGGCCGAGCGGTTCGGGGACGAGCGGACGATTCTCGCCGGCGCCGGCCAGAACGTCGTCGGGCTCGTCGTTGCGATGGTCGCAACCCTTGCGACCCAGGTCCTGATCACGCGAGTCCTCGGCGCCGCTGCCTTCGGCGTTGTCACGGTCGCGACCCAGGCTGCGTTCATCCTGGCCGCGGCGACACGCGTCGGCATGGATCACGCCTCCGTTCGTCGCGTGGCAATCGAGGTTGGAGCGGGAGAGCGGTCGCGTGTTCGGGCGATCGTAAACCGCGCCGCGTGGATCGCGGGAGTCGTGAGCGTTGGTTTCGGGGTCCTCATGTTCATCGTCGCCGATCCTCTCGGGAGGGCGTTCACGACGAGCCCAAACGGTCGAGTCGCGTTTCAAGCAGCGGCGCTGACGCTGCCGTTCGCCGGCCTCGTCCAGGTCTACCTCGGAGCGACCCGGGGGTTGAAGATCATGCGGCACACGCTCTACGTGTTCTGGATGGGTCAACCGGTCGCCTGGATCCTTCTCATGGCGATCGGTTGGGCCGTCTCGCGCTCGATCGAGACGAGCGTTCTCACCTACGGCCTCTCTTGGCTTCTCGCTGCCGTCGCGGCTGCCTGGGCGTGGCGGCGGGAGACCGCGGAGTTCGGTCACGACCACCCGCATCCGGGAGAGGTGGGCGCGCTCCTTCGCTTCGGCGGTCCCCGGGCCCCGGCGGCGCTTTTCGCGCAGGCGCTCTTCTGGCTCGACCTGTTCGTCCTGGCCCGGTACGCGACGTCGGCGGAGGTGGGCGTCTACGCGGCGGCCGTCCGGGCAGGCCAGGTGATCCTTCTGTTCCAGATCTCGGTCAGCTACATGTTCAGTCCGTTCGTCGCCGACCTCTTCGAGCGAGGGCAACGCGAGCAGCTGGACCGCCTGTACAAGCTCCTGACGAGGTGGACGGTCACCGTCACGCTTCCGGTGTTGATCGTCCTGGCGGTCGCGCCGGATACGGCGCTCCGCCTGTTCGGTGCGAACTTCGGCGGTGGGAGCGATGCGCTGCTCATCCTCGTGGCGGGCCAGGTGGTTCGCTCTTCTGCCGGCGCGGTCGGCTTCATGCTGATCATGGTCGGCCGAACTGGTTGGGACCTCATCGTGTATGCGGCGTCGGTCACGCTCGACGTTGGGGTCGCGGTCCTTCTCGTGCCAAGCTTGGGAATCGAAGGGGCCGCCACCGCCGGCGCGCTCACCCTTGGGCTCTCGAACCTCGCTCGCCTCTGGCTCATCTGGCGTTTCGTCCGCGTTCAGCCGTTCACCCGTGACTATGTTCGATTGATCTTGCCCGTCGGTCTGGGGTTTCTCGCCGCGGGCCTTGCGCACCTCGTCCTGGACGGTCTCGGATGGCAACTCGACCTCGTGGGAACCACCGCCGCCGCGTTGCTCGGTTACGCGATCGGCTTGCTCGCCGGCGGATTGCCGCCTGGTGAACGGAGGGCCCTTCTGCGGATGTTTGGGGGACTTCGAAACAAAGTTCCTCTAAGCGACTAAAGGAGCCCGAGCGTCGTTCCGATGAGGGGATGGTTCTTTGGGTGGGCATAGTTCCGAAATGAGAGGGTTGTCGTAAACTTGAGCCTCTGGGAAACAGGAGAGAGCACGGGCGCGGAGAATCTTGTGTGCGCCGGGTAGACCTGCGTATGAAACGTCACATTCTTCGAAAGAGAGACATTCTCGCCGGACTGACGGTCGCGGTCGTTTTGGCGATGGCCGCGCCCGCCTCCGCGGATGAGTTCGGCTATTCGGTGAGCATCGCGGAACCCTCGGGAGGAGCCCTTACCGGGTCGGTGACGATTCGCGCCAACGTCAGCGGAGCGCTCCGGGACGGCGTGAACGGCGCCGCCTATCACCCTCGCCAGGGAGGAGGGTGGAACGAGAGCCAGCGCGGATCGCTTTCCGGTCCGGGCGGAGGTCCGTTTACGGGATCCTGGGACACGACCGCCTGGACGAACGGCAACTACACGCTCGAGGTACGGGTGTGGAACAACGGCTACAACGCGAACAACTCGGGCACGTACTCGAACGACACCGTCAGTGTCGCCGTGAACAACGCGCCGCCCGCCCCATCGGATCTTTCCGCAAGCACGGGTGACCAGCAGGTGAGTCTGAGCTGGTCCGACGTCTACGGCTCGGACCGCAGCGACTTCGTCGGCTACCGCGTGTACCGGCGGTCGGGCGACTGCAGCACGGCCGATCTGGGGGCCTACTCCCAGATCGCTGAGACCCAGTCAACCTCGTACAGCTCGAGCCTCAGCCCCGGTCAGTACTGCTTCCGCGTCACGGCGGTTCGGACGAGCCCGTCGAGCGGCACGATCGCATCCGGTCCCTCCGAAGGCGTTCGGGCCAACATCGCAGCGCCACCGCCCAGCGGCGGCGGTGATCCGGGCGGCGGCGGTTCCGGCGGCGGCGGCGGTTCCGGCGGTGGCGGCGGCAACGGCGGCGGCGGTCTCGG
>JBOGWA010000029.1:0-7435 GCA_050693155.1 Actinomycetota bacterium | reverse complement strand
CGTGAGGAGCCGGCAGAGCCGCCGGTAGCCCTCGGCCGTCTCGACGAGCAGCGGCAGCCGCGTGTCGCCGGTCAGCGTGAGCGCCGCCCCGACGAGCGGGCGGAGCCCGAGGGCCGTCGCCGCGCGGTAGAAGCGTGGCGCCCCGTAGACGCCGTCGGCGTCAACCAGCGCGAGGGCCGGATAGCCGAGCCGCGCCGCCGCCTCCGCCAGGTGCTCCGGCGCCGACGCGGCCTCGAGAAAGCTGAACGCGCTCGCCGCGTGAAGCTCGACGTAGTCCACAGTTGTGTAGTTACGTGGGGCGTGGTCGCCTGGCGGATAGCTGTGAATTCATCCGGGATTCGCCGAGATCTTCAGCTAACTCGCTGGAACCAAAGGCAGAAGCCGGTACCCCTATGAATACAATATTCGCTATCGCCGATCTCCCAGCGGTTGGGCTCCCACCCGCCGTAAGTGCCAGTCGAGAAATCGCTTGACGGTTCCCTCTGAGATGGCGCGAGGGCTGTCAACCGGAAGGCCCAGCGCCTCACGAACCCGTTTGGCCAACGCGTCGTGACCATACGGATACAGCTGCCACTTGAAGAGCAACGCGAAGCCTCCAGCCTGTCTGATCTGCTCGACATAACTCTTGGCCGCCATGCGCATGATGAAGAGCGGAGTTACATCCAGGGCCCGGCACATCTCGAGCTTGGTTACGAGCTCGTCCCGATCGATGTAACTCAGCGAATTCTTCACTTCGACTCCACGCCATCCCGTTCATGAAGCCGATCAAGGTCATGACCGGTCTTGGTCCATTCTCGCCCCCGATGCGCTCGAACATTCTGGGCGATCGGCGAGAACCCTGCTCGCGCAAGTGCCGCATCGAAGAGCATCTCGGCGTGAAGCCCGAATGCTCGGGTCAGTTCCGGCTTTGAGAACTCCTGAATGAGCTCGCGGATGCGAAGCGCCTGGCGGCGCCAGTATCGGAGCTTCGGAGACCAGTAGAAGCGAATCGCCTCGCCGCCACCCTCCACTTCGAGAGGTAAAGTTTCTGATCTCACTCTGCCCTCGCTGACGAGTTCGTTCACGGTCTTCGTCGCGATCCAGTGGAAAAATCGGCCCTCCATCAGCACCGCGATCTGCCGTCCATAGAAGACTTGCTCAGAGCGCTCATCGAACCATCGAATGAGTTCCTCCTTAGCTTCATCAACCTTGACGTCACGAGGCCATCTGAGATCTTCACGTTCATACCATCCGCCTTCGAGCTCACTCACTCAGCTCGACCCACACACTTGGATACTCCGACACGACCTCTCCGTTCCCATCCCGGGACGTAGGCGGTCATCAGGCTGCGGAAGAGTTTCCCGTGGTTCGGGACACGCAGGTGGAGCAGCTCGTGGACGATGACGACCTCTTGGAACGCCCGGTCTTCATGGAGCAGATCGCGGCTCAAGCAGATCCGACCGGCCGAGGAGCACGACGCCCACTTCGTCGTCATGCGCTGGACCTGGACGCGCTTCGGCTGCACCCCGATCCGCGCGGCCCAGCGCCGGACTTCGGCCTTCAAGGCCGTCGCGTCCCGGACCGGCCGCCCGTCGTGACTGACCACCGCCGCGCTCACTTCCGCTGGAGGCGGAGGAGCCGATCGGCCAGCTCCACCATCCGCTCCTTCCCGACCGCCGGCAGGAGCACCTTGTACAGCTCGGCCTTGAGCTGGCGCAGCTCGGCCGGATTGTGGGCGTGGTTCGGAAACCGCCCGAAGGCGGCACTCAACGACGGCGCGAGGCGTTCGGGCTCGCCCGCGCCCGCCTGCTTCAGGACCCAGCAGAGCGTGAAGGTGTTGAGGTCGAAGCCGGTCTTCTCCCGCTCCCGCTGTGCCTGGACGAACTCGGTGAGGAGCCGCTCGAGCTGCTGCAACGCCGCCTGGGTGCCGATCTGCCGGTCGTCGTATGCCTCGAGCACCGCCTCGGCGCGCTCGCCGATGGGCACCAGATACGGCTGCCGGTCCGCGGCGTCCGCCGCGGCCTGGGCGAGGCTCTTCCCCAGGTTGAACACCTTGCCTGCCGACGGCGCGTCTTCCTTCTTCAGCGCGTCCAGCGTCTTCTCGTCGATCCGAACGAGCGGCATCGTCGTGGTGATGTCGTAGCTGGCGACGCGCTCGCGGACCAGCCACTCCGTCTTCTTCGCGATGTCCCGGTAGAGAGCGACCGACTTGCTGAAGGCGTTCTGGACGACCTCGTACAGCACCGAGAGCCGGCCGTAGTCGTCGAGATGGTCGCGCAGGAACACGTCGGGCGAGATGATCTCGTAGAGGACCTCGAGCTCTTTGAAGAACCGGTAGAAGGCTTCGCGCGCCGCCTTGTCGCCGAACGCGTCGATCGCCCGCTCGACCGCCTTATCGTCGACCGGCCCGCGACAGTGCTCCAGGTACCGCGGCGCGGGGTCCGCCATGAGCCGCGCGAAGCGCTCCTTGAGGACATCCAGGTTCTGGATCACGCTCCCGACGACGTCCGAATCGAAGGTGAGCGCTTTCTCCAGGCGCTCGAAGATCCCCACGAAGTCCAGCACGAAGCCCGCCGGCTTCTTGAACTCGTCCTCCGCCTCGTAGGGGCGGTTGACCCGGGCGATGGCCTGGAGGAGCGTGTGGTCCCGCATCGGCTTGTCCAGATACAGGCAGTAGAGAATCGGGGCGTCGAACCCGGTCAGGAGCTTCTCGGTGACGATCAGGATCTTCGGCATCGCGCCTGGCTTGACGAAGGCCTTGCGGATCCGCTTCTCGTCCTCCTCGCTCAGCCGGAACTCGGCCAGCAGCGCCTCGTCGTTGTGGGCGGATGTGTAGACGACGGCCGAGTAGTCCGGGGGCAGGTGTCGATCCAGCGCCTTCTTGGAGAGGGCGCAGGCCTCCCGGTCCACCCCGACCAGGAACGCCTTGTAGCCGAGCGGCTCGACGTTCTGCCGGAAATGCTCCGCGACGAACCGGGCGACCCGCTCGACACGATCGGGGGCCTTGAGGAAGGCCTTCAGGTTGACCGCCCGGTCGAGGATCCGGTTCAGCTCCTCGATGTCGCTGACCCCTTCCGCCTCCACCAAGTCGAGGAACTCCCGCTCGAGCTGCTCGCGCGGCACCCGGATGTCGTTCGACGCCAGCGAGTAGTGGAGCGGGAGGGTCGTCCCGTCCTCGATCGACTCGGCGATCGAGTACTTGTCGAGGTAGCCCTTCTCGTCGTCCCCGCCGAAGACCTTGAAGGTCCCCCGACCGTAGGCGATCCGGTCGATCGGCGTCCCGGTGAAGCCGATCAGGGTGGCGTGGGGCAGCGCCCCCACGAGGTAGTTCCCGAGGTCGCCGCTCGTCGTCCGGTGGGCCTCGTCCACGAAGACGAACACGTTCGCGCGCGGGCAGAGGTTCGCGTCCGCCCGGTCGAACTTGTGGATCATCGACACGATGAGCCCGCGGTAGTCCGCCCGGAGCAGCTCGCGCAGCCGCGCCTTCGAGGTCGCCTGCTCGTAGGCCAGCCCGTAGGCCGTGAGGTTCCCGAAGAGCTGGCTCTCCAGCTCGTTCCGGTCCACGAGCATGAGGACCGTCGGCTTCTCGAAGGCTGGATGTCCGAGGATCTGCTCGGCGGCCGTGATCATGGTGAAGGTCTTGCCTGCCCCCTGGGTGTGCCAGACGAGGCCCCACCGCTTGTCCGGGTCCAGGGCCCGCTCGACGACCTTCTCGACGGCGCGGGTCTGGTGCTGCCGGAGGACGATCTTCCGTAGCTCGTCGTCCCGCTTGAAGACGACGATCCAGTCCCGGAGGAGCTTGAGGAAGCGCTCGCGCGCGAAGAAGCGCTTGACCTTCCGCTCGAAATTCCCCGGCTCCTCGTCCTTCCAGTTGAAGACGTCTTTCCGGTCGAGGTTCCAGGTGACGCCGTAGTAGAAGTCGAGCAGGTGAGTGAAGTCGAAGACCTGGGGCGCCGTCACCAGCTCCGGGGTCTCCCGGTGGTAGCGCCGGACCTGAGCCATCCCGTCGTCGATCCCTTCGCGCTTGGCCGCCCCTTTGGTCTCGGTCAGGGCGACGGGAACGCCGTTGATGCAGAACATCACGTCGGCGCGGTTCGTGTGCTGGCCGTTCGTGTACTGCCACTCCTCCGTCACCTGGAAGAGGTTGTGGGCCGGATGCGCGAAGTCGACGACGGTCACCTGCCGCTGGCGGCGCTCCGGCTCGACGTAGACCGAGCGCTCCCCCCGGAGCCAGGCGAGGATCTCGGTGTTGCCCTCGATGCTGGTCCGCACGCCCTCGATCCGGGCGATCACCGCGTCCGCGCTCTCCACGGTGAGGACCCCCGGATTGAGCCCGACGAGCTTCTCGCGCAGGATCGAGGCGAGGAGCGTCCCGCTCTCTCCGCGCCGCAGCGTGAGCGCCTCCTCCGGCGGGAGATACGCCCACCCGATCTCGGTGGCATAGCGGACCAGGGGCGCCTGGACCACCGCGCGCTCGGAGGCGAGACTAGGCGGCATGGCTCCACGACTCCGGGCTCACCGTGTCACGCTCCGATGACCCGTTCCGCCCATCGAACCACGTGCTCCGCGAGGGCCACTGCGCGCCGGTACTCGTCCTCGTCCACCGGGACACGCCCGCCTGGATACCGCGTCACCACGGCGAACTCCGAGAGCTGATCCGCCTCCCAGAGATCTTGCGGCACGTCGACTCCGCCTCGGGCTGCCAGGGTCAGCAGCTCCCCGAGGTCGTGCACGAACGGGAAGGCGATTTCGCCGAACAGGAGCACAGCCTTTACCGCCTTCTCCGCCGCCTGCTGGGCATCGAAGCAGAGGTCCTCCCAGAAGCCCTCCTCGGGCTTCGGCTGCTTCGCCCGCGCGAGGTTGCCTTTCGCACGACGGAGCCACTCGTGTGGACCACTGTCCGGAAGCGCGTCAGGCGGCGTAGACAACCTTGCCTTCCCTGAGCGCGGAGAAGATGACGCGACTTCGGTCACTGCCGTAGCGGGAGAGATCCTCGGGAGTCACAGCGATGACGTCCTTCGGTATCCCGATGCCGAGAAGGCATCGGCGAACGGCCCGTGCCGTCTCGAGTCGGTCGACCCCGGACTTCACCACCAGGAGATCCACGTCGCTGTCCGGGCCCATCTCCTCTCGGGCGGCCGAGCCGAAGAGGATGATCTTCTCCGGCGCCACGGCGGCGACCACCCGTCGGACGATCTCCCGGAGCGTTTCGTCGCCGAGCTTCCCCTTCGGCGCCGCACGGCGTCCTTCCTCACGCGCCCTGGCGACCGGGGCTTTGGCCTCGGCCTCCGGTCGCGCGTAGAGCACCGTCCCCCGCTCGACGATGCCCTCGATCAACGGGTTGCCGATTTCCAGCGCGCGACGAACCTCCTCGGGACGCCGCGCGATCACCGTCAGGGAGAAGTCGCGCTCGATCTCCCGCTCGATCCGCACCGCCTCGGCCAGCGCCCGGCCCTCGAAGTCCATGACGACCAGCAACCGCATCTCGCCCTCAGCCCTCGGACTCCCCTCGGCATGCCGGCCGAACAGGATCACCTGCTCCGGCTCGAACCGCCGCACCAGCTCGGCCACGAAGCGTTCGACTTCACGCGGGAGAGTCTCCGGGACGACCGGGTCCCTGCGATCGACCCGTCCCCGACCCGTCGCCACCTCACCCTCTGCCAGCGCCACCTGCACGCGCACCTGCCCCGTCATGAGCAGTTGGAGCATGCAAGAGAACACCTTCTTGATTGAGTTTCGTCTTTCTTCCGCCGCCTGAATGCGAGATTCGACTGCTCTTACCGCTCGGTAGATTGCCTGCTGTTCGTCCGCCCGTGCCGGAAGCGTCAAGAGAATCTCTCGAATGATGTCGGCGCTCAGGTTCTTCTGATTTGCACCGTGTCCGAGCTCACGAATCCGGTCGTAGGCGAAAGCACAGAACGCATACAGGTACCCAGGATCGAGCTCCTCCTCGGGGAAGAGAGCTGCACATGCCTGATTCGTGGTCGCTTCGATTCCTAGGAACGCGACCTTGCCACGGGTGATACCTTGGCCGTACATCGCCATCAGCAACGTCCCCTTCGGAAACCGCTTCGCGGAGGAATTCTTGAGACCCGCCTCGGTGATATGTTCCTGAGTTTTCATGATGGGGCGGTAGTCGATCTCGGCAGTCTTCACCCAGGGGATATCCCCATTCCAATACTCGGGGTGATCCCGGGCTGGAGTTCCACCCGAGCTGATGACGCAGTAGTCTCCAAGTCGGACGACCTCCCAGCTCTCGGGAATCTCGCCGATCTCGGTCTGCTTGAGGGGCTCGCCGCGCAGGCCCTCGCGGAAGAGCTTGGCCATGGTCGCGGTCTTCAGCTTCTTGAGCGTGGAGACGATCTTGTCCTGCACCGCTACAGCCGACTGGATCTTTGATAGCACCGTCGCAATGGCCTGCTGCTCGGGTAAAGGTGGGAACGGCATGGTGCATTGTTCTAGAACTGACTTGGGCAAGCGTTGACGGCCCGTGGCGCCTTCCATCCTACTCGCGAGCCGACGGCGGACGTCGGGATGCAACAGATACATTGCAAGGAACGGCAGGTGGCTAAGGGCCGCGAGGGTATTGATTGGAATGATCTCGGTGCTGGCAATGCCCCAGCCACCGGGAATGTTCGTGGCGATTCCCTGCTTCCCGTTTTCGAAGCACGGCGTGATCTTAGAGAGTAGCAAGTCGCCGTCCTCGAAATAGGTGCCACTGGCGATCTCCTGGGGAGTCCGGAGGACAAAGTCCGAGAAAGTCAGGCGATCAGAGGGCAGTCGCTCCATGGGCACAAACGGAATTGCTCCGCGCTCTCCGATACGCAACGCTTTGGGTTTAGTGGTGGAAGTGAACTTCTGATCGATACGAGCCAGCTCCCAGCCTTGGGGTAGAGAACTAACTTCAGCGTCTGCCATCTTGGTCGTCCTTCGGCCGGAAGCCGATCCGGCGCTTCCCGCCTCCTGGGGGCGGCGGCTCAGGCGTTTCCATGAGCGCACGAATGGCATCGAAGACGACCTTGAACTGCCCATCGTACTTCTGCTCCAGCGCGTGAATCTTGTTCGCGAGGTCCTTGTACGTGTAGGCCATGGCGCGGAGCCGCACGAAGGCGCGCATGATCTCGATGTTGACCCGAACGGCCCGCTCACTGTGCAACACGCTCGAGAGCATCGCCACACCCTGCTCGGTGAAGACGAGAGGCGCGTAGCGCCGGCCTCCGCGTCCCGGCTTCGAGGTCACATCCTGAGATCTCAAAGCCCGGGCCTCGTCCGCAGTCAGCTGGAGCATGAAGTCCTGGGGAAATCGAGCGATGTTCCGTCGAACCTGCTCGTTGAGTCGTCGCGTCGGGACGCCGTACAGCTTGGCGAGGTCGCTGTCCAGCATGACCCGCTGGTCACGGATCAGCAGGATCTGCCCCTCGATCCGCTCGCGCGGGATCAACCTACGGATACGCCC
>JBOGWA010000028.1:0-39358 GCA_050693155.1 Actinomycetota bacterium | reverse complement strand
ATGTGACGGCGTGGACCAGCCAGAGGGGGCTGTAGCCCGGGTCGCCCGGCACGGTATCCAGGACGTTCGGCTGGAACCCGAACGGGTTCGGGCCCTCCACTCCGTTCATGAACAGGTAGAGCCTCGCAAGTGAGGATTCCGGGACGTCTCCCAGCGATGGCACGAAGCTCACGGGGAACCCCGTGGCGTCGGAAAGCCCTTCGGCTTCGGCCTCGACCGAGACGTCGGTGAGCAGATAGTTGACGCCCTCACCGTGCGCGAACCCGGGAACGAGCGGCGGGTTTGTCGCGACGACCGGCGAGTTCTTCACCAGCGGCGTCACTTCTATCGCGAGCTCACCCGCATCCTCGGCTTCGAGTATCTCCCCCTCCGAGCGGAGCTCCCGGGGCTCGGCGCCGTCGGCCCATGTGACGGCGTGGACCAGCCAGAGGGGGCTGTAGCCCGGGTCGCCCGGCACGGTATCCAGGACGTTCGGCTGGAACCCGAACGGGTTCGGGCCCTCCACTCCGTTCATGAACAGGTAGAGCTTCGCGAGCGAAGCTTTCGGGATGTCACCGAGCGACGGCACGAAGCTCACCGGGAACCCGGTGGCCTCACTCAACCCCTCCGCCTCTGCCTCGACCGAGACATCGGTGAGGAGATACGTAACGTCATCTCCTTCGTAGAAACCGCCGATAAGGGGCGGCATCTGGGCGGTCGGCTCGGGCGTCTCCGCCGCGGGCCGATCGACCGCGGGTTCCTCGCTTCCACACGCTGCGGCAACGAGCGCGAGGACGGCGAGTCCCGCGATCAGTTTGAGCGATCGCATTCGCATCCTGCCTCCTTTCCATCGTTCGGGCGATGCCCCTCACCGCCCGTCCCTCGATCAGCGCCGCCGACGGACCGCCTAGGGGACGGGCGCGAGCGACGCTGCAGCGAACCCCACCTCGAAGCGCCGACACCAGATGACGACGGTTCGGTACCGTTCAAGGTCGATTCCGGCGCGGATCTCGTAGTTCGAGCTCCCGATGTTGCCCTTCAGCAAGCCGAGATCCACGAAGTCGTCCAGGAACCGGTTCTGGTCGGCAGCGCCCTGATCGAGCGGCGCCGAGGAGAGGTAGACGAACAGGTCCGGACCGTTGTCCACCTGCAGATCCTCGAGCCGCAGGAACCGGCGACCATCCTCGAGCTGGAGCACGCGCGCCTGCCCCGAAACGGGGCCGTGGTCGAGCGGCTCGACGGCGCCCTCGAACAACGGGCGCACGGTCATCCCCGCCGTGTCCGTCTCGGCGGCCGCTCCCGCAGTCGACCCGACGCGCGTGGCGGCGTTCGCGGTCGGGAGCGCTTCGTCGACACGCTCGTCGATGAACGCCTTGTGGGGTTCGAACCACACAAGGCCAAAAATCCCGAGCGCGAGACCGACAAAAAGAGCAAAGATCGTGGCGCGTGGGTGCCGCTTGAGAAACGCAAAGATCTTCATTTCTGCCTCCAGAATTGCCCGAACGTTTCTCCCAGGCTAGGGCCCGCCTGCTTACCAACTCCTTTCGGCGCATGAGGTCCGGCAACACCTTCGTAAGGTTTTCAGAGGAGAATTGACGCGTGCCGAGTTCGCCACGTGTCCTCGTCGTCGACGACGAACCCATCGTTCGGGAGGTCCTCTCGCGCTATCTGACGCGGGAGGGATTTGAGGTGGACACCGCCGAGGACGGGCAGGCGGCTCTCGATCGCTTCGAGGCCGTCACCCCCGACCTCATCCTTCTGGACCTCATGCTCCCGAGGATCGACGGATTTGGGGTGTTCGACCAGATCCGTTCGCGGGGATCGACGCCGGTCATCATGCTCACGGCCAGAGGAGCGGAGACCGATCGGGTCGTCGGTTTGGATATCGGGGCAGACGACTACGTTGCGAAACCATTCTCGCCCAGGGAGGTCGTTGCTCGCGTCCGAGCGGTGCTCCGACGTTCCGGGTCCCAGGCCGCTCGCCCACCGGAGGCGCCAATGCGGTTCGGGGACCTCGAGATCGAAGGTGGAACACGTGAGGTGCGCGTTGCCGGGCGCATCGTCCGCCTCACCCCGAAGGAGTTCGACGTGCTCCACCTGCTCGCAGCCCACCCGAGAACGGTTTTCAGCCGCCTCGAGATCCTCGACGAGCTCTGGGATTTCGCGTTTGACGGAGACCCCTCGACCGTAACGGTGCACATTCGCCGGCTCCGAGAGAAGACGGAGAGGGATCCGTCCAACCCTACGCACCTCATCACGGTCTGGGGCGCCGGCTACCGGTTCGATCCATGAGGGCGAGGCCACACGTTCTGTGGACCGCCGGCCTAGCGCTCGGAGGAGCAGCCGCGGCGGTCGGCATCGGGGCAGCGACCGGCATGACCGGCTCGGAGCTCGGTCACCTGGCGGTGCTCCTTCCGGCGGCAGTTCTTGCGACGGTCGTCGCGACCGGCTTTGCCGCGCCACTTCTCTCGCGAGCGTCGCTCAGGTGGCGTCTCGTCGGGATCGCCCTCGTTGGCGTCGTCGTCAGCCTCGTCAACTTGGGAACCTTCGCAGCACTCATGTTCGTGAGCGATCACGACGCCACACTCGTCGTCATCCTGATGATCTATTCGGGCGCGGCAGGCGTCGGAGCTGCCCTCGTTGGGGCGAGAACGACGGCAAAAGCAATCGAGCGACTGGGAACCGCCGCGCGGGAGCTGGCGGACGGGAACCTCGACGCGAGGATCGGCGATCTCGGCGCCGGGGCCGAGCTCGACGACTTGGCGGAAGCGTTCGACGAAATGGCGGTACGACTCCAGGCTTCGATCGCGCGCGAGCGGGTCGCCGACGAGAAGCGCCGGGACCTTGTGACCGCGGTCTCCCACGATCTCAGGACGCCGCTCGCCGGACTGCGGGCGATGGTCGAGGCGATCCAGGATGGGGTTGTCGACGATCGTCCCACTCTTCATCGGTACGCATCCGAGATGCGCACGGCGATCATGGTCCTCAGCAACCTCATCGACGACCTCTTCGAGTTCGTTCAGCTCGACGCCGGCGCCATTGAGAGGGAATCTGAGCAGGCGCGTTTCGAAGAAGTCGTTGCGGCGGCTCTCGCGGCATGCGCAGCCCAAGCCACGAGGAAGGGGCTCGTGATCGAGACGGACGTCGATGCTGCGAACGGCGCGCAGTGCTCACCGCGTGTGACCCGCGTGCTCCAGAACCTGCTCCAGAACGCGATCCGTCACACGCCGGCCGATGGGACAGTGCGCGTGCAGGCGAGCCGGGGACCGGAGAGCCTCGAGGTGATCGTCGAGGACTCCGGCGAGGGAATCCCGGACGAGGCAATCGAGCGCGTCTTCGAGCCCTTCTGGAGAGGCGACCCGGCTCGGAGCGGCAACGGCGCCGGCCTCGGCTTGGCCCTCAGCAAGCGGATCGTCGAGGCGCTCGGTGGTGACATCACCGTCGAGAGCGAACCGGACAAGGGCTCACGGTTCGCTGTTGTTTTACCCGCGCGATAGGAGAACTACCACAACCCGAAGCCGCTGCTTTCGTACCTGATCTGCCTGGTCAACCCGAGCTGCGGCAGGACCGCGGGCAGCTTGGTCGCGGGCGCTCTCTAGACAGCCTGGAAACCGCTTCCCCGGCCGAGTAGGCTCATCGCCTCCGCGCGGGTTCGCGCGTCGGTTTTGAATCGGCCGCGAACCGCGGACGTCACTGTGAGAGTTCCCGGCTTCTTCACGCCCCGCATCGACATGCAGAGGTGCTCGGCTTCGACCACGACGAACACGCCTCGCGGCTGAAGCGCGCCCTCCAGCGCGTCCGCGATCTGCGTGGTCAACCGCTCCTGAACTTGGGGCCGCTTCGCGAGGACGTCGACCAGCCGAGCGAGCTTCGAGAGGCCGGTGATCCGGCCGTCCTCATTCGGGATGTACGCGACATGTGCCTTCCCAACAAACGGCAGAAGATGATGCTCGCAGATCGAGAACAGCGTCAGGTCGCGAATCATGATCATCTCGTCGTGGCGCTCCGCGAACGTCACGTCAATGACCGCCTCGGGGTCTTCGTGAATCCCCGAGAGGATCTCGGCGTACATCTCGGCCACTCGGCGAGGGGTGTCCTTCAGACCCGCGCGCCCGGGGTCCTCACCGATCCCTTCCAGAAGAAGCCGAACGGCGTCCTCGAGCTTCTGGATGTCGAATTGGGGGAATGCGTCGCTCACGCTGGGTCCTACCGCGTGGCGGGGCCCCGCTTGCCCTTGTTCGCCCGTACGCTTCGGCGCGCGGTCACGACCCCTGCACCCTTCGACTGACCGTCTGTCTGGCGCTTCTTCAAGCCTCCGAGCAGGTTCGCGAGTTCTTCCTTTTCGATGGTCTCGCGTTCGATGAGGGCGGTGGCCATCTCGTCGAGCTTCGCGCGATTTTCGGTCAGGATCTCGAGCGCCTGGTCGTGGGCCTCGTCGATTAGCCGCCGGACCTCGGAGTCGATCTCGAAGGCGACCTGATCCGAGTAGTCGGGGTGAGCGGCGAAGTCGCGGCCTAGGAACACCTCGCCCTGTTTCTGCCCGAGCGTGAGGGGGCCGAGGGCGTCCGACATCCCGTACTCGGTCACCATCTGGCGAGAGATCTTCGTTGCGCGCTCGAGATCGTTTTGCGCGCCGGTCGTCACGTCGCCCGTCACCAGCCCCTCGGCAACTCGACCTCCGAGCAGCATCGCCAGCTCGTCGACGAGTTCCGACCGCGTGACGAGAAACTTGTCTTCTGTTGGCAGCGTGAGCGTGTATCCGAGCGCGCGCCCACGAGGGATCACAGAGATCTTGTGCACCGGGTCGGCGTTCGGCAGGACGTGGGCCACGAGCGCATGGCCCGCCTCGTGGTACGCGATGATCCGCTTCTCCCGGTCCGAGATGATCCGGGTTCTCCGCTCCGGACCCGCGATGACCCGATCGATCGCTTCCTCGAGCTCGCTCATCGTGATCCGGCGTTTGCTTCTGCGAGCGGCTAGCAGCGCTCCCTCGTTGACGACGTTGGCCAGGTCTGCGCCGGTGAATCCCGGCGTCCGACGGGCGACCACATCGAGGTCGACCTCGGGGTCGAGGGGCTTCCCTCGAGCGTGGACCTTGAGAATTCCCCGACGCCCCTGGAGGTCCGGCCGGTCGACCACGACCTGTCGATCGAAGCGGCCCGGTCGAAGGAGTGCCGGGTCGAGGATGTCCGGCCGGTTCGTCGCGGCCATCAGGATCACGCCGGTCTTCGTGTCGAAGCCGTCCATCTCGACCAGCAGCTGATTCAGCGTCTGTTCGCGCTCGTCGTGTCCTCCGCCGAGCCCCGCGCCGCGATGACGACCGACCGCGTCGATCTCGTCGATGAAGACGATGGCGGGGGCGTCGGTCTTCGCCTGCTCGAAGAGGTCCCGAACGCGCGCCGCACCGACACCGACGAACATCTCGACGAAGTCGGACCCCGAGATCGAGAAGAAGGGCACCCCGGCCTCACCGGCGACGGCTCGCGCAAGGAGCGTCTTTCCCGCGCCCGGCGGGCCGTAGAGAAGGACACCCTTGGGGATCTTGGCTCCCATCGCCTGGAACTTGCCGGGATTCTCCAGGTAGTCCTTGACCTCGACCAACTCTTCGACGGCTTCCTCCAGCCCGGCAACGTCCTCGAACGTCGTCTTCGGCTGGTCCTTCGTGACCTTTCTTGCCTTCGCCTTTCCGAACGCCATGACGCGGCTCCCACCAGCCTGGCCCTGCGTCATCACGAACAGGATCAAGCCGAAGATGAGGAGGAACGGCAGGAGTTGCAGGAGCGCGCCTACGAAGGGGGAACCCTTCTGCGGATCCGCGGCGACCTCAATGCCCGCCTCCTTGAGGCTCGCAGTCAGCTCGTCTTGGTATTCGGTTGGGTACGTCGCGACGTACCGATCCCCGCTCGCGAGCTCTCCCTCAACACGTTGGTCGCGTTCGAGAAACGTCGCAGTCGCGACGTCTCCCTCGGCGGCAAGCTGCTCGAGCTGCGTGAAGGAGAGCTGGGTCGGCTCCGGGCCACGACTGGCGAAGTTCAAAAAGAACCAGAGCGCCCCCAGGACGAGCAGAAGGTAAAGGAGGGGCCCACGGAAAAGTCGTCGGGCCTTCATCTCGGGGCGTTTCGTTGGGGTCTCCTTACAGCGAGGATGGACCCGGCCGGAGTCCGATTGATGGTAGCACAGCCCCCCGACACCACCTTCCGAGGCAGGTCCGGACCGGTTACCGGTGATCGTGCTCGGTCTCTTGCTTCGCCACCTCGACGGTGGCGACAAGACGCCGGACGGCCTCGTCCAGGTCGATCCCGTCGATCTTGGCGCTCTTCTCCAGGTGCTCGATGAGCAGGTAGTCCGGGTTCCCATGATCCTCATGCGGAAGCATGCAACCACAAGTCAGACACATCGCGTCTCCTTTCTCTCCCTCTGTACTTGCCAACGCTTCCGGTTACCAAGTGATTCCGCAGGAAACAGCTCCGCTTCACGAGGGAGCGGCGGCGACTTCGCTCTTCAGCGTGGCGATGTAGGGCAGGTTCCGGTACTTCTCGCCCAGGTCGAGGCCGTACCCGACGACGAAGACCTGGGGGATCTCGAACCCCAGGTACTTGATGTCGAGTGGAACCTGCTGGGCGCCCGCTTTCTTGACGAGCGCGCAAACCTCGAGGCTCGCCGGCTTCCGAGTCTTCAGGTTCCGCAGCAGGTACGCAAGGGTGAGACCGGAGTCGACGATGTCCTCGATCAGAAGGACGTTTCTCCCTTCGATGTCGTGGTCGAGATCCTTGAGGATCCGCACGACGCCGGAGGTCTTCGTCGCCGTTCCGTACGACGACACCGCCATGAAGTCGAAGTGAAGCGGCAGGCGGATGTGGCGGGAGAGATCGGCCATCAGCACGAACGCGCCTTTCAGCACTCCGACGAGCAAGAGATCCCGGCCTTCGTAGTCCTGGGTGATCCGCTCGCCGAATTCGCGGATCTTCGACTGGATCTCCTCTCCGGAGATCAGGATCTCCTCGATGTCCGGCTCGAACTCCCTCACGTGAGCCGCAAGTCTATCCGTGGGTGCTGACGGGTCGCTCCCGGCCGCCCTGCGCACCGTCGTCGTCACGATCGGCTCCCTTGCATCATCCGGCTCTCGATCTGAACCAGGTCACGCGGGAAGAGGGACGCGCCTGAGGGAAGGGAGAACGAGCCGAAGATACCCCCCGGGCGTGAGCCGGGCAACCGAGGTATTGACACCAGGCAGGGATCCGCCGAATATTCGCAACGAGGATCGACGATGCCCGAAGAGGCCCCGACTCGCGGCGCTGCCTTTCTCAGACTTGGGCTCGCCTTTGCCCTGATCGTTTCCGTTCTCACCATCTCCGTCGTGGCGCGCGCGGACCACCAGAACGGCACCTACTCGGGCAACGTGACGGGCGGCGGCACCGTGCAGTTCACCGTCCAGGGAGACATGGTGACGACGTTTCAGGCGAGCAATATCCCGTGCGACGGCGGCGGGACGGGGGGCGGCACGATCAGCAACATGCAAATCACGAACCATTCGTTCGGGATGCAGGGAACTGAGATTTGGCCTCACGGCACGTTTCAGCCGGGCGGGCGGGCGACCGGCGCGGTGCGCGTGCTGGCAAATAATTGCAGCTCCAATTTCGACGACTGGGAGGTCATGCTCTCGAGCCCGCCACCGAGCCCTTCCCCGACCCAGGAGCCGTGCCGCTGCACCGACGTGAACCTGAAGATCCAACGCCCGAGGGTTTCCGCGTTTGACTCACGGGGGCCTCCCGCAGGTGGATACAAGAGCTTCTCCATCGAGGTCACCAAGGAAGTCATCTGCGAGGGGCAGCTCGGTGGCTGCAAGGCGAAAGTCAGCATGGAGGTCGACGGCCTCGACCCGCCGTTCGGCGTCCCGAAGCAGGACAGGGTCGTCAAGTGCAAGACCGACATCTGCAAGAACCTGATGAAGAAGTTCTCGTATCGGATTCGGTTCCCACTGAGCTGGTTCAAGCGGTCGGGCAAGATCAGGAAGCTTCACGGGCGCTACAAGATCGAGGACTGCATGCCCGGGACCACGACGTTCATCCCGTTCATCCTTGCCTTCGACGGACGAAGCTTCGACCCCTCCAAGAGCGACTTGGGGAACCGGCCCTAAGAGCCGATCGGTCTGCCCTTCCGGCGAGCGGACAGCCGGCGTCGGGACGACTTCGGAGCCACGTGGACCCCATCGCGCGTCCGGTTGGCCACCAGTCCTGGGAGATCGACCCGGCGGCCGGGCCGGCCGCCGGCGAGGTCGAGGACAGCGCGGATGTGCGGGGTCTCGACGTCCGCCGGCCACTCCCCTCCCATCGCCCCCGCGAGCCGGAGCGTCTCGTGAACGACGCGAAGCGCAATTGGAGTCGGGAGGCTAGCCAGCGTGCGCGCGTCGAGCCGGATTTCCTCACCCGACATCGTCGCGACCCGGCTCGACGCCTCGGAGGCCAGGGCGTCTAGGAACTCAGCGTCGGCGCGCACGTTCTCCGCGGTGCGGGCGAGCGTCGCCTTCACGCCGCGGTCGAGCCGGCCCTCGAGCACGGGCAACACCTCGAGCCGGATCCGGTTCCTGAGGAAAGCGGGGTCGCGGTTCATCGGATCCCGTCTCGCGCGTACTCCGAGGCTGCGGTTGAACGTTTCAACCTCAACGCGAGTCACGCCGAGGAGTGGGCGAACGCCGCGAACGCCCAGCGGGGGCAGTGCGGTGACCGGCGCCATCCCTGCCGCCGCATCCAAGCCGCCTCCTCGCACGAGGCCGAGGAGAACCGTCTCGGCCTGATCGTCGAGCGTGTGCCCGAGCGCTGCCATGTCGGCCTCCCGATCGATGGCCGCCTGACAGAGCGCTGCATAGCGCGCCATCCGAGCCCAGGCCTCTATGGATTGGCCGCGGCGCGGACGGTCAATCGCCTCGTGGACCACGACCGGAAGCTCGAGCCGGGTGGCGAGCCTGCGGACGTAGGCGGCGTCGCGCGTTGATCCCTCTCGCAGCCGGTGATCGAAGTGGAAAACCTCGAGCCGGATCCGGAAGAGGCGCCGGAGCCGCACGAGCGAGTGAAGCAGGCAGACCGAGTCCGGCCCCCCCGAACACGCCACGAGGACGCGCCGGCCCGGCTCTAACATCTGATATCGACGCGCGGTCGCCGTGACGCGCTCGAGCACACGGGCGACGGCGGGTGGGCGCTTCGGCATCGCGGTTCCCGATCGTTTCGTTCGAGGACGCTTTCGCGCGGCGGGTTCCACTCAGGAAGCGGCGACCCGCTCAACCCAGGTCTTCGGACTCTGGATCTCCTCGAGCGTCGGCAAGTTCGAGGCGGACTCCCAGACGCGATTGAAGCCGGGCATTCCGGCTTGCTGGACGGCGGTCGCGACGAACCGCTCGCCGAGGCTGTACTGGCGCACCTTGGCATCCAGGCCGGCAACCATCTGGACCACCCGCCCCATGCCTTTCGAATTGCGCCGCTCGTGAAGAACCCGGCGCATCCGAGGACCATCACGGACCCGCCCGTCAGAAAGCGCATCCATCACGTAGTTCCCGTGCCCCTCGAGCAGTGACATCACCGCCTGCATGCGGCGAAACGTCTCACGCTGCTCGGGGCTCATCAATAGAAAGAGGACCCCGAGACCGTGGCGCTGATCCTCTGTCCTCATGTCTTCTCGCGCCCGTCGGATGCTCTCGAGCAAGCGCCCCGGATCGAGCTCCACCGAGTCGAGGTACGTGCGCACCAGTCCCGCGATGTGGCCGAGCAGCCAGGGGACCCCGTCGAACTGCAGCCGGTGGGTGATTTCGTGCAGGCAGAGCCACAGGCGGAAATCGGGCACCGGGAAGCCATATCTTCGCTCGAGCTCGACCACGTTGGGGCCGACGAAATAGATCAGGTTCCGATCGTCCGGCGGGGCGAACGGGTCGTACTGGCCGAGCACCTTCCGCCCCAGGAGCCCCAAGAGCGCGCCGAGTTGGAACCCCAGCGCCTTGCGGCGCACCTGGACGAACGGCCCGTCGGGGCGCTTCTCGAGGACTCGCTTCGCGAGCGGCTCCATGACGCGTTCGAACGTCCTTAGGTTCTGGGTGATCCAGTCGGAGCGGCGCATGACCCACGGGCGGGACGGGGGACCGTCGATTTCGAGACCGGCGAACTGGCGAACGACCGCTTCGGCTTCTTCCGTCCGCTCGGCGAAGTCCTCTCTCAGACCATCCAGGTCACGCCGGAGGATCGGCGGGCCGGGGCCTGCGAGCCGGGCTCCCACACGGGCTGCGGTGTCCCAGTCGAGGAGCCGCGCCGCGGCCGTGCCATCCATGCGGGCTATCCGCCCTGTGCTTTCTGCCTCGCTGCTCGAACCGCGGCCGCGCGAGCACGTCCCTCGGCGACCGGCCTGGCCGCTCCCTTATCGAGCTGCTCCTTCAGCACGCGGTCGAACGTGTCCTGATCGAGCTCCGCCTTGCCCGAATGCGTTGGAGCAGCGGCCGCGGGCGCCTCGGCGGCGGGCGCCTCTTCGGCAGACTTCTCCTCAGGTGCAGCCTGCTCGGCCGGGGCTTCGGCCGCGGGCATCTCTTCAGCAGGCTTTTCCTCAGGAGCAGGTTTATCTTCCGCAGCGGGGGCCGCCGGCTTCGCCTGGGGCTGCGCCGGTGCGGCTGCTGGGGCCGGGGCTGACGCCATTGCCCGTGAAGCAGCGGCGCCGAGGAGTTGCGGCGAGCGGATCTTCGAGGGTTCGATCTCTTCCTTTCCGAAGAACCGGCGGGACAGAAAGACGTACGAGCCGCCGAGCAAGACGACGAGGCCGCCCGCTCCCAGAAGCACGGGGAACGAAAGCCAGAACGTCCAGGGCTTGCTCTCCTCGAACTTCTGGCCGGGAAGCGGGTGCACGCCCTGTGCCCTCGCGAGGGAGGGAACTAGGAAGAGGCCGATCACCAGGCTGGCAGTCAAAAGAAAACGCGTACGAGCCCGGGGAGCCCTCATCGGGAGCGAAGTCTAGCAAGTGCTACGGTGCTCCTCATGACCGCCGTTGCCCGCGTGCTGGTCTGTGGAGCGCTGGCGTTCTCACTCCTCCCCTCAGCCGTGCCTGCCCACGCGCAGCAAGCTGCTGCACAGGCTGCCAGCGAAGCCGGCGGCGGTGCGAAGGTGGAGACGCTTCAGATCATCTCCCGGAAGACTCCCTTCAAGGACAACTGCGGTGACCCCGGGACGCCGTTCGTCGACGCTGAGGTCGAACCGCACGTCGCCGTGAACCCAGTAGATCCGAATCATCTCGTCGCCGCGTGGCAACAAGACCGGTATCCGGACGGCGGCGCTCGGAGCGACCTCGTCGCCGTGTCGAAGAATGGCGGCATCGCCTGGTCGATTGTCAAGGTTCCGGGCATCGGGAAATGCACGGACTCGGAAGCTGAGCACGTCCGCAACACCGATCCGCGGGTCTCGATCGGCCCGAACGGCGCCGCCTACTTCATCGGCGGCGCCTACAGCGCGCAGGCACCGCCGGCGGAGGAAGCACCACCCGTTCGCGAGGTGGACTTCGAGGTCGTGACGAGCACCTCGGCCAACGGCGGCCTCACGTGGGCGGCAGATCCAGCCTTTCTCTCATCGGACGACGGAGTGACAACGGGCGAGAAGCCGGAGATCGTTGCCGATCCGACGGTTCCGGGACGCGCGTATGCTGTCTGGCCGGAGCACACCTCGCCGGACCCGACGGGCACGCTGTTCACCGGCGACCCTCGTTTTGCTCGGACCGAGGACGCGGGCGCGACGTGGTCGGAGTCCGTTGCGATCAGCAGTCCCACGCCTCCGACCATAGAAGAGCCCCTGGCGATCGTGCCGGCGCCGCAAGCGACCGGGAACCCCATCCTCGTCGTCATCCTCACCCGCCAGTCGGCGTTTCTGCGCCAGTATTTCCCCGAGCGCCGGGGCACGCTCACGTATCTCGTCACGAGATCTGAGGACCTCGGAGAGACGTGGTCGGAACCGGTCGCCATCGCAGACGTCAACGTCGTGCCATTCAACGATCCCGAGGGCGACGGTTCGCCGATCCGGGCGCCCGAGGCGATCCCGGAATTGGCGCTCGCGCCCGACGGCGCGCTCTGGGTTGTCTGGTATCAGCTGTTCGAGCCCGACGTAAACGCCGAGATCCGGTACGCGCGATACAGCGATCTCGGGGAGACCTGGCAGCGAGGCGTCGTCGCGGCGACCTCCGCCCCCGCCTTCCTTCCGACGGTGGCGGTGAACAGCATCGGCGCCGTCGGCGTCACCTATTACGACTTTCGGAACGACGCCTCGGGTGACGACGAACTCACGACCGACGTCTGGTTCGCGTATTCAACAGATGACGGCGGAGCGTGGAAGGAGCAACACCTGGCCGGACCTTTCAATATGCGAACGGCGCCGAATGCGGCAGGCCTCTTCGTCGGCGACTACCAGGGGCTCGTTGGGCTCCCGGACGGCTTCGGCGCGGTCTTCGTGCAGGCGAAGCCAGAGGCCAAGACAGGCCCCACCGATGTGTTCTTCGCGCGCATCACGATCAGCTGTCCGGGGACGGCGCCCGGCCGCGACCTGATCGGTTCGCCAGCGGACGACATCCTCGTTGGGACCGCCGTAGACGACGTCATCTGCGGGCTCGGAGGAGACGACTCGCTACGCGGGGGAGACGGGAACGATGTGGTGATCGGTTCCGGCGGCGATGACCGGCTCGTCGGCGATGAAGGCGACGACGTGCTGCTGGGCGGAGGGGGAACCGATCAACTGAGCGGCGCCTCAGGGAATGACACGCTCGACGGTGGTCCCGCAAACGACCTGCTGATCGCCGGCGATGGCAACGACGTCCTCCGGGGGCAAGGAGGAGACGACCGGTTGCTCGGTCGACCTGGGGACGACCGGATCAACGGAGGTCCCGGCGCCGATGCGCTCGTTGGCGCGGGCGGAGACGACGCGATCGTCGGCGAGGCGGGAGACGACGAGCTCTTCGGCCAGCCGGGAAGAGACAAGCTCGACGGCGGAGGTGGGAACGACACGATCGACGGCGGGCCGCAGAACGACTCGCTCTCAGGCGGCGCGGGGGACGACACGCTGAACGGCGGCCCCGGGCGAGACCGATGCAACGGCGGCGACGGCGTCAACCTGTTCTTCGAGTGCGAGGTCTTCGTCCACCGCCGCTAGACGACCTCATCCAAGAAAGTCGCCCTGGCGTCAGCAGGCTCGACAGCATGGGTCGGGTACGTGATCGTGGCCCGCAAGTATGGTAGATCTTTAGATCTCAAGATCTCTGTGTCAGTAGGGGGTGATAAAAGAGATGGCGAGGACGACAGGAACCGCCTCGCTGGGCGATCTCTTGAGGAAGGGCCTGTTAAAGGAGGGCGAGCGCCTGGTCATACGCCGTCGCTCGGCCCCTTCCATCGGAGCGACGTTGCAAGCGGACGGCCGCATTCGGCTCGGTCGGGATGTCTACGAAACGCCTTCGGCCGCGGCGCGCAGCGCCCTGGGCATCAAGGCAACGGACGGATGGCTGCGTTGGCGGGTTCCTAGGCTGGAAGGGAAGACGCTGGCGGAGGTTCGGGGGTGAAGAGCGCGAACGGACAACCAACCTTATGGCAGGAGCTTCCCTCTCTCGAGGACTTGGGGAACCAGTCTTTCGGCACAGTTCTCGCTGACCCACCGTGGCGGTTTATAAACCGCACCGGGAAGGTCGCTCCCGAGCACAAGCGGCTCTCCCGATACGACACCTTGTCGTGGAAGGAGATCGCCAGATTACCGGTCGTGGATCTCTTGGCCACGCGAGCCCACTGCTACCTGTGGGTTCCGAACGCTCTCGTGACCGAGGGCCTCCGCGTGCTCGAGGAGTGGGGGTTCACCTACAAGACAATGCTCGTTTGGCACAAGGTTCGGAAGGACGGGGGCAGCGACGGGCGCGGCGTGGGCTTCTACTTTCGGAACGTCACCGAGCCTGTTCTGTTCGGGGTACGGGGACATCTTCGGACACTCCCCCCCGGTCGGCGGCAGGTGAACCTTTTAGCGACTCGGAAGCGGGAGCACAGCCGGAAACCCGACGAGCTCTACGAAGTCATCGAAGCGTGCAGCCCCGGTCCATACCTCGAGTTGTTCGCGAGGTACCCGCGTCCAGGCTGGGCCGCTTGGGGCAACGAAGCTTCCCTGGACGTGACTCCTCGGGGCCGGAAGTATCCCGCCTACCGCTAGAGCCGAGGCGAGTAGCAGCGGTCGGTTATGGCGAACGCCAGAAGCGGGCAACCGCCGCCATCGCCTCGAGTGATTCGAGGCACGAGTTTTTCCAGGGTTGTCGTCGTGGTGGTGGCGAAGCCCCTTGGCCGCCTAAGGCGACGAGCAAGGTTCCGAATGCTTTCATGCTCCCGGGTGATGATGATGCCGGCGTCAATGATGCCGGCGTCGTAGAGGGCTCGGTAGGCGCCAACATCGCGGTCGAGGTTCCCGTCTTTTGCGTTCCACTCGACATCTAGGGCGACACGTCCCTTCACGTTGTCGACCTTGTACCCTGCGCTAATTACCTCCGTCTCGACGATCGTCGGCTTGCGCTCGCCGGCGGCCTTGTGAGGGCGCACCGTCAGGACGGAGTGAAGGGTCATGTCGTGGCTTCCCTCCCGCCAGCCACGACCACGAAACTCATCATCTAGACGTCTTGCGACAAGCGACTTGTTCTTGCCCGGCTCAATGATGTCCGCACGAGAAAGCTTGAACTCTCCCAGAACACCAAGAACCTCCTTGAATTCGTGGGGGTTCGTGGCCTGAAGGATGGCGGCGGCGTTTCGCGTCTCGCGGATCTCGTAGCGCGTCAAGATAGCCCTGGGGATGACGGTCTTGTAGCTCTCGGACAGATCCACCCGCCAAATGTACGACAGAAAGTGACATGGCTCTCTCCCGAGCCGCGTGACCCGTCCTCTGGGAGGTCCGGTGAATCTGTCAGTCCTGTTCGGGTTCCTCACCAAGCAAGCCCGACTCACCAATGGCAGCTGTAGTTGCGAGATCTTCTAAGACCGCCTTGGCGCTTGTGCCTGTCCTCGCCCCTGCCTCCTTTGCCAACGCAACGACGAGTCCAAAGATCGCAGGAACGAACTCAGGATCATGTGAAATTCGTCCCCCGATATCGTCAAAGACGTCGAATTCGTTTCGCTCTCCGGCTAGCGCCATTTGCGCAACGTCCCGAGCTATCGGAACCTGCCCGCTCTGTGCGATATTTTGGAGCACCTCCTCAGCAGAGCGAGTCATGAGCTGTCCGACATCATGCGCAAGCAGCGCGATCGTGCTGAACGCGGCTGCAAGAAATTCGGGGTGTTCCTCCGCTGCCGGCAGTAGCGCACGATATCCCTCCTGGTCGTCGCGGAGGCCTGCAAGCACCATCCCGACAAAGCTGCGACGCGCTTGGGAGCCATCGTCATCCATTTTCTGTCCGCCTGAGCCGGAGGTGGGATTCGAACCCACGACCCCACGATTACGAATCGTGTGCTCTGACCTGACTGAGCTACTCCGGCGCGCTGGAGATTGTAACGACCGACCTCTTCGCGCCCGGATAGCGTAGGTCCAGGGACCATGTTGTAGTATTCGACTATGAGCCTGACCGTCCCTGAAGCCGCGCGGCGCACGGGCAAGAACCCGGAGACCATCCGCAGATGGATTCGCTCGGGTCGCCTCCGCTCCCGAAAAGTCGGCACACAGCACCTCATCGACGAGACCGACCTTCGTGAAGTGACCGAGTCCACGTCGCTCCCCCTGCCCAAAGGCTGGGAGCGGACCTGGACCGGGGAGCCGATGCCCGACTGGGTCAAACTCGTGCGCGAACTTCGCGAGTCGCGGTAGTGCTCGTCCTCGACGCGAACGTCTTTCTTGCGGCCGCGGCTCTGGGAGGTGGGTTCGAGCTCTTCGGAAGGGAACAGCTCGTCGCCCCTCCGATTCTTTGGCCGGAGGTGCGCTCGTCCCTGCACACGGCCGTTCTCCGAGAGTTGATCTCCCGCGAAGTGGCCGAGCGATCCCTCGAGCTCCTCGATGCCGGCATCCTGCGCGAACGCCGGCATCGTCGGCTCGGACCGGAAGTCTGGCGAATCGCCGATGAGCTCCTCTGGCAGAAGACCTACGACGCCGAGTATCTCGCTCTCGCGTATCTGTTGGACTCACCGCTCGTCACACTCGACCGCCGGATTCTCCGGGCGGCGGAGCGACTAGGCATCGGCGCAAGAGCACTGACGCCCTAGGATGCGCTACGGCCTCACCGGAGCGGTTCCCTGCAGCCCCAGGAAGGCTTCCTCGACGATCAATCGCACATTGAGGTTTGTCTCGTCCGCGAGCGCGGCGCGCGCGGCCTCGAGAACCTCGACGGCGCGCGCGGCATCGGCGGCATCGATGTCGGGCGCCTCGATGTCGAGGTTGATCGCGAGATCCTCCGATCCGCCGGTTGAGCGGACGAGTCCGTCTCGGAACCACGACTCGAGCGCCAAGAGGGACGAGTCGAGGAACTCGCGCTCGGCCCGGCGCTCCTGCCGCTCGTGCCGCTCCTTCAGACGTCGAGCGATCACGCGGAACTGCTCGGCGATCTCACCCGAATCCGGGTCGAGATACGGCTCGAGCTCTTCGTCCAGCCGATCGGCAAACCGCTTTCGGTACGCCTTCGCGGACTCGGTCAGCCGCTCCGCGGCGGCGAGCGCTCCCGCCGGCGCCTCACCCGCAGCGTTGTAGGCCGCCAGGGCCTCATCGCGGAACGCCAGACCTTGCTCATCAATCGCGAGGCGGCGCGCCCGCCCCAGGTTCCCCGAGGTCATCCGTGCCGCAAGCCGTGCGCGTTCCTCGGAAACGCCCTCTGCCGCGAGCGTCTCCACGACGAAGTCCTCAGCCAGGGGCCGGAACCAGACCGACTGACATCGCGAGCGAATCGTTTCCGGAAGCTCGTCCGGGCGAGCCGATGAGACGATGAACACGGTCTCCCCCGGCGGCTCCTCGATCGACTTCAGAAGGACGTCCGCGGCCTCTTCCGTCATCCGGTCGGCCTGATCGACACGAAAGACCTTCCGCCCCGGCTCCGGCGACGTCAGGTTCACCTGTCCCACGAGCCAGCGAGCCGTCCCCGTGTCCTCCGATCCCTCGCCGACGCGGATGTCGCGGCCTTCGGGCTCGAGCACGAACAGGTTGGGATGCCGATCCCCCAGCGCGAGACGGCAGTCTCGGCATTCACCGCAGCCACCCTGCTCGCAGAGGAGCGCCGCTGCGAAGGCGCGGGCCATGAGCGCTTTGCCGGACCCTTCTGCCCCGGCGAAGAGGAACGCGTGGTGCGGCCGCTCGGCGGCTCGCGCGAGGAACACGGCGGCATCGTCCTGTCCCGGAACGCTCGCCAGCACGGGAGGAAGCTCGCTCACTGCTCCTCCATCTTGAAGTACTTGACGAGCGCGTCGCGGACCCGTTCGTGCACAACCTCGGGCGGCTCGATCGCGTCCACCGTCACGACCCGCTCGGGGTGCTCCTCCGCGATGTGCTGGTACGCCTCCGCCACCTTCGCATGGAAGGACGCGTCTTCGACTTCGAAGCGATCGGTTCGGTCGGCCCGCGCGAGCCCGGCCTCCGGGTCGAGGGTCAGGAGCACAACGAGGTCGGGGAACAAACCCTGCGTCGCCCAGGTGTTGAGCGTCAAGACATCGTGCTCCCCCAGCCCTCGCCCCGCTCCCTGATAGGCGAGGGAGGAGTCGAGGTACCGGTCGCAGAGCACGACCTTGCCTTCCTCGAGAGCGGGCCTGATAACCGACGCCACGTGCTGGGCACGGCTCGCCGCAAAGAGAAGCGCCTCGGACCGCGGGTCGATCGATCCCAGGTCGCCGTCCAGCAGCGTCTTTCGAAGTCGCTCCCCGAGCTTCGTTCCGCCCGGCTCCCTCGTGACGAGAACGTCGTAGCCCTTTTCTTCGAGGAACTCCCGGGCGAGTCGGATCTGGGTTCCCTTGCCGGACCCCTCAACACCCTCGAAGACGATGAAGTCGCCCTTGCGGTCGGTCTTACGGAGGCGTGCCCGAAGCGCGAGCGGGACCCGCTGCGCCAGGTGGCTCCGATGCAGACCGCGCCGTGAGAAGAACGCACCGGCGAGGACGATCCCCGCTCCTCCCCAGAGCGCGATCCTCGTCCCGGCAAGCTCGATTGGTTGCCCTCCCACGTCGAACGAATAATCGCCGACCGCCTCCGCGAGTGCAGGAAAGCCCGTCAGCGAGAGCAGGATCCCGAACCGAGCGAGGAGGGTGAGCGTCGCGAACGTTCGCCCGCGGAACTCGTCGGCGATGTTCTCGTGGAGCATGGTGTACCCGGTCACCCACGCCATCCCGACGGCGGCGCCCATCACCACCGTCAGCAGCGCCGCGAGCGTGATCGAGGGCATTGCGGCGAGGACCACCGCGACGACGGCGGCCGCCAGCATCGCGAGCGGGAAGATCGTCCGCTTCTCGACGAGCCGCGAGAGCAAGCCGAGCGAGCCCATGCCGATCCCCATCCCGATCCCGAGCGAGGTCACGAGGAACCCCCACCCGGAGGCTCCCGCATCGAGCGTCCGCTGCGCGAAGATCGGCCCGATCGCGATCACCGAGCCCACCCCCACGAACGCGAGCGTGATGCCCACCGTCATCGCGCGCTGGAACGCATGGCCCTGGAGGAACCGGACGCCCTCGACGATATCCTTCCAGGCCTGACCCGGACTCAACTTTCCCGTGGGCCCGACCCCTTTGCTCCGACGGAGCTCGAGACCGGAGACCATGTAGGCGGAGAAGGCGAACGTGAATCCGTCCATCCAGAGCGCGAGCGACTCTCGGTGCAGATCGACATAAGGGATCGCGGCGCCGATCGCGCCCGCGATTCCGGCCAGCGCCGTGAAGAGGATGCCGCCGAGCGGGAGCGTCCCGTAGGCGGTGAGCAGGGTCACCGTGTTCGCGTTCCCGAGCTGCCGGCGCGGGACGAGGTTCGGGATGCTCGCATCGCGCGCGGGACTCCAGACGAGCGACATGCATTCGACCGCGAACGAGAGCGCGTAGATGGCCGGGAGGCTCTGGAGGAAGCCCATCGACACGTAGCCGACTCCGCGGGTGATGTCGGCCACGATCATCAGCCGCTTCCGATCGAAGCGGTCGACGAAGACGCCAGCAAACGGCCCGAACAACACGGACGGAAGCAAGCGGGCGAGCATCACGCCGGCCACCGCGAGTCCGGCGTTGCCGCCGCCGACCCGCGTCACGAGCGAGGTGACGGCGACGAACCCCACCCAGTCGCCCGTCGAGGAGACGAGCATTGCCCGCCAGAGCCGGGAGAATGAGGGATGGCGAAGCAGGCTCCACAGGGATGCCGGTCTCGTCCCGCGGAGGCGGGCGATCTCTTCAGCCGTAGAGGCCACTACCCCGTCGTCGCGGCGTTCCCCTCAGCAGGCTCATCCGCGGCGGCGACCTCCTGCTCCTCGGTCCAGTCGCATGAGGTGCACTTCCGTCCTTTCTTCGGCGTCGCCACGACGAGTTTGCCGCATTTGGGGCAAGGATCGGGCTCCGGGCGCTGCCAGACCGCGAACTCGCAGTCCGGGTAGCGCTTGCACCCGTAGAACGTCTTTCCCTTTCTCGTCCGCTTGATGACGATCTCGCCCTCGCCGCACTCGGGGCACGCGATACCGAGGGTCCGATGCTCCTTCTTCGTGTACTTGCAATCGGGGTACCCGGAACACCCGGTGAACGGACCGTATCGCCCGACGCGGCTCACGAGTTGCTTGCCGCACTCCGGGCACTTCTCGTCGAGGAGCTCGGGCTCGGGCCGCTCCGACCCGTCGACCTCGCGCGTGTACCGACAGTCCGGGTAGTTCTTGCATCCGACGAACTTCCCCGCGCGCCCCAGCTTCACGACGAGCTTGCCGGGCTCGCGGCCCTCCTCCGGGCAGCGCGGACAGAGGTCGTCGAGCTCTTCTTCGGGACGCTCGATCTCGTCGTGCTTCTTTTCGAGGAGCCGCTCGAACGGGCCGTAGAACGCGTCGAGAACCTGCGGGGCGGTCATCTTCCCCTCGGCGATCTCGTCGAGCTCCTCCTCCATCCTCGCGGTGTAGGAGTACTCGACGAGGTCGCCGAAGTGCTCGACGAGGAGGTCGGTCACCACGGTTCCCACGTCTTCGGGGAAAAAGCGCTTGTCCTCGAGGCGGACGTACTCCCGCTCCATCAACGTCGAGATCGTCGGCGCGTACGTCGACGGCCGGCCGATACCAAGCTCCTCGAGGGTCTTCACGAGCGAGGCCTCCGTGAACCGCGGGGGCGGCTGGGTGAAATGCTGCTCGGAGTTCACATCGAGAAGTCGGAGGGTCTGGTCTTCGGTGAGTTCTGGTAGCCGCGACTCCGCGTCGTCGTCCTGCCCGTTGTCCGAGCTCTCGAAGTAGACCCGACGGAATCCGTCGAACTTGATCGTCTGCCCGGTCGCGCGCAGGAGGTATTGGGGCCACTCCTGGTCGGCCTGTGCTTCCGGCGTCTTCGCTTCGATGTCGACGGAAACCTGATCGAGACGGATCTCGGCCATCTGCGACGCGACCGCCCGCTGCCAGATGAGGCGGTAGAGGCGCGCCTGGTCCTTCTCCAGGTGTGGGGCTACCTCGTCGGGCAGCCGCGCCGCTTTCGTCGGCCTGATCGCTTCGTGGGCCTCCTGCGCGCCGCGCGCCTTGGCCTTGTACCGACGCGGCTTGGCGAGCGCGTAGTCGGCGCCGAACTGGGCACGGATCACCGTTGCGAGCTCTTTCAGCGCCTGCTCGGCGATCGTCACCGAATCGGTCCTCATATAGGTGATGAGGCCAGTTGGCCCCTCACCGGGGAGATCCACTCCTTCATAGAGCTTCTGCGCCACGAACATCGTCTTTTTCGCGGAGAACCCGAGCTTTCGGGCCGCTTCCTGCTGGAGCGTCGAGGTCGTGAACGGCGGCGAGGGCCGGCGGTTGACCTCCTTCTTGCGAACCTCCGCGACCCGGTAGCTGGCCCGTTGGAGATTCTCGGCGTGCTCGCGCGCGACCGCCTCGTTCTCGAGGACGAGTCCCTTCTTCGTCGGTGAAGGCGCTAGCTTGTGCTCGCCGATCCTGACTAGATCGGAGAGGAACGCGAGCTCGTCGCCGTTCGGTGAGAGGCGAGCGTGAACGCTCCAATACTCCGCCGGTTCGAAAGCCTCGATGTCACGCTCGCGGTCCACGATCAGCCGGAGGGCGACGGACTGGACCCGGCCCGCCGAGAGGCCATACCGGACCTTCTTCCAAAGGAGCGGTGAGAGGTTATAGCCGACGAGACGGTCGAGGATCCGGCGAGCTTCCTGCGCCGCCACAAGCTTCAGGTCGATCGATCGCGGCTCCTCGAAGGCCTGCTTGACGGCCTCCTCGGTGATCTCGGTGAAGGTGACCCGCTTCGCATCCTCGACCGGCACGCCGAGTAGCTCGGCGACGTGGTAGGCGATCGCCTCCCCCTCGCGGTCGAAGTCGGTCGCCAGCCAGAGGTCGTCGGCTTTCTTGAACGCGGTCTTGAGTTGCGTGACGACCTTCTTCTTCTTCTCGGGCACCTCGTATTCAGCCTGGAAGTTCCGTTCGGTGTCGACGGCCATGCCGCTCTTCGGCAGGTCGCGGACGTGCCCGTACGAGGCTTTGACCGAGTAGCCCTTGCCGAGATAGCGCTCGATCGTCTTCGCCTTAGCTGGCGACTCGACGATGACGAGATGCTTCCCGTTCTTCGTCTGGGGTTTCGTCTGAGCTTTCGCTTGAGCTTTTGTTGCCATTGGGCCTGGGTTCCTACACGCGTGCTTCCACTCTTGTCAAGGGGAGAGGGAGCCTGAATCCATGGTAGCCGAGGGTTCGGACACCTTCTGGTAGGCTCGCCGAGCTTTGCTCGAGGTCCTCGAACGTTTCATGACCGACACCCTGGGAACGTACGGATACCTCGCCGTATTCCTTCTGATGGTGGCGGAGTCCGCGGGCGTTCCGTTTCCATCGGAGATCACGATGGGATTCGGCGGGTTCCTCGCATCACGTGGCGAGCTGGACTTCGCGAGTGTTGCCCTGATCGGCGCCGCGGGAAACGTCATCGGGGCATCGGCTTCTTACACGGTTGGGTGCATCGGAGGTCGTCCACTCGCCGAGAGACTCGGACGCTACGTGCTCCTCCGCCGCCGCGACCTCGACCGGGCTGAAACCTGGTTCCGCGAACGCGGCGAGCTCACGATCTTCGTTTGTCGACTGATTCCGGTCGTTAGAGCGTTCATCAGCATCCCGGCGGGTGTGGCCCGCATGCCGGCGGGGCGGTTCCTGCTTTTCACGCTGCTGGGCTCTCTTCCATGGGCGTTCGCCCTTTCCGGGGCGGGATTCTTGCTCGGAGAGAACTGGGCGACGGTGCTCCGCTACGGCGAGCCCGTGAGCTGGGTCGTGCTCGCGGCGGGGCTCGGCCTCATCGCCTGGTGGTTCGCCCACCGCCTCCGCCAGATCCGAGCGGAGCAACCCGAAAACTAGGCCGTCGCTCGGACGGCGACGCCGGGAAGGTCCTCGAAACCGGCCGGATCGGCGGTGACCACGATCCGGTCGCGGGCGAGCCCGGTTGCGGCGATCAAGAGGTCGTGAGCGCCGCGCGGGCTCCCTGAGCGTCGGACGTGGGCGAGAAGAACGGCATGCGACCGCGCCACCTCAAGGTCGTAGTCCTCGACGGGGATCGCGCCGAGGATGGCCTCGACGAAGCGATTCCGTGCGCCACGACGCTTCCCATCGGCGAGCTCGACTCCCACCAGAAGCTCCGCAGCCGTCACCGCTGCGATCGAGATGTCATCGTCGTCCCGGATGACGCGGTCGAGAGGAGAGCCGGTTCGTTCCGCCGCAACCAGGATCGTCGTGTCGAGGATCAGCCGGTCCAGCGCCGCTCCTCGACCGAGAGATCCTCACGCAACGCCGCCAGGTCCGCAGCCCAGGCGCGGTCGCGTGGATGCCGCCGGAGGACGGCTTTGGCTGCCTTCCCGGTCGCGGCTGCCGCCGGGCCGATGCGCGCAACCGGCCGACCTCTCCTGGAGATCACGAAGGACTCTCGGCGGTGCTCGATCGCATCCAGCAGTTCGGAGAACCGCCGGGCCGCATCGGTCGCGCTGACGTTCTCCATCGCGGACCTAAGAATATCAGATTATCTGATCGAAAGGGGCGCCCAGGTTTCCCTTCTCAAGTCCCAGGAGCCCCTCAGCCTAGACAGAGAGGTCGATCTCGGGGGCGACCTGCTGGAGTCCTTCGATCCCGATCGCGAAGAATTCGTCGATTGAAAGCCCGAGCTTCTCCTCGGCGTCGCGGATCTCGTCGCGATTCACGCCAGGGGCGAAGGCCTTCTCCTTCAGCTTCTTCTTGAGCGAGGACACCTTCATCCCAACAGCCTTCTCGGGGCGGACCAGCGCGGCCGCCACGAGGAGCCCGGCAAGCGCGTCCGCGTGCACGATCGCCTGCGAGACGCGATCGGTTCGGTATTCGGCGTGGGCGTGGCCGAGCACGCCGTTCACGACCGTCTCGTCCACCTCGGCCGAACGCAGCCATTCGGCCGCGAGGCGCGCGTGTCGCTCCTCGTCGTCATGGGTCTGGTCCTGATCCAAGTCGTGGAAGAGACCGACGAGCCCCCACGTTTCTTCGTCTTCGCCAAAGTGACGGGCGAGCGCACGCATGACACCTTCCACGCTGATGAGGTGGCGGACGGTCGTCTCCTTCTCGGCCTTCTCCCGAACGAGTGCGAGCGCCTGTTCTCTGTCCACGGCCGCGATGCTACTTCAGCGGGAACGGGACGCTGGAAAGGATCACCCGCGGCTCGAAGATCAGGAGCCGCTTCACGAACAGCGCGCGCTGGTTGTGCAGGATGCCGTGCCACCATCGCCGCACGACGAACTCGGCCATGACGACCGAGACAACGGTCCCCGGGTCGGCCGTGTGTCGCCGGATCTCCTCGAGGATCGGGGGCCCGAGATCTCGGAACGGCGCCTCGACGATCTCGAGCGGCACGCCGATCCGCTGCTCGGCCCACTCTTCGGCGATCTCGGGGACGTCCTCGTTGTCGAGCGCGATGAAGACCGCCGTCGTCTCGGCGGCGCCGAGGGTTTTCGCGTAGTTCACGGCCCTCACCGCAGCGTCGTGAGCGTCCGCGAGGAGGACGAGCGCCACTACTCGCTCGGGAATGAACGCGAGCGCGTCGACGCCGCCCTCGAGCTCTCCTTTCCGCGCGAGCACCGGAACGTCGCTGATCACGACGCCGGGCTCGCGAAGCAGGCGGACCTTCAGCCGGAACGTCACCGGCTGGCGAATCACGGCAAGCAGCGAACGTTCCTTGAACTCTTCGGGGATGACGACCGTGACAAAATCGCGATCCTCCCGAGGCACCGCCCGGACGTACGCGCGCACCGAAGCGACCGGGTCTTTGCCCTCCAGGAACTCGATCGGAGGTGCATCGCCGAACGCCCTCCAGAGAGCCTCAGCCTCGGCCCGGGGACGTTTGCCCACGTACACAGGGTGGAACTCCCTCGGGCGGAGACCTCGAACGTAGCCGAGCGCCTCAGCGGCCGCAGCGTCGATCTCTGTGAGCACGAGCACGACCCTGTTGGCTCCCGCATCGCCGAACCGAACGCTCCGGCGGTGGAGTTGTTCCTTCACCGCCGCGTAGTGGCGTTGAACCACGAGAAAGAGGCTCACGATGATCGGGATGGCGAGGATGATGATCCACGCTCCATGGACGAACTTCGTCGCCGCGATGACGATCAACACAATGCCGGTGGCCACGGCTCCGACCGCGTTGATCACGATGCTCCGCCTCCACGTACCCGTCCGCTTCTTCAACCAGTGGCGCACCATCCCCGTCTGCGAGAGGGTGAAGGAGGTGAACACTCCCACGACGTAGAGCTGGATGAGTCGGGTGACATCCGCATCGAACGCCCAGATGAGCAACCCGGCGAGCGTCGCCAGAACGACGACCCCGTTGGAGAAGACGAGTCTGTCGCCGCGGTTGACGAACTGCCGCGGCATGAAACCGTCACGCGCGAGGATCGAAGAGAGCCTGGGGAAATCCTGGTAGGCGGTGTTCGCTGCAAGGATGAGGATTCCGGCCGTCGTCACCTGGACGAGGTAGTAGCCGAAGCCGCCCCCGAAAACCGCGCGCGCGATCTGGGAGACGACCGATTGCTCGTGGCTCGGAAGAACTCCCGACTTGAGCGCGAGGAACGAGATACCCAGGAACATGGAGATGGCGATGAGTCCCATGATGGCGAGGGTCTCCGCGGCGTTGCGCGACTGGGGGCGCCGGAACGCTGGGACGCCGTTTGAGATCGCCTCCACCCCGGTGAGGGCCGTCGACCCGGACGAAAATGCCCGGAGAATGGCGAAAAGCCCGATCGACGATGCCATCCCGACCGCGGTCGCGGTCTCAGGGTGCGAAGCCTGCGGGCAGCCGCTCAGGCATTGAACGATCCCACTTGCCAGCATGAGATAGATCGCGGCAACGAACGAGAACGTGGGAATGGCGAAGAGGGTCCCCGACTCGCGGACGCCCCGAAGGTTGGCCAGGGTGATGAACGCGACGAAACCGAGCGAGATCGGAACGCGCGAGTCCGTCAGTCCCGGCGCGGCCGAAGTGATCGCGAACACGCCCGCGGCAACGGACACCGAGACCGTCAGCACATAGTCGGAGAGAAGCGCCGCGGCGGCCACCAACCCGGGAATCGTGCCCACGTTATCCTTGGCGACGATGTAGGCTCCCCCACCCGAGGGATAGGCCCGGACGGTCTGCCGGTACGACACGACGACGATCGTCATGACGACGGCGATCGCGATCGCGATCGGCAGGACGATGTCCCGAGATGTCAGGCTTACGGCCACCAGGACCAGCAGGATTTCTTCCGTCGCGTACGCCACCGAAGACAGGGCGTCGGAGGAGAACACCGGCAGTGCCAGGACCTTCGGAAGCAGCGTGTGCTCGAGGCGGTGGCTGGCCATTCCTCTCCCGACCAGGAGCCGCTTCAGCACCGCTCCGGCCGTGGCCATGCGGCGGATTGTAAGGGAGTTGGGGGAAATCTCCGGAGCGCGCTACGCTTGGCACATGCACTTCGTGATCATGGGGTGCGGGCGCGTCGGGGCCGAGTTGACGGTGCAGCTCGCCAAGGCCGGCCACAGCGTCGCGGTCATCGACAAGCGTCGGACCGCGTTCGACCGGCTCCCGCCGGGGTTCGACGCGAAGACCCTCGTCGGGATCGGGTTCGATCAGGAGGTGCTCGAGGAGGCCGGCATCAAGGAGGCCGACGCCTTCATCGCGGTCTCGAACGGTGACAACTCGAACATCGTCTCCGCACGCGTCGCCCGCGAGCACTACCACGTGCCGAAGGTCATCGCGCGCATCTACGACCCGAGGAGAGCCGAGATCTACGAGCGGTTCGACATCCCGACGATCGCCACGGTGAAGTGGGCCGCGAAGCAGGTCCAGTACTTGTTGTTCCACGGCAAGGAGGAGTTCGCCGAAACCCTCGGAGGTGGGGATCTGCTCCATCTGCAGGTCGACGTCCCTCCGCACCTCGTCGGCAAGAAGATCAGCGACGTCGTAGTCGATGGAAAGATCGAGGTCATCGCCGTGGATCGCGGCGGAACGGGATTCATTCCCAAGGAGAAATCGACGTTCCAGAAGGGAGACGTCGCCCATTACGTTGTCCACAAGGACGCGATCGAAGAGCACGACCGGCTGATCGAGGCGCCGGCGGAGTAACCGATGAAGGTCGTCATTGCGGGAGCGGGAAACGTGGGTCGTCACCTCACCTACGACCTCTCCGAGCGAGGTCACGAGGTCACGCTCATCGAGCAGGAACCGGCCGTCGCCGACCGTGCGCAAGAGGTACTCCCGGCGGGCGTCTCCGTCGTCCTCGGTGATGCGTGCGAACCGTGGGTCCTGGACAAGGCAGACGTCCGCGCGTGTGACGTGGTGGTCGCGGCGACCGGTGACGACGAGGACAACCTCGTGACCTCACTCCTCTCGAAGCAGGAATACGGCGTGCCTCGAGTCGTCGCCCGCGTGAACCATCCGAAAAACGAATGGCTCTTCACCGAGCAATGGGGAGTCGACGTCGCGATGAGCCCGCCGCACGTCCTGACCGCGCTCGTCGAGGAGGCGGTCACGGTCGGTGACCTCGTCCGGCTTCTGAAGCTGGGGAGGGGCCAGGTCGCGCTCGTCGAGATGACGATCGACGACTCGGCGCCGGTCGCGGGCAAGCCCATCTACGAGCTCCGGCTCCCGCCTGACACCGCGATCACGGCGATCCTCCGGGACGGGCACGTCGTGATCCCGCAACCCGAAACGCAAGTGGTGGCCGGCGACGAGGTTCTTGCGATCTCTACCCCGGACGCAGAGGAGGCGCTTCGCATGGCGCTCCTCGGCCCAACGCACTCGCCTTCCTAGTCGGAAGGCGCGCTAGGCGAACTCGAACTTCGGGTTCACCATCTTCCGCACCTGGCCATCGCGGTCCCGCCCGCACACGCCCTCGAGAACGAGCCTGGTGCCGAGGCCGAGTCCGGGAATCTGATCGCGGCCGGTCCACGCGGCAACGATCTCTCCGGTCCCATCGGAGATCACCGCTTCGAGTGAGCCCGCGCCCTCGGCTGGGCGGATCGTCATCCGGCGGACGACTCCGGCGATCCGAACGGGCGTCCGCATCTCGCACTCTCCGATTCTCGTGGTGTCGGAAACGGATTCGGCCCACTCGCGAACCTCGTCGGCGAGCCGTTCCTCGTCGGTCTGGGCGAGCCGGCTTGCGAGCCGACGGAAGACGCCCACAGCGCTACCTGGCGGCAGCCCGTGCGACGGTCTTCCGTCTCCCGCGGGCGGGAACGGGAGCCTCGATCAGCTCCTCGCCCTTCTGTCGCTTCGAGTACCAAATCGCGAGAGCGAGGACGAGGGCTCCGCCGACCGCGACAACAATCCGGAGTCCGGCGTTGTCCGCCTGTTCGACCACGAGCGGCGCGATGAGGAGGGCCACGAGGTTCATCACCTTGATCAGCGGGTTGAGCGCCGGGCCCGCCGTGTCCTTGAACGGGTCACCGACGGTGTCGCCGATGACCGTGGCCTTGTGCGGCTCGGATCCCTTCCCGCCGTACAGGCCCTCCTCGACGAGCTTCTTGGCGTTGTCCCATGCCCCCCCGGCGTTCGAGAGCAGGACCGCCAGCAGCTGCCCGGTGAGGATGGCGCCCGCGAGATACGCGCCGAGCGCCTCGGCCTCCAGGGCGAACCCGACGATGATCGGGGTGAGAACGGCAAGCAGCCCGGGTGTCATCAGCTCGCGGAGCGAGGTCTTCGTGCAGATGTCGACGACTCGCCCGTAGTCGGGCTTCACTCGGCCCGTCATGATTCCCGGCTTCTCCCGGAACTGTCTTCGGACCTCGACGACGACGATCGACGCGGCCCTCCCGACTGCCCGGATCGCGAGCGAGGAGAACAGGAACGCCACGGCGCCCCCGATAAGCAGGCCCACGAGGACGTCCGGCTGATCGATCCGGATGCCGAGGAAGTCGTATCCGGCGTCGGTCAGCGCCACCTCGAACGAGCCGAAGAGAGAGGTCGCCGCGATCACGGCCGTCGCGATCGCCATCCCCTTCGTGATCGCCTTCGTCGTGTTTCCGACGGCGTCGAGGCCCGCCATGATCTCGTCGGCGCCCTCACCGAGTCCGCCGGACATCTCCGCGATCCCGTGGGCGTTGTCGGCGACCGGACCGTAGGTATCCATCGAGACGATCACCCCGACGGTGGTGAGCATTCCCCTCCCGGTGAGGGAGATGAAGTAGAGCCGCTCGGCAATGGTGTCGCCGAGGAGGAACGCAGAGATGATCGTCCCCGCGATCAGCCCGATGGCCCAGACCGTCGACTCGAGGCCCACGGAGAAGCCGGAGAGGATGGTCGTCGCTGCACCCGTTTGTGAGGAGTGGGCGATCTCCCTCACCGGCGCTCGCCGCGTCGAGGTGAAGTGCTCCGTGAGAATCTGGATCATGCTCGCGAGGATGAGGCCGATGAGAACGGCCCAGAAGACGCGGAGGTCCTCGGCGTAGAGGTCGGCGACGAAGTAGACGGCGATCGCCGAAAGCGCCGCCGAGATGAAGAAACCCCGGTTGATCGCCTTCATCCCGTGCTCGGTTTCCGACAGTGGACGCACGGTGTAGATCCCGATGATCGAGGTGATGACGCCGATCGCTCTGACGAAGAGCGGGAACATGACCCCGACGATGGCGCCCTGTTCGGAGCCGGCAAACGCGGCTGCACCGAGGATGATCGAAGCGACGAGCGTGACCTCGTAAGACTCGAAGAGGTCGGCGGCCATCCCCGCGCAGTCGCCGACATTGTCGCCGACGTTGTCGGCGATCGTGGCCGCGTTCCGCGGGTCGTCCTCGGGAATCCCCTTTTCGACCTTCCCGACCAGATCGGCCCCGACATCGGCTGCCTTCGTGAAGATCCCGCCTCCAACCCGCATGAACATCGCGAGCAGCGCGCCTCCGAACCCGAAGCCGACCAGAACCTGCGTCGCGTCGTTCTTGTAGATGAGGAGGATGACAGTCGCGCCCAGAAGCCCGAGGCCGACGGTGAACATTCCGGCCACGCCGCCGGTTCGAAACGCGATCGTTAGCGCGCGCCTCAGGCCACTCGTCCGCGCGGCGTTTGCGACACGGACGTTTCCGCGAACCGCGAGCCACATCCCAGCAAATCCGGTCGTAGCCGAGAACGCGGCTCCCAGGATGAAGGCGATCGAGCGGCCGAGTCGGAGCGAAACCTCCGAGTGGGACGCCTGCTCGGCCACCGGAAGGATGAAGTAGAGCGCCACGGTGATGACCCCCATGAAGAGGGCTACCGTGCGGAACTGGCGGTTGAGATACGCGCGGCTTCCCTCCTGGATCGCGCGCGCGATCCGCTTCATCGTCGCGGTCCCCTCCGGCGCCGCGAGCACCTGGCGACCGAGCGCGTAGGCCACGACAAGGGCGAGCAGGGAGATGGCGAGGATCGCGAGCAGCGCGGTGTCCTCGAATGCGCGAAAGACGGCCGTGATCGGGCCGCCTTCTTGGGCCACTACCTGCAAGGTGCCCTCCTCAGCGGATCGGGCGGATTGTGGATCGACCTGAAAGCGGCCGGATTATAGACGAGGGGCGCCCCGCGACTCCAAGACGTTCGTCACCCGCTCCGCTGCCTGCGTGCCTCCTCCTTCTCGCGCTTGACGAAGACGGCGAGAACCGGCGGCGTCGCGAGCGTGGTGACGACTGCCATCGCGACCACGACCCCGAAGAGATCGCGAGAGATCACCCCGAGTCCGAGACCGAGCGATGCCACGATAAGGCCGACCTCGCCGCGTGGAACCATACCCACACCGACGGCAAGGGCGGTGGCCCTGCCCAGGGATCGAGAGCCCGCGTAGCCCCCGACGAACTTCGTGAGGGCCGCGAGCACTGTGATAAGGGCCGCGAGCCAGAGAATCTGAGGGTCCGCGAACACGGCCGGGTCGAGGCGACTCCCGGTTACCGCGAAGAAGAAGGGCACCAGGAACTCGGAAACGGGCTGGACCTGGTTCGCCACCTCCTCCTTGCGAAAGTCGAAGATGAGGCCCGCCAGAAAGGCTCCGATGATCGCGGCGAGGCCGATCGACTCAGAGAGGGCCGCGAGTCCGAGGGTGAGACCAACCGCGATCGTGAACGCCGAACGAGGGATCCATGGCACGTTCTGACCGATGCGAGCGATTCTTTGAACGAGACGTGGGCCCGCGACGATCGCGACTCCCAAGAACACGGAGATCTCGCCGAAGACCAATGCAAGCTCGAAGGAGGAGAGATCCCCGGTCGCAAGCCCTGCGACGACCGCGAGGATGAGGATCGCCAAGATGTCGTCCACGACGGCTGCGCCCAGGACGACTCGTGACGAGGTAAGGCGAACCGCCCTCAGATCACGGAGAACGCGGGCCGTGACGCCGACGCTCGTTGCCACCATTGCCGCGGCGACGAAGAGCGCCTCCTGATCCTCGTATCCGAGCGCGACCATGGCGCCAACGCCGATCGAAAAGGGCAGGGCGACGCCGAGGAGCGCGACCATCGTGGCCGATCTCCCGACGCGGCGAAGATCGCTGACGCTCGTCTCGAGTCCGACGGTGAAGAGCAGAATGATGACACCGAGCTCCGCCACGACGTCGAGCACTTGGTCGGTACCGACGAAACCGAGCACGTGCGGCCCGACGACGAGCCCGGCGAGCAGCTCACCGACGACGGCGGGCTGATGGAAGTGCTCGAAGAGCTCCGCCGCGACCTTCGCAACGACGAAGAGGATGAAGAGGTCGAGGAGAACGGAGCCCGTTTCCATCGCGCGATGAAAAGGAGCGCCGATTCGCCGACCAGGCTTCCCGGCACTCCACGGGCATCCTAATCGTTCGAGGCACCTGTTGCCGAATCGGCGGCCACTCGGTAGGCTGCCGCGCCAATGCCGGGCCCCCGCTACGCACGACACACTCGCACCAAGCACCCGCTCACGCGGATCGACTACGTTCTCTTGCTCGTCCTTGCCGGCCTAATCATCGCCGTCGGGGTCGGGCTCCTCTTCCTTCGACGGGACGGAGTGCTGGGTGGAGGTCGCGAGACTCCCGCGTTCTCGTTTGACCTTGTGGATGTGCGACAGGTCCCAATTGAGCGGACTGCCCCGCAGGGTGAGTTGGACCGGGACGCGACGCTCGTCCACGAACTCCTCGACCGGTTGTACGCAGGCGGTTTCGTCGATCCGGAGCAATGGGAGGACGGGCGGTTCACGAGCTTATTCGACGCCTTCTCCGGCGATGCGGCAAAGAGCGCATCGACCGATCTCGAGGATCTCACGCTCGGTGACCTGGCGACGCGTCTCGACTTCGTCGATCCGGTTCGCGGACGGCTTCGCGTTTCTTTCCTCGTCGATCCGATGGGCGAGCTGTACGCGGCCGTTGCCCAAACGAGATTTCGCGCCAGGGGGGAACTCGGGACCGGCGGGCTCGTTCGAATCGTGCATGGAGGCACGTACTTCCTCCGACCGCTCCGGGGAGCGTGGATGGTCGTCGGATACAACGTGAAGGGTGCTAGCGACAGTCTTCCTCCGGGGTTCCAGCCTTCGTGAAGCGGCTGCTCGCCCTCGTGATCGTCCTGGGCCTGGGAGGCTGGGTCGCGATCGGAGCCATCGGAGCCCGGCCGGATCGCGCGGCGGCGCAGTCTCCGGCGATCGAGATCCATCGCGTCCAAAAAGCCGGGTTCCTCCCCACACCGGGATCCGACGGAGAGCCGATCTTCATTCTCGCGCTCGGAAGCGACGCGCGCCCGGGCCAGGACATCGAGCGGCAGCGAGCCGACTCGATCCACATCGTCGCGATCAACCCGGAAGAGCGCGCGGTGACGATCCTCGGATTTCCTCGCGATTCCTATGTCCCGATCCCGGGCGTCGGCACACGGAAGATCAACGAGGGCCTCGTTCACGGCGGGCCCGACCTCATGGTTCAGACGGTCTCTCAGCTCACCGGCATCGAGTTCGACTATTGGGCTCTCACGTCGTTCCTGGGGTTCGCAACGATGGTGAATCGGGTCGGCGGGTTGGACATCGAGGTGCTCTACCCGATGTACGACTCGCTGTCGGGGACCTCCTTCGACCCCGGCGAGCAAACGCTCACAGGATCGGAGGCGCTCGCATTCAGCCGCGACCGCCACAGCGCCCCGGGCGGCGACTTCGGACGCTCCGAGAACCAGGGGCGCGTCATGCTTGCCGCCCTCGAGCAACTCCATCGCCAATACATGAGGGACCCGAAGGCGCTGTTCCGCTGGATGTCGATCGGTCTCGCCTTCATAAGGACCGACCTCCCATTGAGCGAGGTCCTGAACCTCGGTTTCCTCGCCCTGCAAGTCGACCCCGACGACGTCACGAACCTCGTGGTTCCGGGGACGACCGGCGCGGCCGGCGCCGCCAGCGTCGTGTTTCTATCGCCTCCGTCCGGCTTCTACGCCGACCTCGCCGACGACGCGATCATCCAGAATCCCCCGGACTGATCTGACCGAGGGCCAACGCTTCGCTTTGTCTCTGCCTCCGCTTCCCCCGCCCCCGGACCCCTATCCGAGCTTCTCGCAGCTCTTGACCTCGTGCACCTTGCCCGGGCCGAGGGCACACTCATCGTTTCCGGGGCCACCCCTGAGAACGTCGTTGCCACCCCCACCTCTGAGCTCGTCGTTGCCCGCCCCTCCGAACAACTTGTCCTTGCCGCCCGCGCCCTTCAGCGTGTCGTTGCCGTCCTTGCCGCGAAGGGTGTCGTTCCCGCCCTTCCCGCAGAGCGTGTCGTTTCCGCCGCCTCCGGTGAGCACGTCGTTGCCGCTCGTTCCCGTGAGCGTGCATCCACCACCACCACCGCCGCCGCCGCCGCCATCACCGGTGACCGTGGTGCTTTGGGACTTCGTGTTGTTCCCGCTGAAGGGATCTGAGCTGGCGGAGGAGACCGTCGCGGTGTTCGTGATGGTTCCGGTCTGATTCGGCGTCACCTCGATCGTCGCGGTGACCGAGGAACCCACCCCGACCATGCCGAGCATGCAGGTGACCGTCCCGGACGCATGGCTGCACGTGCCCTGCGAAGCCGCTGCTGCCTTGAAGGTCACGGTGGAGGGCAGCGTGTCGGTGAGCGTCACGCTGTTGGCCGACCCAGGCCCGGCGTTCGAGACGGTCAGCGCGTAGGTCAGGGTCGCTCCCTGCGCAACGGGATCGGGGGAGTCGGACTTCGTGAGCCCGAGATCCGCATCACCGCACGCGGCCGTCGTGACGCGGACCTCCCACTCGGTGAGGGTGCCGGTCTCACCCGCGGCGTCGTCGTCGATCGTGAGCTGCCAGGTTCCATTCGGGTTCTCCCCGACCGCCGCGCCCATCGCCTCCTCGGGAACGAGCGGCGTCTCGGTGAAGTTGTCCGCGAAGGTCGTGTCGGTCACCGGCCCCGGTGCGTTCGAGGTACCGGCGTCGTCGTCCCAGAGCGTCCCATTGAAAACGTTGTCGTTCGTCCCACCGTTGTCGGTGGTCAGTGTGATGAGCGTCCCCGACCCCGAGGAAAGCGCAATGTCGAGATCCGCGTTCCGCGTGTGCGTGATGTTCGTCTCGACGTCGACATCGATGAGATACGGAGGTCGACCCGAGACGGGGATGGCGGACGTGGCGACCATCCCGCCCAGTCCGTCGTCCGGGATCGCCAGGTCGTTCGTATTCGTGAACGTCGTCGGCCCGACCGTCGTGGGCGTGGTCGAGGAGGTCGTGACGTTCAGCTGCCACTGGTTGAGGTTGCCCGTGTCACCGCCGAAGTCGTCGTCGATCCGGAGGGTCCACGTTCCGTTGGGGTTCTCACCGATGAAGGCGCCCATCGCTTCCTCGGGAACGAGTGGTGACTCCGTCACGTTGTTCGCGTACGCAGCGTCCGTAACCGGACCCGGAGGGTTCGGCGTCCCTCCGTCGTCGTCCCACACGGTGCCGTTGAACACGTTGTCGAAATCGTTGCCGTTGTTCGTCGAGAGCGTGACGGTCGTCCCGGCAGGCGAGGCTAGGGTGATGAGGAGGTCACCCGGAAATGTGTGCGTGATGCTGGTCGTCGCGTCGAGGTCCAGCAGATAGGTCCCGACGCCGGAGACGAGCAGCGTCGATACAACCTGCCCCCCGCCGGCTCCGTCATCGGGGATCGGCGTCGAGGTGGAGTTCGTGAACGTGTTCGTCGTGACCGTGCAATTCGGAGGCGCGGCCGGTGGCGAACCGAGAGCGCTGCTCAGGAGAACCGTGGAAACAAGAAGGAGAGCAACAAGCAGCGGGAGCGACCGTCTACCCATCGATGCGGGGCGAATCGAGGACAAAGCTGCCACCTCCCGGTCGTGGCAGGACGACCGAACCGCGCGGTTCAGACTCTCATCGTGCCTGCTGAAAGGCCCAGAAGCAAGGATCAGACGGCTACTCGATCAAGTCCTTCTGAGCCCTCCTAGGGCGGAAGGAATACCGGGCCGCCGCGAGGAGGCCGGCCCGGACTTCGGGGCGCCAGACAACCAGCGCGACGAAGAACAGGAGGTAGGCAGCCGCGAAGCCGAGGCGCACCTCCGGAATCGGGATGGCGAGCTGCGCCGAGAAAAGCACCAGCAGCGCGAGCGCCTCGGCCCGACTGATCGAGAGGTTCGCGATCACCGCGACGGCAAAGAGGGACTGAGCGGCCGTGAGAAGTACCTCCTCCTGCTGACGGCCGTCGAGCGGTAGCGCGCCAACGGCTCCGGCGCCGATCGAGAAGACGAGCGGGAGCGTCCCGACGAGCAGGGTCCACTGGTTCACCTTCGAAGAGATGAGCGTTCCAAGCCCGATGCGGGCCTTCATCCGTAACACGAAGATGATCGCGATGATCATCTCCGGCGCCTCGGACGCGAGCGGCGCGATCCATTGGATGAGCAGGAACTTGCTGATCCCGAACCGCTCACCGATCTCCCGGAGGCTGTCCGCGAACGGCTCGGCCACGGCCAGGATCGCCCCGGCCGAGAACAGGAAGAGCAGCACCGTCGCGACCCGGCGGCGGACGGTTGGAAGATCGCCGATGGTCTTTGCCGCGCCGGCCAGCTCGACCTCCGCCACCTCCTCACGCGCCGCCCGGACGATGTAGGCGAGGAACAGGAACCCGAGCACGGCAAGGTCGAGGAACGAGATCTCCTTCCGGAGTGGGATGAAGACTCCCCAGAGACTCGCCAACAGCAGGAACCCAACGTCCGTCCTCTGCTCCGGCTTCATCACGACCTCGCGGACCCCCGACTTCCTCCATGCGATGAGCACCACGGTCGCCCATCCGATCCCGATCAAGAGTCGGTTGGCGCCGGTCATGTTGGCGACGGCGAGGCTCGTCGCTTCCGCATCGCCCTGTCCGGCGCGGAACGCGAGGAAGAGGTCGATCGCGTATTCGGGGAGCACCGCAATGATGGCGAGGACGGCGATCGCAAGCGTCTGTGACACGTCGAGCTGGGCGACCTCGGCCGCCCAGGAGAGCACGAACGCCGCGCCCATGATCGCGACGCCAAACAGCACGGTCTCCACCTCGACCGGCGCGTCGAAGAGGCCGAAGCGCTCAACGAGGCCCGGGATGGTGGCGCCGACGGCAAGGGCGAGGTGCAGCAACCCTCGGTCCGTCCTACTGTCCAGCACGGGCGGGAGCATACTCGTGAGAACATTTCGCGGGATGGATGCCCTCGGATTCGTCGACACGCTCCGCTCGGACGAGGCGGTACGCGAGCGGCTCGTGCACCTCGAGATCCTTCCGGCGAGGGAGACCGTTCTCGAACCCTTGCCGAATCTCCCCCATCCGCTCCCCGGTCGCCTGAGCCTTCTCGGTATCGAGGGCCTCTACCCGCATCAGGCGCGCGCGCTCGATCTGCTGAGCGATGGCCGAAACGTCGTGATCGCGACGGGAACCGCGAGCGGGAAGACGCTCGTGTACAACCTCGATTTCACCCGGACCGTCTTGCGCCAGCCGCGCAGCACGGCGCTCTATCTCTTCCCCACGAAGGCTCTTGCCCGGGATCAGCTCCGCCAGATCCGGGACCTTCGTCTCCCGCAACTAAAAGCTGCGGTCTACGACGGCGACACGCCGTCGCAAGAGCGCCCACTCATCAGGCGCACCGCGAACCTCATCCTCTCGAACCCCGACATGCTGCACGCGAGCCTGCTCCCCGGCCACGGGCGGTGGGCAGACTTCTTCCTCCGGCTCGCGCTCGTGGTCGTGGACGAGGCTCATGTCTCCCGCGGCGTCTTCGGCTCCCACGTTGCGATGGTGCTCCGGCGACTTCGACGCCTCGTCGCGAGGTACGGGGGCGCGCCTCGGTTCGTCCTGGCCTCGGCGACCGTCGGAAACCCCCGCGAGCTCGCCGAGCGGCTGGTGGGATTGCCGTTCGAAGAAGTCGCCGAGGATGCTTCGCCCGCGGGGGAGAAACACTTCTGCCTCTGGAATCCACCCATCCTCGACGAGGGAGCCGGGATCCGACGCGGCGCGATCGCCGAGTCGGCCGATCTGCTCGCGAGCCTCGTGGAGTCCGAGACGCGAACGATCGCGTTCTGTCGGTCTCGGCGCGCCGCCGAGCTCCTGGCGCAGATCGCCCAGCGGAAGCTCCCGGCAGGGCTTCGTAGCCGCGTGAAAGCATACCGCGCCGGCTACCTCCCGGAGGAGCGTCGCCGGCTGGAGCGCGAGCTCGCCGACGGAACGCTGCTCGCCGTGGCGTCGACGACGGCGCTCGAGCTCGGGATCGACATCGGCTCACTCGATGCCGCGATTCTCGTCGGGTATCCGGGCTTGCGCGCCTCCATGTGGCAGCAGGCCGGACGGGCCGGACGCCGCTCCGAGAGTTCCGTCGCGTTCCTCGTCGCGCAGGACGATCCCCTCGACCAGTACCTCGTGACTCATCCCGACGACCTGTTTCGCAAGCCCCCAGAGGCTGCCGTTGTGGACCCCGGGAACCCGTACATCGTGCGGCCGCACCTGCTGTGCGCCGCGCGAGAGCAGCCGCTCGAGGAGCGCGAACTCGAGTTCTTCGGCGAGGCGGCGCCCGAGGCGGTGGCCGACCTCGAGGAAGAAGATCGCCTCGTCGTTCGTGGAGGGCGGATCCATCACAAGGGCCGGGAGTCACCGCACCGCGCCGTAGACATCCGCACAACGGGCGCCCTCTTCGCGATCGTGGAGGAAGACACCGGGGCGGTCCTGGGCACCGTAGACGGGTCCAGGGCCTTCGTGCAGATTCACCCGGGGGCCATCTACCTGCATCAGGGAGAGCAATACGAGGTCAGAGATCTCAACCTTCGGAGGAACGTCGCCCTCGTCAGGCCCTCCGCAGCCGACTACTACACTCAGGTTCGCGACACGACCGACATCGAGGTCCTTCGTGTTCGCGCCGAGACGAAGCACGGCGGCACGCCCGCATTCTTCGGAGACGTTCGCGTGACCGAACACGTCGTGGGATTCCAGCGGAAGCTGCACGTGACCGGGGACGTGATCGATACCGTACCGCTCGACCTTCCGCCCCAGACCCTCGAGACAACTGCGCTCTGGTGGGCGGTGCCCGACGAAACGATTCGGCGCGCAGGGATCGGTCCGGCAAAGATCCCGGGCGCCGCCCACGCGGCCGAGCACGCCGCGATCGGGCTCCTGCCGCTGGTCGCGACGTGCGACCGGTGGGACATAGGCGGCGTCTCAACGGCCCATCACCCCGATACGGACGGGTGCGCGATCTTCATCTACGACGGCTACCCCGGTGGTGCGGGGATCTCGGAGCGCGGATTCCGCTCCGGCGAGCGACTGCTCGCTGCGACCGAGGAGACGATCAGAAACTGCCCGTGCGAGTCGGGATGCCCATCCTGCGTTCAGTCCCCAAAGTGCGGGAACGGAAACGAGCCGCTCGACAAAGCGGCGGCAGTCGATCTGATCCGGGAGATGCTCGCGTGACCGGACCCTACATCGCTGTCTGCGGGCCACAGGACGCGACGAGCGAGGAGGCCGGCTGGGCGGAGGAGATCGGGCGACGTCTGGCCGAAGCCGGAGCGATCGTTGTCTGCGGCGGCTGGGGGGGCGTGATGGAGGCGGTTTCGCGCGGCGCTCGAGACGCCGGTGGCCTGGTGATCGGGATCCTTCCCGGCGACAGCCGCGCCGGCGCGAACCCCTATCTGTCGGCGGCTCTCCCGACCGGTATGGGGGAGACGCGAAACGCGCTCATCGTCCGCGCGGCCGATACGGTGATCGCCGTCTCGGGGGAGTTCGGGACGCTCTCGGAGATCGCCCTCGCCCTGAAGATGGGGAAGCCGGTCGTCGGCCTGGGCACGTGGGAACTCTCAAAGGACGGTCGCAGCGTTGACGCCGTCGTACGAGCTACGACGCCGGAAGACGCAGTCAAGAAGGCACTGGAACTCACGGGGGGTTCGGGGGGATAGCTCGCCAGAGGTGTAACGGCCTCTCTTCGTGCGGGCGAGCGGTCCCCCGATCAGACGGGGGGCTCGGGGGGATAGCTCGCCAGGGGTGTAACGGCCTCTCTTCGTGCCGGCGAGCGGTCCCCCGATCAGACGGGGGGTCAGACGGGGGGTTCGGGGGACTAGGCGTAGGCGAGGAAGCGGCGGATCAAGAGAGCGGAGAGCGCGAGGACGAGCCCGGCCGCGACGGCCATCAGGCCAGACCGAGCATCCGCGGTGATCCCGCCACCGAGGCCTCCGGCCTGCTCGATCCCCTCGCCGACCTGAGCGGCCTGCGTGATCGTCTTCGGTCCGTAGGGAAGTTGCTCTTCGAAGGTACCCCAATCAACGGGGGCCGGGCCGCTTCCGGGTGGCGCGTTGGGATCGGGCGGCGCCTCACCCTGCACGGTTCCGAAG
>JBOGWA010000027.1:0-7455 GCA_050693155.1 Actinomycetota bacterium | reverse complement strand
CTCGTCGGCAACCGCTGCTGAGGTAAAGGACCCCAGAGCAAGCAGGGTGGACATCAGAACCAGAGCAGTTGCCCTGCGGGCAGTAGTCATAGCGCCTCCTTGCGTCGGTGACCAGACAACCTCCCGGAGTCTCACACAAGGGGGGGGGCGAATGTCAAATCCGAGGGGAAACAGTAAGGGCCGGGCGGGAGGCCCGGCCCCTACCGACGTTGCTTCCGAGCTAGCTCTGGGAGTTCTGGAAGAGCTTGCTCTTGATCATTTCGGCCCGGACGATCAGCCGCTCGCTGCTCGAACCCGGAGGGTCGCACGTCGTCAGCGTGAGCAGCGGGTTCGTGCTCGCTGCCACCACGCTGATGTCGTAGGGCGTCGTTGTCCACGGGTTCCGGCCCAACTCGTACACGCACCGTCCGATGGGTGTGTCCAAGATGATCCGGTCACCGACCGCGAGCTCATTAATGTTCGCGAACGGCTTCGACCACGTGGTCCGGTGCCCTGCGATCCCGACGTTCCCAGGGTCGCACGGGAGCGCTGTGTTCTCGTAGTGTCCCGAGCCGGCGCGGAGCGCCGCGAGGCTGGTGCCCTCGACGACGATGGAGTCCACACCGAGCTTCGGGATCCTGATCCTCGTGAGTGCGTCCCCGGGCTTGATCGTCCTGCTCAGCCACGCCTCGCGAGCGTCTGCGCTCGCGAGGTCCTCTGCGAGGCCCGACTGCTTCCAGTCGGCGTAGAGGTTCGTGAGAAACGGGTAGCTGAAAAGAAGCACGCCACCGATCAAGAGCAGAATCGAAAACGTCCCGAGGATCCGCCGGGGGACCGGACGGCGGCGCAGGGAATCCAACACCAGCCACACACCTGAGCGTGTGCGCCGGCCCCTGCCCCCGTCCGGATCCCCCGAGAGGACCTCGTCCGGGTAGAGCGGGGATTTATCGCTCATCCCGAAACCGACTTCGTTACCGCTTCAGGAAACGACGGATGCCGAACGCACCAGCCGCCATTGCCGACCCGCCTGCAAGCAGCGGGAGGATCGGAGTACCGGTCACCGGGAGCGGAACGTCACGCTCGGGCGGCACACCGATGCCGAAGGCACCGCTGGCGGTGCAGGCCGCGTCCGAGAGCACCAGAACGATGGTCTTGTTCAGGAGCTCGATGAACGCGCTCTGCGCCCTTGCGCTCGCAGCGTTCGTTCCATTCCCTTCGGTGGTCACAACACCCAGTCCGATTGTGATCTCGAGCGGGGTGCCCTCGAGCAGGGTGATCGTCTGACCCACCCGGATCGAGAGCTCCTGGCCGAGCAGCCGGATCGTAACGATCGCAGCGTCACCCTCTGCCGTGGCCTTCTGCCCGTCGAACGCGCAGGTTGCACGCGCGGGGAGCACGGTCACGCGAAGGAGCTCGGTGTCGCCCCTAACGGTCGTGAACAGGTCGCGGCAGATCGGCTCGAGCGTTCCACCGATCGCCGGCAGCCCTGCGAGCCCGGTGCAGACCGGGTCCTCGAGCGTGTCGGCGAGGGCAACCGCGTCGAGCGTGACTGCCAGGTCAACCTGCGAAACAACCGCCTCGGAGTTCACCGTACCGGGAGCCGCCGACGAAGCCGTCGAGGTTCCCTTCATGACGCTGAGGTCGACCGCGGCGCGAAGGACGTCAGGAACGCCCACGCTCACGCCCACCTCGGCCAGCGCTCCGGAACCCGTCGCCGAAAGCGGCGTCAGGGTCGTTGCGCAGTCGGCGGTCGGGATCCCGAGGTTGACCTCGAGGATGCTCGGGTCGCCAACTTGGCCAGGACCGATCCCCGTCGAGGCATCGGTTGCGTTACCGGAACAGGTCACCTGCGCCAGGCCGGACTCGACGAATCCGTCGCCGCTCGCGTTCGACTGCGGCGTGGAGTCGACGTCCGCGTGACTGACGCCGAAGGTGAGTACGTCGCTGCCCGCCAGGTCGAGGTCGAACCCCGTGGTGTCAGCAGCGGCGCTGAAAGACGCCACATTCTGGGCTGAACCAGAGGAAGCCCCAACCATAGCGAGCGCAAGCGCCACCATTCCGATGACTGATGCTCGCATTCTCAACTTCATATTCCCTACCCCTTTCCTTTCCCTACTCGGCGGGCTCCCTAGTGCAGAAGTTCAGACCGCCGCGCAGCCTACCACACCGCCGCGGGTCAAATCTCGCACCCGCCAATCCGGTGCAATCCGGCCACTCGAGCCCCAGACCGAGCCGAGAGGCCTACTGAGCAGCGTTTTCTTCCCGGTTCCCCTCCTTTCGGGCCCCAGAGCATCCCGATGGTCACTGTTCATGGGTTTCGCTTTGCCCTCCCGGGGTTCCTCCCGGCCGGCGACCGGTTTCCCCCCTACGGAAGGATTACCCCCAATAAGGAAGAGTGTCCTTGCCTCCTGCATATCTCGGCACGCCGATCCAGACCTTTAGGAGGACTTGACAGGGTGGCCTCCCGTGGCCTTATATATCGGCTCGATATATCGGCTCGATAGTAGGTCGCGCGGTCCACGCTGCAAGCAGCCCTTTTCCGCCCGGCCCGTTATCGAAAGGAGCCCTTCGGTGCTTGAGCTTGCGATTCTCGGATTGCTAAAAGAGCGGTCCATGCATGGGTACCAGCTCAAAAAGAGCGTCTCGGAGAACCTGGGGGCCTTCTGGCAGGTTTCGTATGGGTCGTTATATCCCGCCCTCAAGCGCCTTCAGAAAGAAGGGGCGGTCGAGATGGTGTTCCCGAGGGAGGACGTGAGGCGGCGGAAGAACGTCTATCGCCTCACCGCCCTGGGTGAGAAAATCTTCAACGAGCTCGCGCAATCGTCACGCCACGACCTGAACGACGAGAACGGATTCCGGATCCGGCTCGCCTTCTTCCGCCATCTGAAGCCGGAGGCCCGGCTCGGAGTGCTCGAGCGGCGGAAAGCGTACCTGAACGAGCGCCTTCAGACCCTGAAGTCCCGTTTGTCCTCATATGCGGAGAGGGTCGACAATTACACGCTTTCGCTCATGCGCCACGGGATGGACACCACCGAGCACGACATCGCGTGGCTGGACGGCTTGATCAGACAGGAACGGCGTTCGGTTCGCAGCCGCCGCGCCCAGAAGACCAGGGGGAGGACCAAATGACCCAGGGAGACAACGGAGACCGCGGAGCAAAGGTGCGTCTGGCGATCGTGGGCTTGGGAAACTGCGCGTCATCCCTCGTCCAGGGGCTCGGGTTCTACAAGGACGCCGATCCCTCTGAAGACGTCCCCGGCCTGATGCACGTCCGGCTCGGCCCGTACCACGTGGAGGACGTGGAGGTCGTTGCCGCATTCGACGTCGACGCGAAGAAGGTCGGCCGGGACGTGTCAGAGGCGATCTTTGCCGAGCCGAACAACACGATGCGCTTCGCGGACGTCGCCCCGACTGGTGTCGATGTGCTCCGCGGTCCGACGCTCGACGGCCTCGGCGCGTACTACCGCGAGGTGATCACCGAGTCGGACGACGAGCCCGTCGACGTGGCTGCGGCGCTTCGGGACTCGAGGGCCGACGTCGTGGTGAACTACCTCCCGGTCGGAAGCGAGCAAGCGGCGCGGCACTACGCGCAGGCGGCGCTCACAACCGGATCCGGTTTCGTGAACTGCATGCCGGTGTTTATCGCTTCAGACCCTGAATGGGCCCGGCGGTTCGCGAACGCCTCGGTGCCGATAGTCGGCGATGACATCAAGTCCCAGGTGGGGGCCACGATCATTCACCGGATGCTCGCAAAGCTGTTCCAGGACCGAGGCGTCAGCCTCGACCGGACCTCGCAACTGAACTTTGGCGGGAACATGGACTTCATGAACATGCTCGAGCGAGAGCGGCTGACGTCGAAGAAGATCTCGAAAACGCAAGCCGTTCGGTCTCAGCTCCGGAACGGGATCGGCGCGGCAGACATCCACATCGGCCCCTCGGACCACGTGCCGTGGCTCGAGGACCGGAAGTGGGCCCACATCCGGCTCGAGGGCCGTGAGTTCGGCAACGCGGCGATCTCGCTCGAACTGAAGCTGGAAGTCTGGGACTCTCCGAACTCCGCGGGCATCGTGATCGACGCGGTCCGTTGCGCGAAGCTCGCGCTCGACCGTGGTACCGGAGGGCCGCTCATCGGTCCGTCCGCGTACTTCATGAAATCGCCGCCCGTGCAGTTCTCCGACGAGGCCGCGCGGGACATGGTCGAGGAATTCATCCTCGGGAACGGCGAGTCGGCGAAGCTCGACTGGTCGGCGTTCTTCGACGCCCAACCCGCCCAACCAAAGGACGCGTAACCGCACGCTCAGGATCGCCACACGGCTCGCGCCCGTTCGGGCGCTCTTCGGACCACGTCGGTTCGGCCGCCTGATCACCGCCCAGGCGCTCTCCCAGACCGCGGACGGGCTCTACCAGATCGCCCTGGCCTCGGTGCTCGTCTTCAACGTCTCCGCCGCGAAGACCCCGGCCCAGGTCACGAAGCTTCTCGCCGTCACGCTTCTCCCCTACTCGGTCGTGGGGCCATTCACCGGTCCCTTCATCGACCGGTTCTCGAGACGATCGATCCTTGTCGGAACGAGCGTTGGCCGGGTCGTGCTCACAGCGCTCCTGGTCCCGGCGATCGGCTGGCCCGAGCCGGTGCTCCTGACGCTCGTGGTCGCGAATATGGCGCTCAACCGCTTCTTTCACGCGACGAGGGGCGCCGTGCTCCCAACGCTCGTGGAGCCCGACCAATACCTCCTCGGGAATGCCGTCTCGACCACTGTGGGCATGGTCTTCGGCCTCTCGGGCGCCGTCGTCGGCGGGCCGATCACCGACACCATTTCCCCGGAGGTGACCATCGCCGTTGCGGCGGCACTCATCGCCGGGGCTGCCGTGGCTGCCGCGACGTTGCCGCTGCCGGGCGGAGAGCGACGGGGGCTCGCCGGCCTCGTCGCGGAGCTTCGTGAAGATACCCGTGACGTCCTCGAGGGTCTCCGCCGCATTCGCGAGAGCCCGCATGCCCGGTACGCCATCGGCGCGATCTGGTCGATCCGCGGCCTCCTCGGCTTCATCCTCCTTTCCTCACTCGTGGTCCTTCGGGAGCGGTTCGACATTCGCGCGACCGGGGCATCCATCCTCTTCGGCGCCATCGCCGTGGGAAGCTTCATCGGGGCGGTGACCGTACCGGCGATCGCCCGCTTGCTCGGTCGCGAACGAGTCATCCCCGCAGCGTTTCTCGTTGCGGGCTTTGCGCTCCTCCTTGCGGGACCGATCCCCGCGTGGGCGGCGTTGCTGGCGAGCGTCTCGACCGGCGGCTTCGCCATGGCGACGACCAAGATCACGGCCGACACGATGATCCAGCGAACGATCCCGGACGGGTTTCGCGGCCGAGCCTTCGCCGTCTATGACATCGGCTACAACGGAGTGTTCGTCCTAGCGGCGCTCGTGCCGACGGTGCTCCGTCCGTTCATCTCCGACGTCGTGCTCGTCATCGGGGCCGGAGTTCTCGCAATCGCTGCGGGAGGATTGTTCGCCGCCCGGGGTCGGCGGTTACCCGATCAGGCGACCCGCGACGATCGCACGATGCGCGGCGACGGCCAGTAACGGAATCGCACGATGCCCACAATCGCATCGGCCCGCACCGGCCCGAATATGCGGCCATCGGTTGACCGGTCTCGCTGGTCGCCCAGCACGACGTACTCATCCGGGCCGAGCACCCACGATCCGGAGGGTCCCGCGCCGTGCGCGTAGGGCTCCCGAAACGATCGGCCCTCGACCGAGACCCTCCCGCTTTCGAGCCGAACCCGCTCACCGGGTAGACCGATGACTCGTTTGACGACCTCCCGCTCCGGAAGGCGAACGACCACAACGTCGCCGCGCACGATTCGTCTCGGGGCGGTCGCAACCAGGTAGTCGCCGTTGACCAAGCCGGGCGCCATACTGTCGCCCCGGACCGCAACTCGAAAGAACCCGATCCGTCGTGCGAGCGACCAGGCGCCGGCGAAAGAACCCGCCGCAAGCAAGACTCCTCGGGCGCGCCCCACGAAATCAGCCTAGCCCGGGGCCTGCATCACGTTCGTGGCCTCGGGCATCAATGAAAGAGAAGGGAGGAACGAAGATGAAGACCATGCTTGCTCGACTGCTCGAGCCGCGCCGGATCGTCGATGCGCACTGTGACCTGCCCTGCGGCGTATACGACCCCGCCCAGGCGCGGATCGAAGCCGAATCGGTGAGGGCCATCCAAGGGAAGTACCAGGAATCAAACGATGAAGTGTTTCGGGAGCGGGCCGTGAAGATCAAGGAGGAGCGGGCCGACCTCGTGAAGCACCACCTGTGGGTGCTCTGGACGGACTACTTCAAGCCCGAGCATCTCGAGGTGTTCCCGCAGCTCCACGAGCTCTTCTGGAAGGCCACGAAAGAAGCGGGCGACGCGAAACGATCGGTTGACCCGGAGCAGGGGAAAAGGCTCCTCAGCCTGATCGCGGAGATCAACTCGGTCTTTCAGAAGACGAAGTCCTAGCGACGAGGCGGTCCTCCTTCTTATACTCCGGTGGAGCCCGGAGAGTTCGTCGGGTCGTCGTGTCGTCGTCGTGTCGTCGTACTGGGGGGGAGGCAACATGGAGATCTTTACGGTCGAGGGTGGGGCGCTGCTCGCGAGGTGGACGCACTTTCTCGCGGGGATCACCTGGATCGGACTCCTCTATTACTTCAACTTCGTCCAGGTTCCGTTCTTCGCGGAGATCGAGCCGGACGTCAGGGGGACGGCGATCCGAAAGCTCGTGCCGAGGGCGCTGGCCTGGTTCCGTTACAGCGCAGCGCTCACGTTCTTTGCGGGGCTCTCTCTCATCCTCATCCGCATCGCCCAGTTCGGTTGGGAGAACTGGGATGACGTTCTTACGCAGCCGTTCCCATTCGGCATCCCGATTCTTTCCGGGATGATCCTCGGGACGATCATGTTCCTGAACGTCTGGGGTGTGATCTGGCCGAACCAGAAGATCGTGATCGCCTCGGCCGAGAAGACGGCGGCGGGAGGCGAGGCGGACCCGAAGGCCGCCGACGCCGGGCGGCGAGGCCTTCTCGCTTCCCGGACGAACGTGGTGCTCTCGATTCCCATGCTGTTCTTCATGGCGACCTCGAGCCACCTGCCCCTCTACAGCGAGGCCACCACGAGCGAAAAGGCCCTCTATGCCCTCATCGCGGGTGGCGTCGTCCTGCTCGTCGAGTTGAACGCGCTCCTCGGGCTCACGGGATCCCTCAAGAAGCCGCTGGAGAAGGTCGGGAGCGCGATCCTCTCCGGCTTCGGCCTGTTCGCCGTCATCTACGTTGTCATGCAAGTCATTACCCGCACCCCGTAAGTCCTCGCCCGACCTGGTGGGGCCGGCGCCGCCCCTCGCCCGACCTGGTGGGGCCGCCGGCGCCCCTGCCCGACCTGGTGGGGCCGCCGGCGCCTTCGTCGCTCCGCCATCTGAAAAGTCGCTCCTCCGGCAGCGCCGGCCCCCAACC